>MVZQ01000153.1 GCA_002068435.1 Euryarchaeota archaeon ADurb.BinA087 | reverse complement strand
ACGGACAATGCCCTGGCTGATCAGGCTTGCCAGCGCGATATCCTGTTTTCCATCGGTTATCCAGCGCCGTGCAAAAGGCATTCCATGACGGTTTCGTACCGATTCGAGCAATTTACGGGCGGAAGGCAGGCGTACTGGTTTGACTGTTGTCTGCTGAAAGATCTCAATGCGTTTCTTCTCGCTGACCCTGCCTGAGCCTGTACTGGCAAAAGGTTCGATGGCAAACACCATACCCTCCTCCAGCACAACCCCGCCCTGAAACGAGATGTTTGGAATGCTCGGGGGGGTATGGATCGAGTATCTGGCAAGGCCGTGACCTGTGAGATTGGAAACGGGATGATATCCCCGCACTTGGATTTCATGCTGGATCGCCCTTCCAAGGTCTCCGGATGTAACTCCTGGTCTGACGATCTCTATTGCCTTAGAGAGTGCAGCCTTTGATGCTTCAATGAGCAGTGCATTGTCCCCAAGGTCAACCGTCACAGCGGTGTCAGCGATATATCCCTCCAGATGTACACCAAGGTCAAGCTTCACCACGTCACCTTCCGAGAATACCCTCTGCTCATCTGCAGAAGCCGTATCGTGTGCGGCATCTTCGTTAAACGAGAGATTGAGCGGGAATGCCAGCCCGCATCCCTGTTCTTCAACCATCTGCTCGATGGACTCGACTGTTTCAAGGACCCGGTTTCCAATCTCTATCAGTGAAGATCCTTTTTTCAGGATAACAGATGCGATCTTTCCGGCTTCACAGTAACAGGAGAGAGAATTCTCGTCGGGGATCATGGTCATATCACCAGCTCACACGGAAATTCGGTAATTGTGCGGAACCCTGTTTGCGTTACCAGTCCAATATTCTCCAGCCGGATCCCTCCCACCTTTTCGTAATAGAGTCCCGGTTCATTTGTGACAACATTTCCCCTGCTGAGCCGATCCCCTCCCGGCCCGAGAGAGGGAAGCTCGTGAACCTCAAGCCCCACCCCATGTCCGAGACTATGGATGTATCCCTCCCCTTTCGTTCCATATCCCCTGCTGGCAAAAAAATCGACCACTGCCTGATGCACCACCTCTCCGGATATTCCAGGTTTGATCATCGAGGCTGCAACGTCCTGTGCTGTTTTTACCGCATCGAACATCTCCCTTATTTCCTGGCAGGGCTCACCCTTCACGACCGTCCTTGTCATATCTGAGTGATATCCCGTCTGTTCACTCCGTGGAAAAATATCGATCATGATAGGCTCATCTTCAAATAATGGCCCGGTGCCCTTGTTATGGGGCATGGCAGTATCCTTCCCGCAGGAGAGGATGGTATCCCTGGCAATGCAGCCCTCGTGTATCAGCAGCGCGTGCATTTCAGATCTGATACGTTCGGAGGTAAGTGGTTTCCCCTCCAGCCAGAGCATGCCATTCCGTGATTTCGATCGACGGATCGAATCGATTGCATGCAGCATCGCTCTTTCTGCAGAGCGCTGGACCTTTTCTATTGAGATCACTTCCGTGCGGGACTTTTTCGCTCTCATCAACGATATCGTCCCGGTATCAGTTACTACCCCTGTCAATTCATCCAGGTGACGGCCAAGAGCATAGGGAAAGTCAGGAGGAATGAGAACCATTCCCTCCACAAGGTTTGCCACCATCCTTGCCAGGGCTCTCCACCGGTCTTTCTCCTCTTCGAGTATCCGGAACAACCCTGCGTCAGCCCGTGTCATGACCCTTGTGACCGCTTCCTGCTGGGCACGGGTATACTCCATCTGGGAAACGATGATCCATCCGCGCTCCCCGGCGCTCCTGACATATATGATGGGATCGGTCGTAGTAAAACGGGTGAGATATCGCATATCAGCATATTCAGAGGAACCTGTCATCACATATGCTGCCGCTCCGCTCTTTTGCAGTGCCCGATCGAGCGCGTCCATGCTGATCATTTTTGATTTCGGACCACAAGTAGTTTTATCATAGAAACTACCTATGTGTAATGGACCTGGCGACGAAGGAAAAGTTCAAATGGAAATTTTATCGCCTTGCGGTACTGCTGAATATCATCATTCTGCTCGTTGGGATCGGTATACTTTCACTGTTCTGGATGCCTGAAAAGTACCTTATTCCCATCGTTCTTCTCATTGGTCTTCTGGCTATCGGATTGACCTTGTATTTCTTGGGTCAATACAGGAAAACCCGGGAATGGTTGGACCATCCGGAGTAAGTGGTCCATCAACGAACAAACGGTCCTGCAAGTGCGAGGGAATAATGATCGAAAAAGTGAAGAGTGAAATTGAGCTGATGCAGCGGCATATCGAAGTTATGCGGACCGTTGTTGATCATGAACCGATTGGTATCATGAAGCTCTCCGAGATCCTTGATCTGCCGTTTCATCGGATTCGGTACTCCCTTCGGGTTCTGGAGCAGATGGGGTATATACGGGCTTCACCTTCGGGCGCCGTGGCAACTGACCTTGCATCGGATCTCCTTGAACATCTCGATGAAGAGATTGATGAAATGGTGAGACTTCTCGAGGGAATGAAGAAAGCACACTAGTTACGTTGTAATGGATATAACGCTACTTTTAAAAGTATTTAGAAAGAATGTAATAGGGCACAGCATTTGTGCCGCCATAACTCAGTTGGTAGAGTGGCTGGCTGTTAACCAGCATGTCACAGGTTCGAGTCCTGTTGGCGGCGCTTCAATCCGGGCCCGTAGCTTAGTCCGGTAAGAGCGCCCGGCTCATAACCGGGCGGTCATGCGTTCAAATCGCATCGGGCCCATTATTTTCTGGCATGGTGTTCGGCTACCAAGAGAGATAAAGTGACCTTTCTCACTCCCTGAAATGAACACAACACTCACCAGGTATAAAGCGATATACTCTGGTAATGGGGCGTTATGAAGATCCTCAAGGGATATCTTTCCCAAAAGCAGAGGATCGCTTAATGAAATGCCCTGTCTGTGGTGACGATTGTGTCAGGGAGGCAGGTGAGATCATCGGCATGATCCCTGCGGTATTCTCACGGTGCAAAGACTGCCGGGTGAAACTGCTTGATAAGAGTCTCCCCCCTCCAAGGGAGGGATATCCTGAGGTATGCCGCTGTGGAAAGCGTTTTCTCGATGATGTATTCTGCCACCTGTATTCACTCTTCCGAAGGGAAGGTATATTCACGGGAAAAGAATCCCTCCGTGATGTTGGATCCCCCCTTCTCCACCCCGGGTACCCCATAGCAAGTCCCCCGTTTTTACCAGAACGTTCTCTTGTTCTCCTCTCGCCCTACCCTGATAAGGCAGTTGCACGGATGATAGTTGATGAGATTCCGGAGATTCGCGGGGTAGTCAAATCCGGGAAATTTGTCCCCGGGATTACTGATACCTCCCTTAGAAAAAATCCCCGTACTTATGAACTTCTTGCGGGATGTGACGTGAGAGCAAATGTGTTTCCGACAAAGGCGGGGCCTGTCGTTATCTACCAGCAACATTCTCTCATCCATATTGAGTTCCCCCGAACTCATAATCCCAAAATATGTTCTGTTGAAGATCGGATAACGAAGGTGAAGCCGGAATGGTTTGTTGATGCATGCTGTGGAGCAGGAACGCTCGGTTTAACCGGTGCACGGTGGGGGATACCCCATGTCCTCCTGAATGATACGTGGTATGCTGCTGCGTTCTGGTCTGCCTGTAATACGAGGGTGAACCGAAAATTCTTCCGGATCGATGATGTTACTATTCACGCTGATTATGCGAACATGTCAAAACACCCGGTGGGACGAAAACCGGTTTTGATCGCTGAGACTGAAGGGGCGCAACAAATACAGATATTCCAGGGCGATCTCCAATCC
>MVZQ01000152.1 GCA_002068435.1 Euryarchaeota archaeon ADurb.BinA087 | reverse complement strand
CGTTGGGCTTCATGGCAATCATGATGAAGTAGGTACCCGGCGTGGAGAATGTCAGCGGATCAGGAATGCTGAGACTTTCGCCCTCCTTGGTATAGAGCCGGAGATCCGCACAGCTGCTCTTCATCCAGAAGCGGACGGAATCCCCTGCATTCACCGTGAAGGAGTAGGGAATTAGCTCGAGGGGTCTGGTACAGTTCCCGGAGATCACTTGTCCGTACTCAATGGAGGTGACGTTTTGGGGGGGATTAAGCCTGGTCAGGTAGACCGAATAGTTCCCTGTATTATCCCTCTCATTGTCATTTACTCCAAGGAAGAACGTCCCGGTAGAAGGAAGCACATAATTGAACTCTGCTGACCAGTGATCGGCATCTGACTTGAGTGAGGTGCCATCTTCCTGATACAGGATCAGCCTTGGATATCTGTCCCAGTCACCCTGGAGACGGGCATTGATCCGGTCGCCGACCGTGCCATTGAACGGGAAGACGTCCATCTCCATGGGAGTTGCGAGTGTGCCGTTGATTACCTGGTCGTATGCGATGAGGGTGCTGGCGCTCGGTTGATTTGTGGATTCCATGTAGAACTGGTATGCGCCCGGCGCAACGTTGGGCTTCATGGCAATCATGATGAAATAGGTGCCCGGCGTGGAGAATGTCAACGGGTCAGGAATGCTCAGACCTTCCCCATCCTGGTTATAGAGCCGGAGATCCGCACAGCTGCTCTTCATCCAGAACCGGACCGAATCCCCTGCATTCACCGTGAAGGAGTAGGGGACAAGCTCAAGCGGTCGTGTACAGTTCCCGGAGATAACCTGTCCGTACTTGATGGAGGTGGCGTTTTGTGGGGGATTGAGCCGCGTAAGATACACCGAATAATTCCCTAAGGTATCTCTCTCATAGTCATCGACCCCAAGGAAGAAGGTCCCGGTAGAAGGAATCAGATAATTGAACTCGGCTGATCCATGAGTCCCTGAATTCGAAGTGAGAGGAGTCCCATCTTCCATATAAAGAATAAGCCGTGGATGTTCTTGCCATGATGCCTGGAGACGAGCATCGATCCGGTCGCCGACCGTTCCATTGAACGGGAAGACATCCATCTCCATGGGGGCTGTGAGTGTGCCGTTGATTACCTGGTCGTATGCGATGAGGGTGCTGGAGCTAGGCTGGTTTGTGGATTCCAGGTAGAACTGGTATGCACCCGGCGCAACGTTGGGCTTCATGGCAATCATGATGAAGTAGGTACCCGGCGTGGAGAATGTCAATGGGTCAGGAATGCTCAGACCTTCCCCATCCTGGTTATAGAGCCGGAGATCTGCACAGCTGCTCTTCATCCAGAACCGGACGGAATCCCCTGCATTCACCGTGAAGGAGTAGGGGATAAGCTCAAGAGGTCGCGTGCAATTTCCGGAGATCACTTGTCCGTACTTGATGGAGGTTAGGTTTTGTGGGGGATTGAGCCGCGTAAGATACACCGAATAATTCCCTAAGGTATCTCTCTCATAGTCATCGACCCCAAGGAAGAAGGTCCCGGTAGAAGGAAGCACATAATTAAACTCTATGGACCAGTCAGCGGCATATGACTTGAGTGAGGTGCCATCTTCCCAATAAAGAGTAAGCCGTGGATGTTCTTGCCATGATGCCTGGAGACGAGCATCAATACGGTCGCCGACTGTGCCATTGAATGATATATTATGTACCGGCTGGATGCTGGTAATAGTGCCGTTGAGGGTCTGATCATATCCAATACTCCCAAAGACTGGTGAGAAAAAGGGCCCTGTCTCCATTGATTCGGTTTTTTGAAGGGTAAGATTATAGGGGAAGGTATGGTCGGCATACTGATCATCCACGACTATAAAGTATGTTCCTGATAATGGGAGACGGTAAGAGACTTCAGCACTTGATGATCCCCAGCTATGCACTGCAGAAGCACCATCTGGTTTGAAGAGGTGAATTCTGGGATGGACAGAAGGAATCGCTGACTGGACTCTGGCTGTAACGAGATCCCCCGCATCGCCATTGAATGGGAACACATCCATCTCGGTGAGATTGCTGATAGTACCAGAGAGCGTCTGATTGTAGGTGATTGGTGTGAAAGCGCTGGGTGTGTTGACACTTTCTATATAGAAAGAATACGCTCCGGGTGCCACTCCTGTTCGCATTGTTGGGATCACGTAATAAGTACCACCAGTGAGGAGGATGGTGGGATCTCTGATGGTGATCCCATCGCCGTACTGGTCATAGAGCCGGAGGTCGGTACAACTGCTCTTGAGCCAGAACCGGAGCGAATCTCCCGGTTGGACCGTCAGGGAGGAGGGAATAAGCTCGAGAGGTCGCGTACAATTCCCGGATACGATCTGGCCATACTGGATGGGAGTAACGGAAGGAGGCGGGTTCAGTTTGGTAAGATAGAGGTCGTAGGAGAAGGTGTTGTCAGCGTTATAATCATCGACGACGAGGTAATAATCATCCGATTGAACTATCCGATACGAGATTTCGGCGGAAGAAGAACTATATTGACTGGTTATCCGAGAACCATCGGACCGGTAGAGGCCAATTCTTGGAACAGACCCTGACACATTGGACTGGAGGCGGGCGATGATCAGGTCACCGGCAGTGGCAGAGAACCGGAACACATCCATCTCGGTAACGTTCCCGATAACGCCGGAGAGCGTCTGATTGTAGGTGATCGGTGTGAAAGCACTGGGTGTGTTGACACTTTCTATATAGAAGGAATACGCTCCGGGTGCGATGCCGGCTCGCATGGTTGGAATCACATAGTAGGTGCCACCAGTGAGGAGTATGGTGGGATCGCTGATGGTGATCCCATCGCCGTACTGGTCATAGAGCCGGAGGTCGGTGCAACTGCTCTTGAGCCAGAACCGGAGCGAATCTCCCGGTTGGACCGTCAGGGAGGAGGGAATAAGTTCGAGAGGTCGTGTACAATTCCCGGATACGATCTGGCCATACTGGATGGGAGTAACGGAAGGAGGCGGGTTCAGTTTGGTAAGATAGAGGTCGTAGGAGAAGGTGTTGTCAGCGTTATAATCATCGACGACGAGGTAATAATCATCCGATTGAACTATCCGATACGAGATTTCGGCGGAAGAAGAACTATATTGACTGGTTATCCGTGAACCATCGGACCGGTAGAGGCCAATTCTTGGATAAGACCCTGATACATTGGACTGGAAGCGTGCGATGATCAGGTCACCAGCGGTGGCAGAGAACCGGAACACATCCATCTCGGTAACATTTCCGATAACGCCAGACAGCGTGCTGTTGTACGTGATTGGGGTGAGAGCACTGGGTGTGTTGACACTTTCCACATAGAAGGAATAATCTCCGGGTGCGATGCCAGGGCGCATGGTTGGAATCACGTAGTAGGTGCCACCAGTGAGGAGTATGGTGGGATCGCCGATGGTGATACCATCGCCATACTGGTCATAGAGCCGGAGGTCGGTACAACTGCTCTTGAGCCAGAACCGGAGCGAATCTCCCGGTTGGACCGTCAGGGAGGAGGGAATAAGCTCGAGAGGTCGCGTACAATTCCCGGATACGATCTGGCCATACTGGATGGGAGTAACGGAAGGAGGCGGGTTCAGTTTGGTAAGATAGAGGTCGTAGGAGAAGGTGTTGTCAGCGTTATAATCATCGACGACGAGGTAATAATCATCCGATTGAACTATCCGATACGAGATTTCGGCGGAAGAAGAACTATATTGACTGGTTATCCGTGAACCATCGGACCGGTAGAGGCCAATTCTTGGATAAGACCCCGATACATTGGACTGGAGGCGTGCGATGATCAGGTCACCAGCGGTGGCAGAGAACCGGAACACATCCATCTCG
>MVZQ01000151.1 GCA_002068435.1 Euryarchaeota archaeon ADurb.BinA087 | reverse complement strand
TCCCCGAAGGATCTGGCGATTGACGGCAACCGCCATGGCAGACGACCCGGTCCCCAGGCAGCAGACCGATGACGGGACCCCGGCGACCACCTCCTCGGCGAGATATGGCAGGTCACCGAACTTCCCGTTCCATTCGAGGAAACCGGTATCATCGTGGACGATGGCATTCCTCCACCCTCCCGAACCCTTCCGCGGTTTCATCATGGCCGGGTAGGTCCCGGGGGGGAGGAGCCCGGGGACAGGGATTTCCAGTTCCTCGAAAAAATGGTGGGTGGAGACCTTGTCCAGGAACCGCTCCACCTTTTCAGGGGGAGTACCACAGAGTTCCCTCGTGCCGATCAGCTCGGCACCTGATGAAACGATGACGAGATCCGGGGAAACCCGCTCGCACATCTCCACGACAGCCCCTTCCAGGTCGCCAAGTTCATCAAACGACCGCGATTCCCGGACATAGAACCCGAGGTCCTGGTCGCAGAAGTGATCAACGGCGTATACCTCGTAACCGGCAGCATGGGCAGACTGGGCAATATGCCGGGTGGCAAAACCGGCCACGAGTACCTTCATGACTCCTCAGTATGCTTTCCCAGCGGGGAAGGAACAACCCGGATCGCTGCACCTGGAAACTCGTGCCCGAGCTCTGCCCCGGAGAAGAGATGGTCCAAAAAGACGGCAAGGCTTGAGATCTCCGAATGAGGCTGGCCGGTGATCCCTATGTTATAATCCGCCAGGCCGTACAGTTCACCGGGGACCTTCTCGGCACCTACCACCACGAGGATCTTCTCCCTTGACTTTATCTCCTCCTCCCTGTCCAAAAAGCGCTCCCCGTACATTGTCAGGTGGACCACGCACCCTCCTGACTCCTTCCACTCCCTGATGCACCGCTTCCATGGGATCTTGTGCTCGATGAAAAAGTCGCCTCCCCACCGTTCGACCACGTCCGTTATACTCCGGACGACTCCCTTGTCATCGGCTGCAAGATACATCCCCTTCGCACCGAGCGCCCGGGCTGCGAGCCCGACATGGGTGGTTACCCGCTGGTCGCGTTCAGGACGGTGCCCGATCCGGAGCACCACGATCTCCGGCATTATCACTCCTTCCTCTTCCGCTCCCTGATGATCCCGTTCTCGATGGTAAACGGGGTAGTCTCATCGTACTTTGCCTGGCATGAAAGGAGCATTTCATGCATCGAACGAATCCGGTATCTCCCGTTGCAGCCTTCGATGAGGAATGTTGCTTCAAGACGGGCGAGGGAATCGGCAAGAGCGCTCCCGGGGCAGCCGGTTGCAATGGCGAGTGCCTCGATATCCTGATCTGGTGTGTCTGCAAGGAGGTGGTAGATCCACCAGTCCAGATCCTCTTTTTTCACCTTTACACATTCCGCGGGTCGATGATTATAGGTTTTTGTTCCGCCAGGAAAAGGGGGTACTATATACAGGGAAACTCCGATACGATTGTTACATTGAACGATACCACCTCCGTTTCATTCAGCGAGCTTGCCCGCATAGCCGACCAGATACTCGAGAAGGCAGAGGATGATCCGGAAATCCTTGCGCGGGAACTGGATGCACTTGCTCCCGTGATCCGAAACGAGCTCCTCACCTCAGATCTCCTCAACGCGTACCAGGTCTTTTTCTACTTCTTCAGGGAGGACCCGGGTGATCTCGAGCAGGATAGGCTCACCCTCCAGCCGGCGTCTGCACTTATGACCGGGGTGATGATGAGCGAGACCGAGCTCTTTGAGCTGTTCTTCTCCATCGATACCGGAGATCCGGTCTTTTCAGTGACCGACGGGGACCAGGTCGTTGCCCGATTCCGGGGAACTGATTCCTACCGGAAAGCACTCCGGTTTCTTGATGAATCGTACTGACACAGTTCCCTTCTTACCAGAGCCCTCCCGTGATGAGATCGTGCCGCACGTATGCTTTGACAACCTTTGGGAGGGTCCCCTTCTGGTACCGCCACTCCCCAATAATGATGCAGGCTCCCTCAATCCCGCTGAGAAGCGCTTCATCGACCACTGCAGTGTCATCTGTTCTCACCCGGTTGCAGAGTGCGGTTGCCCAGGCATCGGCGAGCGCCGGGCTCCGGGAATAAACGATGGCCGCGTCCGCAACACCGAGGGAGATGGAGTGCCCGACGGTCGCTGATGAGGTGCAGATCGCCCATATCCCCGGGAGAGGCCTGGTGACAAAGGCATACCTGTCGGAGAATGGCGAGCTGCCGGCATGGATCCCGATACGCACCTCCCTATCGGAGAGGAGCGCGATGTCCCCGCCATTGTCAACGACACCGAAGGATGCCCCCGCCTCCTCCATCGCTTCCACTCCTGCCCAGGCTATCGACCCTGCCACCGCAGCCATCGGCCCCACCCCTGCGGCAACGGACGCGCCGGACATCCGGTCCACCACCCGGATCCCGGTATCAACAGAATATGGCTCAAAGGTGGTGAGAAAAAAGGGATCCCCCGCGATATAGTGTTCCAGTTCCTGCCGGGCACGGGTCATGCCCTGCCTGGCCGCCTCGACGTGCTGCTCGTCGTCGGCAAGGATAGTGGCGATGGTCTCCCGGAGGTGGAACCGGTGCCTGATCATAGGAGTACTTTTCTCTTTTCGCGGGACAAATACCCGTCGTCCGGAAACGCCCTGACCAAACAGGGAGCTATTTATCGGATCATGATTGAGCCTTTCATGATGTGAATATGGGCATGGGAGGGCTCAGGGCCCAGCGGTCATGGCAGATCGGTACCCGGAAAGCTGCTGATTATATCATCCTGGCCCGGTTCCGGGACCAGGCCCTGGGGGCACTGATCAGCCGCTTTCCTGCACTTGCAGGGATGTCATCCGGTGAGGCACGCGAACTCCATGTCACCCTCTTTGGCCCGTTCCGTTCCCGCAGCAATGGCGCAGCACTCCTCACCCGGATCGAAGAGGGAGTGGGAGACCTGAACCGGCTCACCTTCAGGACGGGTGATCTGATCCGGCTGAAAGGCTTGCGGGGCGGGGCTATCGCCATGAGCCTCGTACCTGACCAGGAATTTTCCGCGTTTTACCAGCGGCTAGTATCGGTCCTCTCCCCTTTGACAGAATGGTGCACCTGGATCGACACCCCTCCCGGCCACCGCATCTTCCACGTCTCTCTCAGGTTCAACATTCCCTTCCGCGATTTCGACCTGTTCTGGGAGAGGACGCTTGGAATCACTCCATCGCCAGAGTATGAACCTGGGGAAGTGAGGAGTCCCATCCCTGCTGTCCGGACCTACCTCAAAGCCTGTGATTCCCCGGTCAGCATCTTCAGAATAGCGATCATGCGCAGAGGTTCGCTCTGGAGAGAGTACGATCTCCCGCAAAAGACCTGGCTCTCGAGAAGAGAATCGGCAGACCCGGGCGAATGGGAGAGGACCTATCAGACGTTCCGGCAGAACGAAGGGCTGGAGTTGCCCGAGGACAAGCATAGCACCCCATCCCGGCAGTTCCTGATCTCCGACCTCCATCTTGGCCACGGGAATATCATCCATTACTGCCGACGGCCATTCTTCTCCCCGGGTGAGATGGACGATGTCCTGATACGGAACTGGAACCACCGGATCGGCAGCTCCGATGAGGTGTTTTACCTCGGCGACCTCTGCCATGGCAGGGACGCACTCCCGGCAGCCGCATACCTCTCCCGACTCAATGGAACTATCCATTTCATCGCGGGAAACCATGATGAAGTGATTCCCGGGTCCGTCACCAGCATGATAATCCACAGCGGGGCTACGCAGTTCTGCCTGATCCATGATCCGGCACAAGCACCCCTGAATTTTCCCGGATGGGTAATCCATGGCCATCACCACAACAACGACCTGGAAAC
>MVZQ01000150.1 GCA_002068435.1 Euryarchaeota archaeon ADurb.BinA087 | reverse complement strand
GAAGATCCCGACCGAGAAGAAACTCTGCGAAGAAGAGTTCAGGAACAGGTCATCCAAGGGATTTTTCGGCCAGACGATAGTCTTTACGAACTCAAGGGCCCGGTGTCACGTTATCGCCGATGCAATGGGACCAGGATACGCGGCATACCATGCCGGCTTGACCGCACAGGAACGAAGGGATGTTGAGGCGAAGTTCCTGGGCGGTAAGCTGAAAGCGGTGATCACGACCGCCGCTCTCGGTGCCGGTGTAGACTTCCCTGCATCCCAGGTCATTTTTGATTCGCTTGCCATGGGAATCTCGTGGCTCACCGTCCAAGAATTCAACCAGATGGCAGGGAGGGCCGGCCGGCCTGACTTCCATGATCTCGGAAAAGTGGTCATCCTTGCCGAGCCCGGCGGAACATATGGAAGAGGGTCCTCATTCACCGAGGAAGAGGTGGCGATGCGCCTTCTCAAGGGGGAGATGGAGGAAGTAGCCCCGGAGCATGACCTCGAGCAGAGCTCGGAAGAATATGTGGCCAATGCCGTTGTCTGCGGGGGAGATGAGCAGGATTTGGAATACATCAACAACCAGATGATCGGGACCCTTGAGCCCGTGCTCCCCACCCTCGTCGAAAATGGATTGGTCCGCCGGAGAAACGGGACGATCGAACTAATGCCTCTTGCCAGGGTGATGGCCGAACATTTCGTCGGCGTGGAACGCCTCCTCGAGATCCTCTCGCTCTCAGGCAAATTCAAGGATCCGATTGATATCCTGGCCGAACTTGAATGCAGCGCCTTGGAAGAGCGGAAGAAGGATCGGGGAAAAGGAAAGAGGGAGAAGCACTGATCCGGCCAGTGACCTCTCAATGAGAGACGTTCGCTTTGGTATTCAGTGTGAAATCCTGCAAACCCACCGGTCGTATATGGGATCCCGCGTATTCTCGATAATTTCTGCATCCGCTCCGGATTCATGTGCCCAGGTCATGATGCGCATGGCTTCCTGCTCGGTACCTGTGGTGATGAGGCTGCGATCGGTCAGCGCGATCAGCTCTCCGGTAATCTGCTCCCAATTCCCCGCGTTGAAATCGTGAATTTCACCGAACATGAGCCCGAGGCCGGTATCACAATGGTCGATGTAGTGGTGAAGGAGCGATGCATCGATCAGCATCGTCTCCTCAAAAACGAGCCTGCCCCTGGCAAATCCAAGGGAGATAAGAGATGGATCATTGTCACAGGAAAGGGTCTGATACCCCCTTGCCCGGAGGACGAGGGATCCGATTCCAGACCCGCATCCGCAGTCAAGGCACGATCTCCCTGCTCCTTCTCCGAGGATTTCACGAACAAGGGAGTCCACGAGACGTATCCGGGCTGGATTCAGATCTTCAAGGGCAGGGGTGGAATGTTGTGCCAGTTCCCGGCTGTAATAGCCCCGGACTGCAGCTTCCCAGATATCGCGTTCCTCCTGGAAGATATCGCCTCCAAGATCCTCGAAGCGTGCTATCAGTGCACTGGTCGGTGTGCGAAGGTGAAAACACCCGGCGATCCACGTGTCTTTATTGCATACTGCCATGCAGAGTGGATCCGAATTCTGATCGATGAGGAGCCTTGCCTGGCTGCCTTCGGATTCTTCAAGGATAGCGGTGAACGTGGTATCCGGGAGCAGTGCAAAGGAAGGTTCAATAAGATGGACCTCCCCAAGGCCAAGGATCTCTGCGATTCTCTGCATCTCTTCAGGCCCCATATTTTTTGGCCTTGTTGATCAGATCGCAGATGATTGGCATCAGTGATTGTCCCGATATCCGGTTGAGTCCCCCTTCTGCACAGGCAACTTCATCGAAGTGCATGACCGAATCGGTCCGGACACCATCGCCCCGGATGACCAGCGGAACAGGGTCAGCACTATGGTCCCGAATGCTGCAGGGGGTGCTGTGATCGGCACAGACGACGATGAGGCAGTCATTGGTATCCAGCAGAGGTTCGAGAGCAGAATCGATACGTTCGATGAAATTTTTCTTCTCAATGGCACGTCCGTCATGGCCGGCCTCGTCTGCTCCCTTGATGTTGAGCAGCACAAAATCCTGTTCTTTCAACTCCGTGAGAGCGGCGTTCACTTTTCCCTCAAGGTTCGTATCTGACGATCCGGTCGCTCCCTCAACCATGACGTATCTGAGGCCAAGAGATTTCCCGATTCCGGTTATCAGGGTTGCTGCAGATATGACACTCCCGGAAAGGCCGTATCGCTCGCGGAATGGCTCATAATGGCCCATCTGCCCGGCACCACGGATGAGGATCATGTTAGCCATGGGTAGTCCCTCCCTCTTTCGATCCTGGTTCAGGGGATGATCCGCGAGGAGAGGAAGCGACTGCCTGATAAATTCGTTCAGTGCATCTGCGGTCTTTTTGTCGGCTGACGAATCACTGAGGGGCACGAAGGCGGGGGGAATAATGCCCTCCTTTTTTGGATCGTTTGAGGAGACACAGGCCCCGAGTCCCTCTCCCCTGAAGGCGAGCGCAGCGCGGTGACCCGCCCCGGAACGGAAGAGAACATCCACCCCGAACGAGGAGAGATCAACCATCTCCTCGACTATCCTGGAGAGCAGGCTGGTATTGTGGATCCTGCCTGCACGCCGGTCAATAACGTGTCCGTTCCCATCAATGGTCGCGTAGTTGCAGCGGAATCCTACCATCCCCGGTTCCATGGTGATACCGGTCCCTGCCGCTTCAAGGGGACCCCGGCCGGTATAGTATTGTTCCGGGGGATATCCGAGGAGACTCAGATGCGAGGTATCCGATCCCGGCCGGATTCCAGGACCAATAGTATCCATAATCCCGGATACTCCTTCCGCCGTAATACGATCGAGAATGGGAGTCCGTGCAGCCTGGAGAGGCGTCAGTCGACCAAGTTCATTGCATGGCCGGTCAGATACACCGTCGATGATAAGGAGCAGGACCTTTCGTGCCGTCATCCTGAAAAGATACGGACTGCACAGTATTATGTTTCACCATTGGACTTGTCATTTGGAAAAAGGAGACAAAAGGATACAAGGGCGATTAAGCTGCCCTGGTGATCCCTACTTTGGATTTGATTACTTCAACCCTGCGGACAGGGAAAAGGGGCTTTATGGTCTTAAAGAGCTCTTTCGAGATGTCCCCTGTGACAATTCCATTGAGGAGAGCGTTGAAATCTCCCTCTTTTGCGAGATCCTGGGTTTTTGAAAAGAGAAGCCCCCGGATTGCATGGGTCTGGCTCAGGTTTGCCCTTGTGAGAGTGTAACAGGTGACCGACAGATACACCATCTTCCCGTCCTTTGTTAGGACCGGTACATGGCTGTCGATCCGGGTTGTCCTTCTCTTTACCAGGGACCGGAGGTAATCACGGGTCAGTTCATGCCCTACAAACTCGGTGTATGCCGCATCTGCTGCCACATTCGCGATCCGCAACTTCATCTTCACGTTCTGCCTGGAGTAATCATTCAGTATCTCACCAAGGGTAGTCTGAATGATCCTCCCAACGACGTTCTCGGGGTCACCTGCAATGGTATCCCCGATGTATGCCTTCCCAAGGCTTTCGGGGGTATACACCTTATACCAACTCTTGGCTTTCCAGCCTTCAACTCTTCGTCCAACCTGTTTTTTCTTTGCCATAGTATCACATCAGAGAAATTTGAAAAGATTTTTAGGTTCTCCAACCTTTTTCGCCACGATATCCGGCCAGTTTTCGATATCAAGCCCTTTCTGGGCAAGAAATGCTGCCGTCCACCGCTCAAGGCCGATACCGGAGCAGCCAGACCAGCAGTCAGCCCCGCTCTGGATTTTTACATTGAATCCTTTGGGATATTTATCGCCGTTGATGCTGACATTCTGGAATTCGAGCCAGCTGTTGCTGTAAGGAAGCAGCGCCTCGTAATCCGTGGTCCCA
>MVZQ01000149.1 GCA_002068435.1 Euryarchaeota archaeon ADurb.BinA087 | reverse complement strand
TGGCAAGCCTTCACCCTCCCCGATGAAGTCACCGATTATCTGGGGCTTATCAACCTGGAAGGGGTGACCATCAGGAGCCACACGTTCACATCCAACAAGGACCAGAAGGGATTACCATTTGATCGGGTGCATGTCCTGTATGAATACCAGGGAGAAGCCTCCGAACGGGACATGGATAAACTCCAAGTGCTGATGGACAAAGCCCGGATTGTGGCAAAAGATCCGGAATACTCCCACCTGAAGAACCAGAAACAGAGGGAAATCTTCCTCCTGGCGAAATACAACATTTCCAACGGGGAAGCCGAAACCGTTATGGAATTGCTCAAGAAGGAACTTTCCTCCGTTCTGGCAGGGAATGGGGCTGTTCTGGGGGTGGCCTAAATGGGATACCGCCATTTAAAAGAGTCTTACCATCCCACCACCCCTTTAACCCCGGAACAGTTGGCAGAGTATTCCCAGAAGGCCGAAACCCAGACCGAAGCGGTGCTTGATATCTACAAACGGCATCCGTATAATTCCCTGTCCCCGGAGGATATCCATTTCATAATGGGGGGCAATATCCTGATCACCAGTGTAAGGCGGGCTATTACCGATTTATACAAAGCCGGGGAACTCATCAGGACCGGGACCACCCAGGGAAGCCATGAACGATCCATCTATACCTATCAGATTGCCGGGGTGTAACCGGGATGGATTTCACAACGCCGTTAATTCTTGGTGAGTCGGGAGTATCTCAAATTGTGCCTCTCCGCAAAGCAATTCAATTAGCATGGGAATATCACGGTTTCAACCCCGGGCCAATACCCGGGAGCGGGTATGTCCAACATGGAGGCCGTCCCAGGATATACACCCCCGAAGAGGCCAAGGAACGCAAACGGGTATATGACCGGGAGTATTTCCACCAGAGGAAGGCAAAAGATCCTTACTGGTGGTCCTACAAAAAAGCATTGGTCCGGATGCGGTATGCCGATATCAGGGCCAACGAACCGGAACGGTATCAGGCGATATTAGAAAAGGACCGGATACGCCATGCCGCACAATTGGCAGGGGCCGGGAGGGCTGCCGCATGATGGTAACTTGCGCAACATGCGGGAAAGAGTATAATCGCGCCCCGGCGTATATCCAGAAAAACGGGAGAAACTTCTGTTCCCGTCATTGTGCTGAAACATATACCGGGAAACCCTTTTCCGGGCAGTATGGGGGGAAACCTACCAAAAAGAAGGTGGTTCAATCGGTTGCCGGATCATTGGAGGTCGGGAAACAATATTCCCTCCGGGACATTATCACCAAATGCCAGCAGTCACCGGGGAGATATAAATTCACGGCTTCCGAAATGGCACAACTCCTCTATCATTTCTGCGATGATATGGTATCAATCGGGCATAATGTCTGGATGCGGCAGGAGGTTCCCGCATGACCCCCGCCAGCTGCAAAGCCAAAGGCCGGAACCTTCAGAACATGGTTTGTGATACCCTCCGGACCCTGTATCAATGCCACCCGGACGATATCCGCCCGGCAATCATGGGAGAATCCGGGGAGGATATCAAGGTCAGTCCTGCAATGAGAACCCGGTTCCCCTACTCCATCGAATGTAAAAACCAGGAACGGATCTCAATCTGGGAAGCATTATCCCAGGCAGAGAACCATGCCCGGACCAAAAAGACGGTCCCCGCCCTGATATTCCACCGGAACCGCAGCAAGACATGGGTAGCCATTCCCCTGGAGGATTGGGTTGCCCTGTTATCCGTCCTTGATGCATCCCGGGAGGCGGTATAAGATGCCATACCCCCGGAAATACCAGGACCGACGAGAAACCTGTGTATCTATGGAGAAGGTGGAGGGACAGATCGCCCATGATCTTGAGATCCCTTACAATGAGGCATTCCGGATTGGCCTTCATGCCATGATTGAGGCCCGGCTGAACGAACCGGAGCGATACAAGGTCACCCCCCAGATGGTGGAAGCCTACCTGGAGATCAAGAACCGGAACCTCACCGACCTGAAGAACCACGTATCTGCAATGAACGTGATTAAGCGGGAATCCGATGTGGTGAAATCCGTATCAGAGAACCAGGATGAGCATATCCGGGTATTCGATACCATCGAAGAGAAATACCGGGATATCACCCGCAAACAGATGAAATCGTGGTATAATGAGGTTCCCCTGCTCCGTGACGATGAAGGGAATACTTTGTGGTCCCAAGATATGGCGGTGGCATAATGGGTTACTCCGTGCCAACCGAAGGGACCGCCACATGCCATGAATGCGGGGAGAAATACCCCTCATGGAGGCGGGAACCTATGAACCCCTGCCAGCGATGCGGTTCGTTTGCGGTGCTCTGGTCACCGGAACTATTCAGGGAACTTCCTGACCAGGAGAAGATGGCAAAAGAATGGTCGATTGACCAACAGAAAAGCAAAACTGCCTCACAGGAGGGGTATTATGGCGATTGATGACCCGATTCGATTAAAAGACCTTCGCAAGTGTAAGGTATGCACCGTTTACCTTGAAGATGAGGAGGCCAATCTTGAGGATGTTGGTTTAAAAGACCACCTTGATAATATGTGCAATATCGCAGGAATCCATCTGATTACGGAGGACAAGAAAGAGATTATCATCATCACTCCGGTAATCTCGGTTCCCGATGAGCATATTGCCGTTGCCCGGCTGGATTTCTGCCGGTGTAAATATACCCCGGGGGATTGTGGAGAATGACCCGCACTACATACCGGATGGAAATATATGGATTATCGCCGGGAGATGTGAAGTTCCTTCTTGATTGGAACCCCTCATCACTTTTCGAAGACTTCACCGTATATCCCGAAGGTATCACCGGTCCGCTCCATTATGAGATTGATGAGATGCTTGAGCGTGTTCCCTCGAGGCGGGCATAATGACCCTTGCAGCAACCTTTGATGAGGTTGGGTTGGTGGAACTGAACGGGCCAACCATCACCATCCGGCTTCAGGGATGCCCGGATAAATACCATGCCTCCCGGGAAGAGATTGAATGGCTCATTCAAGGCGTGAAGATGGATGAATCCGTGCGGTTGAGGAGAAGGGATGAAGGGCAATCGGTTCTTTTCGGGGATGTATCAGAAATGCCTGGGGGAACCGCTACCCTCACCTATTCCAAGAAAAGTATCCGGCTTGCCCTCCCCGATGACCCCCGGATGCTCCTCATAACCCTCTCCCGGTTGCAAAAACTTCTCCAACGAGATGAACAGGTCTGCCCGGTGGTTCAATTGGTGAAAACCACGGAGGGGGTATAATGGCAGTATGTCGATGCTGCGGCGGTGATGAATTTGATAAAGTCACCAATACGTATTCCCTGGTAGAGAGGACCACGTTTGGGATGTTCTCACATAGGTCTGAATACGTTGAAGAAATCGACGGTGCATTGTGGCAATGCCGAAAATGCAAACGGGTGTTCCGATACAGGGGTTATGGTTGGGGGAAACCAGACGGGAAACTGCCTCATAATAAGGTGGAGGTATAATGATATTTGATGCCGAAACCGGGCTCCCGATTAAGCAGGAATGTGCACCCGACATCCTGCACGACCTTCAGTTGATACGGCGGGAAGAGAACGAACATCCCGGCACATTACAAGAACTCCATCCCCGGGATATTACAGCAGCATGGAACCGGCTGGCAGAATACCGCACCATCGTAACCTCTCCTGTATCAGCGGACGAAGCCCGGGACTGTGCCATTGAGAAAGGTATGGCGTTACTCGGAGCATTGCAGGATATTTACTTTATCCGTGTGAAGAAGATTGCCGTTGCTGCCTGTGATGTCTGCATGGTGGGGAGCGTGAATCCCGGGCACCTCACCCCGGAGGAGAACCACCTATATGAAACCCTGCAATCAGCAATGTTCGATTACTTGTCAGCCCGGGGATTTAAGAACACACCTGATGGTATGGAACTATCCATGAGTAAACCGCCCGAGGTGAAAGCATAAACCT
>MVZQ01000148.1 GCA_002068435.1 Euryarchaeota archaeon ADurb.BinA087 | reverse complement strand
TCGAGCCCGCTGTGCGCTTTCTGGAGTTGCAGCTTGGCCTCGTTGTGCTTTACGGTCACTTTCATCAGCTCGTTGCGGGTGGTCATGCCTGTCTCCCAAGCATTGTTGACCCGTTCCCGGAGGCGGTCAAGCAAACCCTCATAAGCTTCAGCAAGCTTCACCTTCTCCTGCACCGACACGTAAAGCCAGTAGGCCTGGTCAGCTTCCCAGAGGGTATTGACACGCTGCAACTCCAGGTTGTCGGAGGCCATCTCTGTTCCGATCCGGGTCATGGCGTTGCCCGCGGCGATCTTTCCCCCGGTATAGAGGGGCTGTTGCAGAGATATCCCCGCCAGGTAAGCTCCCTGAAGGCTGATCTCCAAAGGCAGCCAGGCATACATGTTAAATACGGGATTTCCGTCGGGGCCCATGACCACTTCCCCCGTCTGAGGATTGACCATCACATTGGGCCGCAACTGCCCGGTGGCCGGGTCGGGAACCTGAGTGGGCAACGTAAGCTCCTGCTCAATAGGATTATGAAGGTATAACCCCAGGGCGTTCCCCGACAGCGAGGGGAGGTACTGGGTTTTCATGGCCGCCCTTTCAGCATCGGCTTTCTCCACCCTGAAACGGGCAATCTTCATCTCCTGGCTCTGCTCCAGAGCCAGCCGGCGGCATTCCTTCAAGGTCAACTGTTGCTGCGCCTGCAATTCTGTGAAGCTGAAGATTATCAATAAAATAACACTTATTCTTCTCATAACTATTATCACTTTTCAGGATGAAGCGGACCTTGATTCTCTCCGGAGGATCCTGTGTAACCCCCCACCGGATCAACCTCCTGCAAACCACCAGCAGGGATCAGGGGTGATTCACCCGTTTCATCCCTGTGGATATTGAAGGCCACAGCATAGAGGATGGGCACAAAAATCAGGGTAATAAGGGTTCCCACGATGAGGCCGCTGATAATGGTCACCGCCATACTCCAGTACATGGGGTCGGTGAGCAGGGGAAGCATCCCCAGGATGGTGGTCACCGAAGCCATGGTCACCGGCCGGGTACGAGCCATGGTGGCGTTCACCAGCGCTGTGAAACGGGGAATCCCCTCGCCCACCTGCTTTTCGATTTCGTCGAGCAACACCACCGAATTCTTGATGAGCATCCCGATCAGGCCGATGGCTCCCACGATGGCCATAAAGGTAAAAGGCGACCCCGTAAGAATCAGTCCTGGCACCACCCCGATGGCCGTCAGCGGAATCACCACCAACACGATGAGCGGCTTACGCACATCGTCGAACAACAGCAGCAGGATCAGGAGGATCAGCATGATCGACAGGGGCAGGTAGCTGAAGATATTCCGGAGGGCATCCTTTCGAAGATCGTGTTCTCCCACCCACTTGTAACTATACCCTTCGGGAAGGTTGATAGCAGCCACCTCCTTCATCATGGCACGGCGCACTTCGGCCGGACTGAATCCCTCAACGGGGTCACACTGTGCCTGAATAGAGCGTTTCCCGTTGGTGCGGTGCACCAGTGTCTGTTCCCAGTTCAAATCGATGCCCGAGGTGACGGTGCTCAGCGGCACCGGACTGATCAGCTCCCTGGTGATCTCATCGGTGGTTTTAGTGCCGTAAAGCACTTCCATGGCGTCGATTCCCAGGAGCCTCCCCACATCGGGGAGCATGCTCCACACTGGAATATCACTCAGGTCCTGCAGGAGGGAACCATCGGCGGCACGGGTTTTCATCTGGATGGTGTAGGCCGTCTCCCCTTCGTAGTATTTCCCCAGGGGAAGGCCTGTGGTGGCCGCCAGCAGGGCGTTGCTCAGGTCGGAACGGCTCACCCCCGCCCGGGTAGCCAGCGTCGGATCGTATTGCGCGATCATCGATTTGCCCATGGGATGCCAGTCGTCGCAGATGGTGTATTTGTCAGTACCGGGTGTACGACGCATAATCTCCTGCACCTGGTCGCTCAGCCGGTGGAGTACCGCCGGATCAGGCCCCCGGAACTCCACCTCCACGGTGTGTGAGGACTTCACCGACAGGTTGTATTTCCGGATACGGACTTTCGCATCGGGGTAGTTCTCATACAGATATTTCTCCAGCACCGGTTTCATTCTGATCATCGTCCGATAGTCCTTAAAGTTGACGATCAGTTCGCCGATATGATCGCCGGCCTCGCTGATGGCCCGCACCAGGCAGTAACGCGTTGGAGTCATCCCGTGGCTGGCCACCACCATCTTCACCTCTTCCATCTTCAGCAAGTGGCCGGTAATCTGCCGCAGGTCGGCATTGACGCGGTCGGGACTCGTTCCGTCGGGGAGTTTGTATTCCACGTAGACCTGGTTGTAATTGAAGTCAGGAAAGAAAGCGTTCTGAACGTTTTTTACGTTGAGGAGAGCCAGCAGCATCAGCAGGGTGGCCACGGCGACGGTAGCCGGTTTGTGGTTGATCAGGAAGCTCAGAACCCGGCGCACTGCTCGGTGAGTTCTCCCCTCCGGCCGCGGTCCGGTGGTTCCCTCCCCCCTGACTTTAAGCCATTTCTCCGAGAAGATGGGAATCTGTGTAAGTGCCAGCACCCAACTGAAGAGCAGCGATATGCAGAGGACTACAAAGAGGTCGCGGGCATAGGTGCCTGCGGTATCCTTCGACAGGTATACGGGCAGGAAGGCGGTGATGGTGATCAGGGTGGCCCCCAGCAGGGGCATGGCCGTCCGTTTGGCAGTCCGTGTCAGCGCCACACTCCGCTTCACTCCTTTTCCCAGATCTACCAGGATGCCGTCGGCAATCACGATAGCGTTGTCGACAAGCATCCCCATGGCGATGATAAAAGCGCCCAGGGAAATCCGCTGAAGGGTACCCCCCGAGGCCAGCAGAACCGGAAAAGAGGCCAGCACCGTCAGCAGCAGTCCCACACCGATGATCACCCCGCTGCGGAGACCCATCGTCAGCATCAGTACCAAAATAACGATGGCCACCGACTCCACCAGGTTCCACATGAAACCATCTATAGCATCCCTTACCACATCGGGTTGGAAAAAAACCTTCTCAAAATGAAATCCCGCGGGAAGGCTCCCCTGTATCTTTTCCATTTTTTGTTCCACGCGCTTCCCAACCTCAATAATGTTTTCTCCCGTTTGCATGGAGGCTGAAATGGCCATGGCCTTCTCATTATTGAGGGTCATCGTGTTGCGCAGGGGTGTGGTGTAGCCCTTCTGAATCGTTGCAATGTCACCCAGCCGGAACTGGTCGCCATGAATCCCCCTTATCTGAATCTCCTTCAGGTCATCGATGGAAGTGATCTTATCGCTGACGCCCACGCGGACCAACTGGTCGCCGGTCTCAAGTACCCCCGGGTAGACGGTCTGGTTCCGGCTACTGATAGCCGACATGATCTGCAGGGGGAAGACCCCCAGTTCGCCCATGGTCTCGGCAGGCAGGATGATGTCGGCCACCGGCTCCGGTGCACCATAAAGAGCCACCCGCTTCACCCCGTCAACCTCCAGCAGTTCCCGCTTGACAAACTCCGCATATTTTTTCATCTCCTCATAGGAGTAACCTTCGGCTGTCATCGCGTAGAACATCCCGTAGACATCGCTGAAGTCATCGATGACCATGGGGGTCTGCACTCCCTCCGGCAGTTTGGGCACCGCAGCCGCAATCTTGCGACGCAAAAATTCCCACCGTTGTGGAATCTCCTTCTGCGGAACTGCCATTTTCAGCTCCACCGTGATCATAGAAATATTCTTTTCCGACTGCGACATGATCAGGTTAAGGTCGGAAAGGGTGCTCAGTTCATTCTCCAGGACGGTGGTCACCTGCAACTCCACCTCATGGGCCGAAGCTCCGGGATAAATGGTAACCACCCGCGCCTGCATGATGACGACCTCGGGATCTTCCAGCTTGCTGATACGGAGGAAGGAGAGGATACCTCCCACTACAATGGCTACCAGCAGGAAGTAGAAGATCGTCTTCCTTTGAAATACAACTTCGGAAATATGCATCACAACAGCCCTCCCACGTTGGTTTC
>MVZQ01000147.1 GCA_002068435.1 Euryarchaeota archaeon ADurb.BinA087 | reverse complement strand
CCTGAACCGGAAGAGTGCTTCATGCCTCATGGATCTTCAGTGAAAGCAGGTAACGGCGTGATCGTATACCATCAAAGATACACGATTCCTCACCATCTTCTGACAATTTCACCGGTATATATGGTGCCAGCCGCTCATAAATGGATGGGTCATTTACCTGGATTCCCACCCGTGGCTCTTCCCTCTGAATCGTCCGGAGCTCCGACACAAGGAACAATGTTCCCGGTTTCCCCTCGATATACAATGTGAAAGAGGGTAAGGTTCCATGGTAAAGGCTGAAAATAATGATATTGATATCACGTGACGTGATTTCTGCAAGCCCCGCCTTGCCCCTTACGATATAGGGGCATCCGGCAGCGAAGGCAAAGTCTTTTGCAAGCGAACGGAGTTCCGGTACAGGTTTTCTTGACGTGCTGACGATGGTCATCGAGCTTTTAACTCTTTGATTGCAGCACCACGTTCCTTAAAAAGGATCCTGTGTCCGCAATACGGGCAGCGGACATTAACATCAATCTCGACCTTATGCTTGCAACGGGCGCACTTGTAAGAACCAGCCAAACCTGCTCATGCCTCCTTGCCAAGGGAGCGGTCGATTGTCCTGAGTGCGATGCGAAGTTGCGGGGTCTGTGGCTGATAAGCTCCTCCTGCAAACTTGAAACCGCACTTTCTGCATCCCCATATGCCGGTCCCCTGACGGCGGACAGCGATGGTATCGCACCGCGGGCAGCGATGGGCGGCCTTTGATACCTGCTCCATGTCAGAGACCCTTTTCCTGACAAACCTTCCATAGCGCGGACCGAATCGCCCGGCGCTCCCTGAAACCTTACCTTTCGCTTTCTGTGTCCTGCTGGCCATATATAGTCACCCGCTTGTATGTCTCTTATACTATGTCATCGCGGTTAATATACTTGATTGAGGATCCGCACTTCACCCTGCCCCTTGGTAATCCGGTTGATCAGATCGTAAAAATCACCCTGGATGCCAGCAGGAATTCTGACTATGCAGATCCATGATCCATCCTTCTGCCACTCATCTTTCTCTATCTGAGCAACAGGCTGGATCTCCCCGAACGCTTTCGATGCAAAATCCGGAGGGATCTTCACCGCGATCCGGACCTCTTCGAATCGGATTGGAAGAAGAGGGCGGAGCGCTTTCACCGTATCCTTCACCTGTTCATCAACGCTTTTGTAGAGATCGATGTTCACCCGTGCCTCATCCATTGCCATTTCAATCCGCTGTGGGGGATGCGGGAGACCGGTCTGTGGATTTACCGCATTCCGCGCGATAAAAGTAATGACCTGACGCCGTTTCTCTGCAATCATGTGCCGTCGCTGTTCGGCTGTAAGATGGATCTCGCCCTTCTGGATGATCCGAGTAGCGATGGGGAGAAATTCGGTGGTATGGAACACTTTATTCAGAGCTTCATCGGATGCCCTCGTTCCCCTTGAAGAGTTCTCAAATATTGCCAGGGCTGCTACCATATCTTCGAGATCAACCGGTTCTCCCTGCCTGAACTTCACCGCACGATCGGGATCTACCAGTAACTCGAATTTTTCCCCATGGCTTTCGAGTCGTGCCACTACTGCTCTGTCGAGGGGAATCATTTCTGCACCTACTTTTCAAACTGTTCAACGAAGGAGGCTACCTCTTCTTTGGTCATCTTCCGGAATTGGGGAGTCTTTGTCTCGATAATCCCGATTTCAACGGTATTCACATCGAATTTCCCCTCGGTCGCATCATGGAGCGCCTTCAACCCAAGGAGAATACTGTCCTTCAGAGGAGCCTCATGTGAATATTCCTCCTCAAACACCTTCATCACTGCATTTCGTCCGATTCCGATCCCGGTCGCTTTGTACTCGAGAAGCGTACCAGATGGATCCGTCTCAAAGAGCCGGCATCTGCCATCACTGATCCCGGCAATCAGGAGAGCCGTGCCATAGGGCCGTGCTCCCCCAAACTGGGTATAGGTCTGCATGTGGTCGCAGAGTTTTTTTGCCAGAGCTTCAACGTCGATTTTCTCATCGTAGGTAACACGATTGATCTGGCATTCGATCCGCGCACGGTCGACAAGTGCCCGGGCATCCCCGACAAGTCCTGATGAGGCAACACCGATGTGTTCATCGATCATGAATATCTTCTCGATGGAAGACGCCTCGAGCAGTCGGGAACTCACCCGCTTGTCTACAATAAGGACTATCCCGTCCTCGCATTTTATTCCGACCGCAGTCGTTCCCCGTTTCACCGCTTCACGAGCGTATTCGACCTGATAAAGGCGGCCATCCGGACTGAAAACAGTTATCGCCCGATCATAACCCATCTGATATGCCTGTGGCTGCATTATATTCCCTCAAGATCATCCTGTGTGAGAAACAATAGTTCCTGCCTGTTAATTCCTTTTTCCTGCAAATCAACCTTTTGACCCTGATAACGCCGTGCCGTATACTCCCTGTCCCGGAAGTGCAGAGGAGAGATCGTTTCGAAGCTGACGGGAGATAGTCCCGAAACCCTGCGCCGGAGCGCGAACAGGGTTCCGGAAGTGGCTACCGCGTGCAGTGCAATCCTCCGCTCCGCAACAGAGGTCAGGGTCACGATCGCAATCCGTAATTTCTCTTCATAACCCCTAATACATCTCACTACTGCATATCCCGATCCACAGGAAATGACGACCGGCATCATCCTGGCTGCTTCCGCATCTCCATAAATACTGGTCACCGATTCAAGTACTGAAAAATACAGATCCTTTGGATCAGGATCCGGAATTGGCGGGTCTATGCGAAGAAGAAGGTATCGCTTCTTTTCTCTCAGGGTAGGGGGGCGGGGTTTCATGGAGTCACCATAACCGATTCAACGGGAGAGAGCAGGGTGCTGACAGTCTGCAATGCCCGATTTGTATCATCCTTCTTCATGCCAAACAGGGTACAGAGGAGACGGATCTCATCGGGAGAACGGAGATCAAGAACAGAACAGGCATTGCTGGACAGGATCAGGGGAAATTGGTACCGTGAATGAAGTCTCATCAGGTCATTGTAGCGGTTCAACACTCTCTGTCTGGCAATCCCCTTTTCATGGATAAGCGGGTAGAGATCGATCTCGACCGCTATACCATTTTCATATGCAAGACGCGCAGAGATGTGATCAAATCCATTTTTTGGTATCCGGTGAAGGCACCTGATAGCATTCAATCCCTTATGGGCAAGAACGGCACGGTTAAAGCCGTTATCTCCGGCATCTACAAATATGAGGTTCCCGCTATTCGCCTGCCTCCTGATCTGCCCGATGACCCTTCTGATGTCCGTCTCGCGGATGATCACTGCAGGAATAATACGGACCCCGTGGTATCCTCCAGCCACTTCACCAGGCACTACAATGCCGCCGAATCCCAACGCACCGGCTTCCATCGCCATTCTGCGAACTGAAGCAGTTCCAACCGGATAAGGATGGATACAGGCATCCGTGTCCATCATCAGAACACACGTGAGAGAAAAGAGAATAAGTTATTTGCCAAGATTGCCATGTGACCTGATGCTGGGCCGTGTCTTTTCAGTGCCTTTTCCGCGGTGCATCATCCCCCGGCCCTTTCTCCCTGCACTTGTCTTCCCGCGCTCCGCACGCCCGCGGTGAACGGGATTGTTCAACCAGGCGAGGTTCCTGTCAGCTTTTATTGATGGGTGGTGTCCGTCAACAAGAATAACTTCGAACCATTTCTGCTTCCCGTCCTGGCCTACCCAATAGGAGTTCAGCACTTCCATGTTTGGATATTTGACCGATGCACGCTCTTCGGCAATACGCTGGAGACTTTTTCCGGCAGTCATCCGATTCACTCCCATCCGTGCAGATCTCCTTGCACGCACGTACCGGGGTTTGCGGCGCCCTCCGCGTCGTATCCTTACCCGTACAACAGCAATACCCTGTTTTGCTTTGTAACCAAGGTTTCTCGCCCTGTCGATTCTGGTGGGATGATCGAGGCGCACCACACTCTCCTCGCGCCGCCATTCCTGCATCCGCTGCCACTGGAGTTCCTTGACCCCTGTTTCG
>MVZQ01000146.1 GCA_002068435.1 Euryarchaeota archaeon ADurb.BinA087 | reverse complement strand
CTGTCATGATGCCCACTGAATACCAGTGTAGTTCGCGTTCATTCCAATAAAAATGATTCGATGGGGCACTCCGAGAGGTAAGCCCGGCCGGGTAATCGGGAACGAGCCCTTTAGTGAGAGCAAGGCTGTGGCTTACACAGGATATCTTATACTCTTTTGCGGGGGATTATGTACAGCTATGAAAACGAATCCACTCACGACTGGAAGCAGGGGCTCCGTACTATGGCTCACCGCTGCTCTCCTCATCTGTTATGCCTTCCTTCTGGTGGCTGGCTGTTCAGCTCCCGTGCAGGAGGGGGTAAAAACCAATGATACCATCAAGGTCAGGTATACTGCATCATTCCAGGATGGGATGATCTTTGATACCAACGTAAACAGCACCCCCCTGGAATTCACCGTGGGACGCGGCCAGGTCATTTCCGGGTTTGATGAAGCAGTGATCGGCATGACTCCAGGAACGACAAAAATTGTTACCATCCCCCCGGAAAAAGGGTATGGCCTTTATAATAAATCGCTGGTATTCAGAGTAAATCAGGCAGAGGTGAACGAATTTTTACAGGATCAGGAGTCCATGGGAAATCTTCTCGGGTTCCAGTATCCTGGTATCGGATCCGGGTACCGCTGGATAAATTCCGATGGCAGCACGGGATACATGAGGTTTTCCAATGCCACGGATACCATGGTAACGGTCGATCTCAACAATCCTCTTGCGGGACAGGATATGGTATTTGAGATAACGCTCGTCGAAATCGTTCATCCAGGGACCTGAAAGGGAGCGCATCGCATAGAGAATCACCGGATACGCTAAGGGGCCACGATTCGGGAGATATGATCGGATCAGCACTTCCTGGCCGGTTTCGATCGGCAAGGAATTGGCCCCTGTCGGTTTCGTATCCCGCCAATATCACCAAAAGGGAAAAACGGGAATTATTTCTTCGTGAAATCGGTATTGATGTGAATAAAATAACAAAAAAAGGATCGCGGATGGGTTGGCCTGCCCGATTCGATCCGATACCTTTTTTATCAGAATGTTGTATCTCAAATTGGTGTACCGAACAACCGCCCCGTCATTGCTAATGCCTGGAGTACTGCCAATATAGATGCCACCTTGATTGTTTAGTGCTTTTCCGGGCAGGCTTCGCCCGCGGAATCGGTGCACCAAAAAATGGATTTTATCTTCTTCTATATAAATCATTTGGTAAAATTCTCATATTTTAATGATATTTTTGATGGCGTCAGCCAGATCACACTTATTTGACTGAAATAACCCGCCATTCATCTTAAATTTTTTTGACCCTAATTAGGGCTTATAATTCAAAAATAATCCATATTTATTGCATTTTCAAAAAAATCATCCCTACGCTCCAATCAGCCCAGCTCCGCTGCACTCGTGTCAGATCAGGCTGGGAACGCATAATATGGGATCATTTTTTTCCAAAAAAAAGGGGGGTGCCGCACCACCAATCCGGCACTCAAACCTCGTCCCATAGCACATGGGGAACATCAGACAGATGGGCTCGAGGAGATTCGAACTCCTGACCTCCGCCGTGTAAGGGCGACGTCATAACCAGCTAGACCACGAGCCCGGAAGGACTATACTGATTCGACGGTAACCATATTAAAATTGCTGACTAATCCCGGGATACGGTCACCTCCCACCTTCCAGAACGAACGGCTATCTGGTCATATTCCGGGGAGGACCTGCGTTGTTCCTCATCGTTGAATTCACAAAAAGGCGATTATCCCTCCTCAGGTCTCCCCTCGACCTTGCCTGACCTCAGCTAATCTCAGGGCTGGGCCCGGGCAGGGTGTCATTTTCTGAACAGTGCGATGATTTCTGAACGGTTCACGTGCTCACCCTTTATCCTCATGGACCATTCAGAGGTCGACAGTTCCCTGCGGATCAGCGTTGGAAAGAGGGTCTCGACCTCCTCTTCTGAGAAATAGTGGGTTACAATTCCATCCCCCCTCAGGTAGGTATGGGGTTCGGTGAGGATTCCTCTCCCCTCCCTGAAATCCCGCGTGGAGAAGACCCGGATATACGCGAAACCACCCTGAACAAGGATCCGTTCTGTCTCTGATGCCGCAAGGGATCTGTGGCGCTCCGGGAGATGCCCGAGGAGATGAGAGATGAACACCACATCAAAGCTCCCGTCCGTGAAAGGAAGAGCCGCGGCATCTGCCTGGACGAACCGGCCCCTCTCCAGCATGTTCTGATGGGCGCTGATCCTGATCGCCTCCCTGGAAAAATCGATGGCAACAATGTCCCACCCCTTCCCGGTCATGGCAAGAAGTGACTTCCCGTCCCCGCACCCGGCCTCAAGAATCCGTGTTCCGGGTGGAAACGGGGGAAGATCAGGCGGAGCACGTCCATACCTCCTCCCGCTCTTCCGGTACCCTGCCTCCCAGGCAGCCTGCCCTGACACGGGGCCATGCTCCGCCATGACAGAAAAAAGTGTTGATTCAGATGAGACCAAAGGATTTGAGGGTGACATCCGGATTTACTGCACCGCAGTGATATACCACTCCCTCGGTGAGTTCGTTGATAACTACTTCTGCGGGGGAGAAGAGGGAGGTGTCGATCTTATAGAAGTCGAACTGTGCCTCTTTGAAGATCTCATAGAACGGCTTGCCATATCCTTTCGACTTGTTGCTCGGGATTTTTTCCAGATATTCTTTGATCTCCGGTGCCTTCATCGTGAGCATGATCCTGCCATGATAGATGGTTGCATCATTGGTCGTTCCCATCGCCCGTGTGGCATCTTTCTTTACAGGGGGCACTGGGGCCGTGCCGAATCCGGCAACAATCTTCTTGGTGTCAAAACCGAGCTCGTTCAGCTTGTAGACGGCCGTCTCGACACACCTGCCTGCCACCTGTATTGAACCGACAAGCGATGCTGTGGGGGCGACCACCGCACACAGGTTAGCGACATCAACCTGACACTCCTCGGCTATCTTCTCCATGACTCCTGCGTTGGGGAGGTGATCGCTTTCGAGCGCAATAATTGCGGAGTCAAAATCATCCTCATACTCGATCACCTCGAAGGTATGTTTTGGTTTGAGAGAGAGCGCCCGTGCCGGGCCGCTGCCCATAGCAAAATAATTGTTCTGCTTGATCGTCCAGCCTGCTTTCTGTGCACCGAGGCAGGATATCGCCGGATAATCGGTGAAGACATCGATGAAGGGTACCGGGAACTCCTTGATCTGACCCATCCTGAAGTTCACTTCTCCCAGGCCACCCATGCAGATCTCGGTAAAAGCCCTGCCGGCAGCATATCCTCCTCTTGTACTTACACCGCAATCGACTATCCGTGCACCGTTGTCGAGTTCATGGTATGCAGCATTGAACTCTTCCGCATATTCTGCCAGGTTCTCAAAAATTTCGAGAGCTAATTCATTCACACTGAGCACGTGGAATACCCCCTTTACCATAAGAGATGGTTGCCAAAGAGATAAGATTTTTCAAATGATGTGTTTTAAAAATCAACTCAGCCCAGATAATTGATTATTTTTGCCGGATCATAGCGGAGGCTTATCACCCGTGTCCTCCCTTTTCCATCGCGGTAATGAAGGTTGATCAGCCTCATCGCGTCGAATTTCCTGATGATCTCATAATACCGTGTGTATCCTATCGGGACGGTCTCTTTGACCGCTCGGAAGACCTCTCCTGCATTCATCTCTGAATCGCCCGTGCTGTGGTTCGCAAGTGCCCGCAGGACCCCCTTCTCCTCGTCCTTGAGGGACTTTACCGAGAAGGAGAGGTGCAGGTACTTCGAGACATCGTACGCCTGGCAGATGTCATCCCTTTCGATGACACGACTGGCCCTTCGTTCCGCGTTCAGGGTGGCCCTCTTGAGGAGATCGATACCAACCCTGAGATCGCCGGATTTCTGGGTCTGTTCAACGACCAGAGAGAACATCTCCTCAGGGAGGCAGCCCGGATACAGTCCCTGCAGAACGCGCTCCCTGACGATCTCCCGCACCTCATCTTCGCTATAGGGGGGAAAATATACCTCTGAGGGACGGAACACCGATGACACCCGTGCATCCACCGCCTGCGAGAGGTCGACATCCATGTCGCTGATG
>MVZQ01000145.1 GCA_002068435.1 Euryarchaeota archaeon ADurb.BinA087 | reverse complement strand
GATTTACCTCCGGGGAAACAGCCTCCGTTCCATGGTCCAGGAGATCCGGAAAGATGTTCTCCGGATGCTTGACGATCTCGAGGTGGCGGCAACTGAGATTGATAAAGCGTTTGGTATTGTTCAGAGATAGGGAGATAATGGGGGTAGGCGAGGTGAACGGACCATCCTACTATGACATCCACAATATCTTTCGACGCCTGCTTGAGAACATCCAGGATATCATCGTCATCGCCATATGCTTATTGCTTTTTGCGCTCATGATCAAGTCGTTAGTGGGGATGTTCTATGAATTCTTGGAGCCGTTCAATTTCCAGTATATTGCTTCGGAGCTGATCTATATCCTCGTACTGGTCGAGATATACCGGCTCCTAATCATCTACCTCAGGGAGCATCGTATTGCCGTGGATATTATGATTGAGGTGGGCATTGTCTCCATCCTCAGGGAGGTCATCCTCCATGGTATCCTGGGCATCGATCCCTTCATACTCGTCGCGATTGCAATCCTTCTTATCTCATTGACGTTACTGCTCCGATACGGATCGCTGCGGCGTGATGAGAAGGAACCAGGGACCCGGGAGACGGTATTCAAGGAACTGAAAAAATCGTTCGCCAAAGGTGAATGATGTGTCCTATCATTCTTTCGCAGGAGTACCCTGATGGAGGGGGATCTCACCCTCCGATTCCATTTTTCCCCACGGCTCTTCCTTACGAACCGGATTTGCCTAATAAATTAGGTTTATATTTCATTATTGCTAACCATAAGTTAGTATAGGAGGGAACACCTATGGATCTCTTCAAAAAGAAAAAAGGTACAGAAGTGTCTCCTGCTACACCAGGCACTTCTCTTGAACCGCGGACCCGGACACCTGGATTCGTCAGGGACTTTGACTCGATCTTTGATGATTTCAGGAGATCTGTCGACAGTCTCATGCGGCCGTACTTCCCGCAGGACTTCCCCCATGATCTCTCCGAATGGCAGTTGTTCCAGTATGCGCCATTGGATCTTATCGACGAAGGAGATCACTATAAGGTCCATGTGGAGCTCCCCGGGCTGTCCAAAGAGGATGTCGAAGTGAACCTCAACAACGAGAGTCTCTCTATCCAGGGCCAGAGAAAGGAAGAAACCGAGAAGAAAGAGAAGAATTATCTTCACCGGGAGCGGTATTATTCCGGCTTCAAAAGGAGTATCGATTTTCCTGAGGAGGTCGATCCGAATAAGGCAGATGGATCGATGAACAATGGGGTGCTCGAACTGACTATCCCCAAAAAGGAACCGCGACCTGAAGAAAGGCGTCGGAAAATCGAGATTAAGTAATTTATCACTTTTTTCAGCTGGGGTATTCTATATCAGACGCTCGATGACTCGCGACCGCACGACGACCCGCTGATGCGTGTCGTAACCGGCACTCGCTCGGGCCGCTGCGGCCACCCACTCCTCCAGCCTCTCGTCGCTTCCAGGGGGGCACTGCTACCCCCTTCGCTCCTCGCCCTGATGGGACGGCCTCCTCCTCTCCCAAGGGAGAGGCAGTGATCATGATGGATGCCCTTTGGGCACTGACCTTTTCTGGGGCATTATGAGAAACGTCAAAGGATTTTATGCATCAGCGACGAGCGGTCCGTGCAACGGTCCGCGAGGAGCGGGATGGTGCAGCCGGTGATGAGGAGCCTGTGACGAAATCACGGGCGTCCCCATAACACCAGCCTAAGATGAAAGACCAGGGAGACGGTGCGAGCGCAACGGACCGGATGGAGTGGAGCCGAGCACGGTCGACCGTCATCTATCGGGGAAACCAGGGAGCAGCGAGGAGCCCCCGGTTACTGAGGGCATCAGCCCGATGTCGAGGGGTGACGAGCGTAGACTAGGCCCTAGTATACCGAATGGGTGGGAAGACGGCCCCGGTTACGGCTCGTTGAAATCGAGCAGTCGTGGGCCGGCAAGGCGGGAGGCGGTGGTGGGACCTGCAGGAGGGATACCAGAACAGAAATATGAAGGGTCGGCTATGTACTATTCAGCCGGGGCCGCGGCCGGTCTGAATACTCTCATAGTAACGCATGGTGTTTCGGATCGGAGATCTCCCCGGCGTCTATGTCTGGTAGTCCTCGATGAACTGGCGCAGGTGGTCGTCAGTGACCCGGTACTCGTTCCCAATCTTCACGGCCCGCAGCCGCTTCTGGTTGATCATCGCCCGGACGGTCCGGACGTTCAGTTTCAACATCTCCGCAACTTCTTCTGTCGTGTAAAATTTTGGGGTGGTCATTGCCCCTCCATGAGGTCCACGGTCATCCTCCGTAGGAGGACCGCGTCCCGGATCCTCTTCTCAAACTCATCAGGCTGGCCGAAGTCACCATAGATCTTGATTGCACCACCCTTTCCCGGCGTTCCTATCTCAATGCTGTCCTGGAACACCGGCCCTTCAATAATCTTCTTCACAATCACTTCTTCCATGGGTTAGTCCTCCTCAGGAAGCATAATGGTAATCACCGGCTCGCCCTCGTCACCGGGACCACATACTGCCTTCAGCAGCACATCCTCGGTGACAATTGATCCCGATTCTCCCATGGTCGCGAACAGAACCCGGAACTGTATCGTGCTGGTATGCCGGCTTCTCCTCGCGGCACACCCAAACATCCAGAGCAGGTCCCAGGTCCTCCCTTCCATACTCTGGCCGGGTAGCTCGTCAAGGTAGGACGGTAAAAGGTAATCATCCCACACCGCACGGGTCACTGCGACCTTTACCTTGATCCCTGCTTCGTTGACCATCTGGTCTGATAATGCGACCAAAACTCCATCGCTTAAGGCATCGGCCCGAGTAAACGCGAAGATAATGTCGTCATTCGAGAAGGTAGAGGTGAGGGTCATAGATCCCCCTCTATCCCGATCCTGAAGGTCTGCTCCTCGCTCAGGTACATCTCGCGAGACAACTTCCAGATCTCATTGATGATCGCACCCTCGAGGATTTGTTCAAGGGTCAGATCGTTGTCAAACCTCCGGTTGAACTCTTTCCGCATGGCCTCCAGCCATTCAAGGTTGTGAGAGGTGAACGACACCACGATGGGATAGCGTTCCTGGCTCTGAACGATGACCTGGGTGCTCATGCCGAGACCCCCGCAACTCCTGCCGATGCTGCAGCACCTGCCGGGCATCCCGGTTCGGGCTGCTCGACAATCATGGCAAGGTGGGCATATTTCTTCTCGCCGGCCAGAATGCCCTTCACCTGGGACAAGGGAGACACATAAGAGAAGCCATTGATCCGGAACATGACCGCCTTGCCGGACCGGGAGATCCAGGCCTGGCCGATTGCCTCCGGCTGCCCGCAGGTGCTGATGACCTCGGCAATATCGTAGATGCTGACCGGCCATCGCTCGATAAGGCGCTGCACGTCACCCTTTGCAATGACGCACTGGCGGGTCTTGATGTCGATGCGGAGCACACCCTCGGCGTTCTTCACGCTGCCGATGTGCTCGAAGGTTGGATTGTTGTAACGCATGGTGTTTCTCACCACATAATCATCGGCGGGAGAGATGATATAGTGCCGCCACGCGGCGTGAAAGTGATATCAAGTTACTTATTCTGTATGCGTCCTGCATATTCTACGCAATCGATTTCGACCCTGCGGGAGGTTGGCCGGGACATGCCAACGCTCCGCTCCGGCAACGCCCTCACTGCGTTCGGTAGCGGCCTCCGCTGCGCTGGACTTGGTTGTCTTGATCATATGAACGACCGACAGGATTGACTCTCCCGGCCGATTGCTCCGCTTTCGCTTCGGTTCTCCATCCGGCAGGTCAACCGGTCGGCCTGTGAGATCCCGGTCCGCCCCTTGCCCTGAAAGGGGGATTTCTTGATCACTGCCTCTCCCCCGGGGGAGAGGAGGAGCCCGGCCCCGAAGGGTGCGGAGAGAGGGGGATACTTGCCTATCCCCCGGCGCGATGAAAGGGCGGGGGGTGGATATCCTACCGACATGGGGAGGAGCCAGATAGGCCGCAGTGGCCTGAGACCGATGGGAGAGAAGTTTAGAAAAAAATAGAGCCTAGTAAAGCAACAGATAGGAATAGATTAAGGCGATTAGGTAACATCGACCCCTAACACCCTTTAGTGTAACATCAAATCCACTAAGACTTCAAATAAATCTTT
>MVZQ01000144.1 GCA_002068435.1 Euryarchaeota archaeon ADurb.BinA087 | reverse complement strand
GGAGAGGACCTCAGCATTGATGATGGCATTGTCGATGCTGCTGATGGTCTCAAAGAGGCAGAGCCCTGCGATGGTCAGGATGATCGACAGGATTTCCATTGCTGTACGTCAGAGTGTTTGCGATGATTCCCATAAAACATTCCCGGATGGAGCAGGGAAATGGCACGATACGGACCTTTTTTTTTGTGTTACCATGGAAGCGCGGCAAAGACCGGGGAGCACAGACGGGGATCCGGCAAACTATTATGCCCTCTCTCCTCACCTCAGTGATCATGAAGAGGCCTGTACTGCAGGTAGCCCTGGATCTCCTTGACCTCTCGAGGGCTCTGCCGATAGCCCGGGAGGCAGTCAGGGGTGGTGCTGACTGGATCGAGGCGGGGACCCCGCTCATCAAGAGCGAGGGGATGGAGTCGGTCAGGCGATTGCGGTCTGCATTTCCCGGCCATGTTATTGTCGCTGACATGAAAGTAGCCGATACCGGGGCGCTTGAGGTGGAGATGGCAGCAAAAGCCGGGGCTTCGGTGGTCTGTATCCTTGGTGATGCTGATGACGCGGTGATAGCAGAAGCGGTCAGGACCGCCTCGGTCTTCGGAGTCCGGCTGATGGCCGACCTGATCAATGTGAGCGACCCGGTGGTACGTTCCCGTGAACTTGAGGCTCTCGGAGTGCAGATCCTCAATGCCCACGTGGGGATCGACCAGCAGATGATCGGGAAGAGCTCCCTTGAGCTCCTCGAAATGATCCGCGGAGCGGTAGGGATTGAGATTGCGGTTGCGGGGGGCCTCGATGCACAGACTGCTCCCCAGGCATCGGCACGGGGTGCCGATATCGTGATTGTCGGGGGTGCGATCACCCGTTCTGCGGATGTGCAGGACTCGGCACGAAAGGTCCGGGAAGCGCTGGATGCCCCTGCCAGCGGATATACCCTCAAGGTCCCGGTGCTGGAGGAGACCCGGGACCTCCTCTCCGGGGTTTCAGCCCCGAATATCTCAGATGCGATGCACCGGAAAGGTGCGATGGCCGGGATCATCTATCTTGCCGGGAAAAAAAAGATGGTCGGCACCGCGGTCACCGCCCAGTCGTTTGCCGGTGACTGGTCAAAACCGGTTGAGGCCATCGATCATGCGCACGAAGGGGACGTCCTCGTGATCAACAACGAGGGGAGTACCGATATCGCGGCATGGGGAGAGCTGGCGACCATGAGTGCAGAGACCCAGGGGATCGAAGGCGTGGTCATCGATGGGGCTGTCAGGGATATCGATGATATCAGGAAGATGTCACTGCCGGTATTTGCACGGGCAGTGGTCCCGAACGCAGGCGAACCAAAAGGGTTTGGCGAGATCAACTGTGAGGTCAGGTGCGGCGGGCAGACCGTCCGGCCGGGCGACTGGATTGTCGGCGATGAGAGCGGGGTTGTCGTTATCCCAAAAGAGCGTGCGTACGAAGTTGCCAGGCGTGCGAAGGAAGTCCAGAAGACCGAGGAGCGGGTCAGGGAGGAGATCAGGAGGGGGAGTACGCTCTCCCGGGTCTCCGACCTGGTGAAATGGGAGAAGAAATAAGGGATTACTGAAAGACCCTGCTCTCGAGGAGTGTTGCGCCGAGCGAGGTGATGAGCCGGACTGCCTGATCAGCATCATCGACCCGGAGGATCAGGACTCCTCCCTCTTTCCCGGTGTAGGCATACGAGTATTCGATGTTGATCTGTACGTTGGCAAGCATCTTTGCAATCTCGTACAGTCCACCGGGGGATTCCCGCATCTTTACCGCAATCACATCGGTGAATGCGACATTGAATCCGAGGCCTGTCAGCTTTTCATAGGCCAGTTTTGGCTTGTCGACAAGCGCCCTGACAACACCGAACCCGTCCGCCTCTGCGATGGAGAATGCAAGGATGTTGATATTCTCCTCGGTGAGAGCTTTTGCGATTGCTGCGAGCCGGCCAGGTCTGTTCTCCGAAAATATCGAGATCTGTTTGATCACATACCGGTCTGTTTCCATTATAACTGCCTCCTGTCTATCACCCGTTTAGCCTTGCCTTCGAACCGGGGAAGCGATCCCGGTTCGACCAGTTCCACGTTCACGGCAACATTCAGGGTGTTCCTGAGCTTGTGCTCGACATTCTTCCGAATTGCCATCAGGTCGGTGATCTTGTCCGAGAATGACTCCCTGGCTACCTCGACCCGGACCAGCATGTCATCGAGCGCCCCCTTGCGATCCACCACGATCTGGAAATGCTGGCCGACCTGGGGGATGGTCATCAGGGCATACTCGATCTGTGAGGGGAAGACGTTGATCCCCCTGATGATCAGCATGTCATCCACTCGGCCTGAGATGCGCATCACCCGCGGATGGGTTCTCCCGCAGGCGCAGACTCCGTCTTCGTACGAGGTGATGTCCCCGATACGGTATCGGATCATCGGGAGCGCCTCCTTCTGGAGCATCGTGACCACCAGTTCGCCTTTCTCACCCGGGCCGAGGGACTCTCCTGTCACCGGGTCAAGGATCTCGATATAGGCGAGGTCTCCCCAGACATGGAAGCCGTTCTGCTCTGCACATTCGCAGAACATCGGCCCGTAGAGCTCGCTCGTCCCATAGATATCGTAGGCTTTTATCCCGAGCCAGTCCTCGATCCGTGCCTTCATGGCATCTGACCAGGGTTCTGCACCGAGGATCCCCCTGCGGAGATCGGTATCGTCCCTGATGCTCACCCCCATCTTCTCTGCAACCTCCCCCATGTGAAGGAGGTAGGAGGGGGTGCAGGCGATGGCAGTGGTGTGGAGATCCTGCATCAGTTCGATCTGGCGTTCTGTGTTCCCCACGCTCGTGGGGAGCACGGTTGCGCCAACCCGCTCTGCCCCGTAGTGCAGCCCGAGGCCCCCGGTGAACAGGCCGTACCCGTAGCTGACCTGGAGGACATCACCCCGCCCCAGCCCGCACGAGACAAGGCCCCGGGCAAGGGAGGTGGTCCAGTTATCAAGGTCATTCCTGGTGTATCCCACGACTGTAGGCTTCCCGGTAGTCCCCGAAGAGACATGGTACCGGACCAGATCTTCCTGGCCCGCGACAAAGATCTTGTCCGGGTAGTTGTCACGGAGATCCCGTTTATACATGAACGGAAGTTTTCTGATATCAGCCAGTGTCTGGATGTCATCAGGATGAACGCCTGACTCCTTCATCCTTTCATGGTAGAAGGGGGAGAAACTGTAGAGACGGTATACCAGGGTTTTCAGGAGTTTGTACTGGAGCTTCTGCAACTCCTCCTTCGGCATTTCTTCTACTCTCGGATCCCAGAACATCATGATGCTCCTCTCCTGTCAATCACCCGTTTTGCCTTGCCTTCGAACCGCGGGAGGGTTCCCGGCTCGACGAGCCTGACGGTGGTGCGCAACTCAAGGGCGTCGCGGAGCTCCTTGACCACTTTCTTCTGGATCCGGGCGAGGTCCTGGAGCTCTCCGGAGAAGAAGGATCGGTTGATCTCGACATCGATGGTCATTTCATCAAGGTGATTGATTCGGTCGACATAGACCATAAACTGATTCCCCACCTCGGGTATTTTAAGGAGGACATGCTCGATCTGGGAGGGGAATACATTGATACCCCTGATCACCAGCATATCGTCACTCCTCCCGGTGATCCTCCCGATCTTCTGGGATCTCCCGCAGAGGCATTCATCCTCGAGTTTCATGGTGATGTCACCGGTCCGGTACCGCAGGAGCGGCATCGCCTCCTTTGCAAGGGGGGTGACCACCAGTTCTCCCCGTTCGCCATCCCCTACCACCTCGCCGGTGGCCGGATCGATGATCTCGACGAGGTAACAATCGTGCCAGATGTGCAGCCCGTTCCGCTCCTCGCATTCGAAGGCAACGCCCGGACCGAAGAGTTCCGAGATGCCGTAGGAGTCATAAGCGGTGACCCCCAGTTTCTTCTCCAGCTCCTTCCGCATGGCGTCTGACCAGGGTTCTGCCCCGAAGAGACCGGTCTTCAGGGTCGGGAGATCGGCATGCATCTCTTCGGCGACCTCGGCAAGGTGCATTGCATAGCTCGGGGTGCAATGGATTGCGGTCACCCCGAAGTCCTGGATCATCTCGATCTGCCGTCGGGTATTGCCCGTCGCACTGGGAATCACGGTGAGCCCGATCTTCTCTGCACCGTAGTGAAATCCCAGCCCTCCGGTGAACATCCCGTAATTGACCATGTTCTGGAAG
>MVZQ01000143.1 GCA_002068435.1 Euryarchaeota archaeon ADurb.BinA087 | reverse complement strand
CGAGACGTTCATCGTTGTCTCTCACGACATGGACTTCGTCAAGGATATCTGCGACCGGCTTGCCCTCATGAGGGGTGGTAAGATCATCCAGATTGGAAAAACGGATGAAGTCCTGTCCAGCCTCACCGATGATGAACGCCAGGTCATGGGAAAAGCGTCTTCGGTATAATGTCACTCACGATACATCTCGATGGGAAGCCTCTCGAGATCGCAGAGGGGAAACTCCTTTCAGAAATCATACCTGACAAAGATCCACGCTGCTGTGTCGCTGTGATAAGGCCTGCAACCCGTGAATCCGCCAGCACCTCCAGTTTCCGGCTCGTGACCACGCAAGGGGAGATAACCATTGAACCTGCGGGGGGTGGACCGGAAATTTTTTCCAAGCTCACTTCCGAAAATCTGCTCACGATCCATTGGCATGACCGTTATTCATCCGCTTTTGGTCCTTTTGCAAGCACGATCAAGCCTGCGAGGAGCCCGCACCTCTATGAGAGGGGAGAGGTTATTCTTGGGTGTGGAGGATACGATCCCAAGCATTCCTATATCATATTTTCAAAAATGAGGCATGCCGCTGACTTCGGAGCGGATGAGACAGGGGGGATTATCGGCAGGGTTGTCTCCGGGATTGGCGTTCTCGACCGTTGGAGGACCGGAGATGCCATCCAGAGGATCGAACAGGTGATCAGCTGGGCCGATACCAGCCGTTCATTCACGACAACCGATAAAAATCTCGTTCTCGAAGACGGCATGGAGATCATCACCCATGTCTTGATCAGGGCTGCAGGGTACGAAAATGGCCGTATTGATACCACCACTGCCGGGAGCGTGGAACACCTGCTTCTCTCCTATGAAGAGCTCTTATTTCACGTGAGCCGGTCCGCAAGCACCCATATTGCAGATATCCGAAGAAGCGGCACTGACGTCCCTGAAGAGAACCGGCTTCCCAGAAGGGAGGGGTCCGTAACGGCAAGATCAAAAGGGAGAGGGAGAGGTAGTATTTACATTTATACCACTGACATTCCTGCTTCAAATGCCCATACCATTGTCGGACAGGTGACCAGAGGCATCGAGCTCGTACGGCTTGCAAAGGAGGGAGATGTATTCTGCCTGAAGATCGATCCCCCCCGTTTCGATCTCATTGGTCTGTTGCTCCCTGCTGCAGAGCAGGCTGCATCGGCAAAGGGGATAAGGCTCATCGCTGACAGGCGGGAAGGGGAGCGGGTTGTGGTCGGCCAGACCCCTGAAACCACCCTCGAATGCCTTGCAGCCGGAGAAGTGCATCTCACCACAGTTCCCCTCTCGCATGTTGTTGATATCTCCCTTGACGATCTTCATGCCCCTGACTCCTGCACTGTCTTCAGGAGGCTCACCGGTCTCCACCTGCACCGTGTCGGAAGCCTCCCCCTCTTCTTCCATTTTGAGGATGTGTATCTTTTAAAACCATCGGTACCCAAGGATGTGACTATCGTCCCTGAAAATGTTCCCACAGATACCGTACCCGCAGGCACCCTCGCCATAACCAACGATTCGCGGAGAGGTTCTGGGCTGGTCGGAGTGAGAACGACCGACAATAGCGAATTCGGGCCCACATCGGAGCCCTTCGAAGGGACGAATATTATCGGTAAGGTCCTTGACCTTCACAAGCTGCGCGAGTACAAGGAGACAGAAATTGTATTTATCAGGGAGGCTGGGAGATGACTGAATATCTGCCAAAGTATGTCAATACCGTCACAAAATACGTGTTTGTTGAATCGCCGGAGATGACCCCTGGTGACCTGGCCATCAGGGCATACGAGATCTCCCAGGGAGTGATGATCAAGGAGACCTGTTTTGGTCTGCAAATCACGGGGAAGGAGGATGAGGTGAATGCAATTATTGCTCACCTCCGGGAATTTGATCCAGCTCATATCTTTGTGAAAGACAGGGGATTCCCTCCGGGCGATTCACGGCGTTGCAGGGCAAACCTCGGGGGTGCACGCCCCGGCTACTTTGGTCATGAGTTCGAGATCTCGATCAGCCGGTTCATCTCAAAAGGGCTCGTGGAGCTGCCAAAAAGGGAAGCCATTGCCAAACCAAAGCCCCCTGCCCCTGAAGGAAGTGCAAAACTCGACGCGAAGAGACTCCGACAGATCATCGAAGCAATGGAGACCTGACCATGGCGAAAGTATTCATTTATCCTACGACAAGTCTCATCCTCTCAGATCTCGTGGCGCGGTTTGGGCACACTCCTCTCTCAGCCGCACTCCAGATAAGGGAACACATCCAGACCCCGGGGCTTGAATCCCCCCCCCTCCAGATCACTCCGGAAGATCCCAAGAAGGGGCTGAAGTGGGCGGCTGTTGAAGTTCCTTCCGGGGTAAGGGGAAGGATGTCCCTGTACGGGCCGATGATTGAACAGGCAGAGGCCGCGATCATCATCCACGATGCAGACTTCTCTTTCGGTTGCATGGGGTGTGCAAGAACAAATGAGCTGATTCAGTTTCTCCTCCGAAAGGGGGATATCCCGGTCCTTGATCTCCGATACCCAAGGACGGAAGAAGAGGGTATCGAATTTGTGGCGGCTATCAAGAAATTTCTCGATGAACTGGCCGGTGGTGGGGTATGAACCTTGTCAGGATAGCACAGCTGTCATGCGGGCCTGAGTACTCAGGGGTCCAGAAAGAGATTAACGAGGCTGCGAGGTCAGTCGATGCTGAGATCTTTTTCCCAGACATCAGACTTGCCGACATCAGGCAGGGATTCGACCTTTTCGGCCTCGATGTCCGGAGTCCTGACCTGAAACTGGCGATTGCCAGGGCACGGGCCCTGGTTGAAGGGAAGATCGAGGCTGACGCTGTGTTTATTGCAACATGTTTCCGGTGTGCTGAAGCTGCGATTGTGAGAAATGAACTCCGACGATATATCCATGAAAATTCCCGCCTTCCGGTGGTCAGTTATTCTTTTACTGAGCGGACTACTGCAGGGACGCTCCTCACCAGGATGGAAGCACTTACAACCATAGCGCGGAGAAGGGCCCTGCTTGCCCGAGAAGTTCAGGAAGGGCTGACGCTCGGTGTTGATTCCGGCTCAAGCACCACGAAAGCGGTGATCATGCGGGATAACCAGATCATCGGGACGGGGTGGCTTCCCACTACTGCAGTCCTGAAGAGTGCCGAGGACGCTGTTGATATTGCTGTGAAGGAGGCTGGGGTGAAACGGGAGGAGATACAAGCCATCGGAACAACCGGATACGGACGCTTCCTCGTTGGAGAGAAGATGCATGCCGATCTGATCCAGGAAGAACTCACTATCAACTCCAAGGGAGCCGTCTACCTCGCCGACAGGCAGCATGGCCCATCAACCGTGATAGATATCGGAGGGATGGACAACAAGGCAATCAGCGTGCAGGATGGGATACCGGGAACATTCACGATGGGTGGGATCTGCGCCGGGGCAAGTGGAAGGTTCCTCGAGATGACCGCCAAGCGACTCGGGGTTGATATCACCGAGCTTGGCCCCCTTGCCCTTCGTGGCACGGGCAGGGAGGTTCCGATGAACAGTTACTGTATTGTGTTCGGCACCCAGAGTCTGGTGAATGCCCTCGCAGCAGGCAGTTCTCCAGAGGATGTTGCCGCAGCTGCATGCCATAGCGTCGCAGAGCAGGTATTCGAACAACAGCTCCAGGAGGTCGACATCAAAGAACCGGTGATTATGGTAGGCGGGACATCACTCATCCAGGGGCTGGTGAAAGCCATGGGTGACCTGCTCCAGGTTGAGGTGGTTGTCCCCCACCACTCCCAGTATATCGGGGCTGTGGGGTCTGCACTCCTTGCATCAGGATTTATCAAAGGATCGTAAGAATGGATGCGATCGAATATTTCGAGGTGGAGAGCCCCGAAGAGGCAGGTCGTGAGTATTATCGTCGCATCGCAGATGTGGTGCTCCTTGACCACAACCTTCTCCGGGTTATAAAAAAACTTCATATCTCCATCGATCCGCGGATCCCTCTCTTCATCGCGGTAGGGGTGACCAAAAAAATCCCGCGGGTGATCAAGGTAGGGGATATTGCTGATGTGAATGTCCAGGAGAGAAAAGTGACCCTCTCGATCGGGGATGAAACCTACCTTGCACCGCTCCTCAAGATCCTTTGGGCAGAGTATGGTGGAGATAAGGTGGTACAGCCTGACAGGTTCACGGTTATCCTCAATATAGAGGGGGCAGATGGTCGCCAGATTGAGGAGATA
>MVZQ01000142.1 GCA_002068435.1 Euryarchaeota archaeon ADurb.BinA087 | reverse complement strand
CCTCACCGGACTGCTCCATCCAGGCCACATGGAAGGCACCTCCCCTGGACACCACAGGAAGGATACGCGGGTCTGATTTGAGCGCGGCAAGGGCTTCCCTGTTCACCCCGCAGTGTAGCGTGAGGAAGTCTACTCCCTGTCTGCAATGCTCCCGGATCACGGTGAAGAGGAGGTCCGCACTCAGATCCATGGCACTGCCTGCCCTCCGGACGGCTTCGTAGACGGGGACCGTGCCTACCGGAACATTGAAGGAGAGGATCATCTTCCGGACCGATTCGAGATCCCCCCCTGTGGAGAGGTCCATGAGCGTGTCGGTGCCATTTGCGATGGCGGCCTGGGCTTTCTCTCTCTCGAGTGCCGGATCGCACCTCTCTCCGGAAGTCCCGACATTGACATTGACCTTCACCCTGCATCCTTCCCCGATGGCACTCATCTGATGCGGGCGCACGGGATTCGCAGGGATCACGACATGTCCCCGGGCTACCGCACGGGCAAAATCCCGTGGATTCTGACCTTCCTGGCGCGCTGCCGCCTCCACAATCGTTGGAATCCCGGAAATACACTCCTGGATCAGGGTACGCATAAGACACATGTAAGATGTGCCACTTATTAGTTATGCATGCCAGTCACCTGGATCCCGGGAAGAGGGTTCGTGGCGAATGCGTACCTTGTCGGAACTATTCTCATCGATGCCGGTGTCCTGCCCTCTGCCATCCATCCATTCAGGGAGGAGATCGAGACGATCGTGCTCACGCACTGCCACTACGATCACACTGCACATGTGAAGGAGATAGCCCACTTATGCAACTCAGAAGTAGCCATTCACCACCTCGATGCTCCTGGCCTCCTTGAGGATCACCTGAGTCTCTCGCTTCATTTCGGTGCCCGGTCTCCTGGCATTGCCGCACAACGCCTCCTCTCGGAAGGAGACCAGGTCGGACCCCTGAAAGTCATCCATACCCCGGGACATACTGCCGGCAGCATCTGCCTGTTTTCGGAAGAAGAGCAGTTCCTGATATCGGGTGACACGGTCTTTTGCGATGGTGGTTTCGGACGGTTCGATTTCCCGGGGGGGGATAAAACTGCACTCGCCCATTCTATCGCGAGACTGGACACGTTAGCAGTGGAAGGTCTCTATCCCGGACACGGCACTCCGGTTCGCACCGAAGGGAGACTCCACATCTCGGCTGCACTGCAACTTCTGAAGAGCGGATATGCATAAAGGTGTGTACTGCCTGGTATTCCGGAACATATCCTGCACTGTGGAAGTCGGAGCCCTGGGGCAGGTGGCGTTTTTCCGGGGCTGGCATGTGTATACCGGATCCGCCCAGGGTCAGGGAGGTCTTGCTCGCGTAGCCCGTCATATCAGGGTCAAACGGGAAGGGATACGATCCCCTCACTGGCATATCGATCATCTCCTTGTGCACCCGGAATTCAGGCTCAGTGCTGTAGCCTGCGCTTTGACAACAGTGAAGACCGATGAATGCCGGATCGCTGGGCTCCTTGCCCGGGACCCGGTCCCTGGTTTCGGCTGCAGCGACTGCCATTGCCGATCACATCTCGCATATTTTAAGTCGAATCCGGAAAAGAGGATTAGATCCGCATTTTCAAAAACAGGCCTTGATGTAACCATCACAACACTCAATATATCCTAAAACCCAAGAGACGAATATGACGGTTCTCGGCATATCAGGGAGCATGCGGAAAGACGGAAATACCGCTCTTCTCGTCAGGGCAGTGCTTGAAACCTGTGAGAAGTCAGGATTGAAGACCGAGTTTATCTCCCTTGCAGGAAAGAAGATTAGTCCCTGCCTCGGGTGTGAGAAATGCAAGGAGAAGGACTGGTGTGTCGTGCAGAACGATGACTGGGGAGAGATCATGCAGAAAGTGATCGATGCCGAGGTCCTCGTGATCGGCTCCCCGACGTATTACTTCGATGTCTGCGGTCATCTCAAAAATTTTATCGACAGGAGCTACTCGCTCTATCATCACCGGAAACTGGCTGGCAGAAAGGCGGTGGCGGTAGCGGTCTGTGCCAACAAGGGTGGTGCCCGTACGATCGAGACCATTGAAGGATTTTTAAACTCCCACGAATTCTCCTATCTCGGCTGGGTGAGAGGTAAAGGCTACCTCGAGGGGGATATTATGAAAGACACCCGGGCGCTCAGGAGAGCCGAAGAGATTGGGGAGCGTATTGTCAAGCTCCTGAAACCACACGATTGAAAAAAATGTTCCTTCCGATTTTTCCTGGAACGATGCCTGATTATAAACCAACTACAAAGGCATCATCCCCCGGAATAGCTCCACCATTCTGCTATTCCCCTTGTATCTGCACCGCGATGCTGAATGATAACCATGAGAGAGGAACGATCTTATCATCTGGGTCCCCAGTCATGCGGGATTATCCGTCTACATGATGCTCCTTTAGCCTATACCCCTTCACGGATGACCAGCGCATTGACCTGTTCGATCCCGGCTTCTATTCCAAATGATCAGGATTCTTTCGAAGCAGCTCCCTCTTCCTTCCGGGTTGATGGGAACGAAATCAGACGGTTCCCTCTTCAAATCAGGGACAGCCCGGCACGATCAGGAACTCGCATTATCGCTGAGCCTGGAGCGTAGGTACGGTAATCCCCGATCAGTTCCTCGATCTCAGCCTGCTTTTCAGCTCTTACCCTGATTCGTCACATCGTGCCCCACCAGGTTCCTCCCTTAAAAGGAAAAGCTCCTGCAAACAGGATGAATCACTTATGTCAGACAACCCGGTAGAGGGTATCCCTCTCGTGCAGCGTTCTCCCGATATCCAAAGCGACACGTTCCATCTCGGCAGGATCGAGATAATCGGTGTTCACAGCCCCCGCACCCTTCGAGATACTCTCCTCATACATCGTACCCCCCAGATCATCCGCGCCTGCCATAAGGCCGATCTGGGCCATCTTCACCCCGGTTTTCACCCAGGAGACCTGGATGTGATCGATATTGTCAAGGTACAACCGCGACACGGCAGTCATCAGCAGATCTTCACGCCCTGTTGCTCCCGGCCGTGCAAGACCTTTCCGGAACAGGGGGGTATTCATATGCACAAATGAGAGCGGGACAAACTCGGTGAAACCCCGGGTATCGTCCTGGATGGACCGCAGGATGGAGAGGTGGGAAATCCGGTCTTTTACAGTCTCGCAATGGCCGTACATGATGGTGGCAGTCGTCGGAATCCCGAGCGTGTGCGCCTCCTTGATAATCCGGATCCATTCATCTGTTGGGATCTTGCCCGGGCAGATAACCTTCCTCACGTCATCGACAAGGATCTCCGCTGCGGTCCCGCACAGCGAACCAAGGCCGGCCTCCTTCATCTGTTGGAGGACCTCAGCAGTGGTGATACCGCTTTTTCTTGCGGCGTAGGCAACCTCCATCGGGTTGCTGGCATGGATATGAACCCTGGGAGCACCCTCCCTGAGGGTGGTGATGATATCGGTATACGATTCGGCGTCAAAATCCGGGTGGAGTCCGCTCACGGTACATATTTCCGTGACATTCCGCTGACGGGCAAGTGCCGCTTTGTTCCGGATCTCGTCCCTTGAAGAGAGATAGCCACCCGCCTCACCCTCTTTTTTCGAAAAACCACAGAATCCGCAGGAGTTGATGCAGTAATTGGTGACATTGATATTCTGGTTCCGGACAAACGTGACGACGGGTCCGGTGACCTTCTCGCGTTTCTCATCTGCCGAGGCGGCTATCTGCCAGATCCTCCGGTCATTCACGGAAAAGAGCATGATGGCGTCTTCATCACTCATCCGGTATCCCGCAAGAATGTCCCGGAGAAGGGTCCCGAGATCCCTTCCATTCCTCCTCCCCGTGTTTACCGTGCTACCTTTTGACAAGGTTATTCATGGAACATCTGGATCTCCCCGGATATAAAACAGCTGACCATGTCATTAATCCCCCATCAGTCCAAGAGATGGTGAGGATTCCATGAAGAGCGAAGAGATCCAGCTGAAGAATTCGATGGGAACCGGGTATATCCTCCCTCTTGGACCAGTCACTCTGGTCTGGGTGGTTGCCAGACGGGGCCTGGTGGGATGTGGTGCATTCGATGTAGCAGCTCTGGGAAGATTCGGCTATCCTGCGGTCAGGGTGCGGCCGGCCTGTGGTGACTCGGTTGCAACGCTCGAAGACCTGGTCTGGGGGGTGATCAAGGAGACGAATGTCCCTGCCCAGAAAATGGGGATATCGAACGGGATGA
>MVZQ01000141.1 GCA_002068435.1 Euryarchaeota archaeon ADurb.BinA087 | reverse complement strand
AGGGCGATGAATCCCGCCAAAAAGAGGAGGACTCCCGCAACATTCTGGTAGTCTGGTCGCATATTCAGGATTAGGTCTGGTTCTTCTTTATTACTTATCGGTGGGATCCACCATACATCTCCCATTCATGGGTCACAGAGCCCGTGTGGATACCCTCGGCGTCTTCCCGCTCCTGAAGTCACTATCCGGAACTTCACAAGGGAAGATCATACCGATTCAATGCAATCATCCCTTGCATTCAACACAATCACCCCTTGTTACCCCCTGAGTGCCTCATACATTCCGACAACGACCGGTATCAGGAAGGTGAGGGCATAGTAGACGTATACGTCGGTCTTGTAATAGGCTGCCTGGAACAGGAGAACAATGAACAGGTAATCCAGTATCACTGCGATAAGGACCCATACAAGGCCTACTATCACAAAATAAGAGAGCGGTAGGTCTCTTTTCCGGAACCACCACCAGGTGACAGCGATCGTAACAGGGGTGCATATGGCGGTGATGATCCATCCGAGGTGCTCAGCCCATGAGGTGAAGAAGAGCACCAGTGACAGGAAGTACCCGATCAACCAGAGTCCTGTGCCGAGTCCGGCCAGGTCAATGATCCAGCGGTTCATCAGGTATCACTCTCTTGCGGTCCTGTTATCATTTCCGCAATAACAAACCGCCGGCCTCGTGTTGTTCAGAGGACTGGTATCAGCGGTATCTGCAGAAACTATCGCTCCATGAAGGAGACTATTCGCAGCACTGGTCGAAAAAAGCACAGAACCGACAGACCCTGGATGGCTGGTGTCCGGCTACCGGGAACAGGTCTGCTCCCAGGCTTGTCTTCTTTCCGTGACACTGGAATCCCGACTTCACCATGACGGTTTATTAAAGAATCGAAAGGGATTCTATTCAAGGAAAGGGAAGTGACACATTGTTGAGTATCGAATTACATCCCATCGGCCATGTCCGGTCACCCTATCAAAACCGGGGAGATGCCCCCCGTCAGGGGAGGTTGTCAGATACTGTTTCAGAGATCATCATCGATCCTCCCTACCAGCCCGGGCTGTTCCGGATAGACAAGGAGCAACACCTCTTTGTCCTCTGCTGGTTTGACCGTGCGGACAGGACCGTGATCAGAGCGACTCCTCCTCACAATCCGGAGGAGCATGGTGTCTTTGCGACACGCTCACCTGATCGCCCCAACCCGGTTGCCCTCTCTATCGTCGATCTTGTCAGGGTAAAGGGCGGCATCCTGGAGGTCAGGGGGCTTGATGCCCTGGATGGGACGCCGGTCATCGACATCAAGCCCTATGTAAAGGAGATAGACGCCCTCTGCAGTGGTTGATTGCCGGCCGGAGACCGGGGAAAACCCAGGTAGGAACGCGAATACCATTACCGGGATTCCGCAATCCTATTTCACGTCAAAGCGCCACCTAATATGACCAAATATTTTTTTTTGTGAGAAAGATTGGGTATATCCCTTATTGCATATCCAGTCCGTAATTTCGCGTCGCCAGATCCCCGATTGACGAGGATATGAAAAAACAGAGTGGGTGATATTGTCCGAATACCACCAGCCAGGCTGAGAGCACGATGGAAAACTCCGTAACACTGTCAGTGATCGGAACTCGTTCAGGGAACGCGATTCGTTTCACCTGCCCGCATTGTTTTCATGAGCATTTTAAAAGATACCGTACACCAAAGGACTTCTACAAGGACAGCAGGGACGTGATCTGCACACAATGCAGGACACGTTTTATTGTCGTAACACCTGGTTCCTGAATTAATCTTTCTTTTCCCGGTTGATTGGGTGGCAGACTCCTACGATGCTCTTTTGCAGTTCAATAAGGCTGAAAAGAGAGATCGGGATCAGTTCATGCAAACATTGCACCGAAACTGCTTGCAAACTTCTGCCGGTCAAAATCGAGCCCGATCTTCTCGATAGCATTGAGGAAGTCGGTCCGTGTGATGGAGTCATGCTCCTCGCGGATTGCAAACATCCCGGCCTCCATGCAGATCGCCCGGAGGTCGGCACCGTTCTTCCCCTCGGTCAAAAAGGCAACCTCCCGGAGATTCACCTCAGCGTCAAGGGTCATCTTCCTCGTGTGGACATTCAGGATTGCGAGCCGTCCTTCCACATCGGGCAGCGGAATCTCGATGATGCGGTCGAACCGCCCCGGCCGCAGGAGTGCCCGGTCAAGGATATCGATTCGGTTGGTCGCCCCGATGATCTTGACATCCCCCCGCCGCTCGAAGCCGTCCATCCCTGCCAGGAGCTGCATCAGTGTCCGCTGAACCTCGCGATCGCCTGATGTTGTTGCCTCGGTCCTCGATGCGCCGACAGCATCAATCTCATCGATGAAGATGATGGTGGGGGACTTCTTCTTTGCGAGTTCGAACAGTTCGCGGACGAGACGGGCACCCTCGCCGATATATTTCTGGACCAGCTCGGACCCGACCACCCGCAGGAAGTAAGCGTTGGTCTCGTGTGCCACTGCCTTCGCAAGCAGGGTCTTCCCGGTCCCGGGGGGCCCGTGGAGGAGCACCCCCTTGGGCGGATCGATCCCGATCCGGTCAAAGAGCTCCGGTCGCTTGAGCGGGAGTTCCACGGCCTCCTTTATCTCCATGATCTGCCGGTCGAGCCCGCCGATGTCCGCATAGCTCTCATCAGGGGTCTCCACGACTTCCATCCCGTATACCGCCGCATCGTAGCTCTCGGGGAGGATGTCGATCACCGCGAGTGACTGCTGGTTGAGCGTGCAGCGGACCCCGGGCTTGAGCTGGTCGGGATCGATGCACATCGAACTCCGTACAAGGAAGCGGGGACCGGCACTGCTCCGGACGATCACCCGGTTGCTGTCGACCACATCGGTCACGGTGCCGATGACGAGAGGAGGGCTCCGGAGTTGCTCGATCTCGCTCTTGAGCTTCCTCACCTCACGTTCGTACCGTATCTTCTGGGTCTCCATGTACCGCTTGTCTGTCTCGATCTGGCGAATCTGTTCGCGGAGTTCCAGGTTCCTGGACTCCAGCGTATTGACGCGGTCAAGCAGGAACCGGCTCTTCTCGTCAGGACTCTGCGGCTCCTGTGGCTGACGGGCGCTTTCTGCCATCGTTCCCTCACGTACCTATAGGGGAAAGTGGCTATAAAGATGTTTGCGATTTTCCTGCCATCACCCGGACATTCACCCAAAGGGCTGCTATCTCCAGAGTAAACCCTGTCATGGCCTGCCATCTCTGTTCTGTGTGAACTCGATTGAAATGACAATTTGGATCAATGTTGATCGGAAAAAGGAAGAGACCAATGTAAGGTGAATTACCACAAGAGATGCCAGGCAGATGCTGAAAAGGGATCTAAACGTTTTCACAGGATGGTCCTGGCACGGTGTACTGTTAGGATCAATATATCTGGTAAAAAATCCATGTATCATCAGAATTCAATTCCAAACGGGAATCGAAAGAGAGATCACGGGAGATGACTGTCTTGCAGTCAACGAAGATACTATGCGAGATGTGCGGCGCCACGATCCATGGCCCCCCCAAGACCGTCCGGATAGAAGGAGCGGAGCTCGATGTCTGCAGCATGTGTGCAAAATACGGGACTGAGGTGCAGAAGCAGAAGAAGCCTGAGCCTCGAAAAGGCGGACCTGCCGTTCGCACGGTGACCCCCCCCACAAGGAGGACACGTGACGTCCTGGATCTGATAGAGGGGGAGATCGTGGACGATTATGGTGAACGGATCAGGAAGGCCAGGATGGAACGGGGTCTCACCCAGAAAGACCTGGCAATGGAGCTCAAGGAGAAAGAACTCCTGATCAAGAAGATCGAGAAGGGTGACCTGATACCCGAGGATGATGTCCGGATCAAGCTCGAACGTGCCCTCTCCATACGGCTGATTGACACCCCTGATACGGCTGAAGAGAAGAAGAAGCAGGGAAAGGTCGTCCCGACCCTGGGGGATGTCATCTCGATAAAGAAAGTCCAGAAATAACTTTTTTCGGATGAATATGCCTCCGGCATGTTCTTATGAACTGATAGACCGGGCAGCAGTCATCGCGGTTAGTCATCTCGGTTAAAATGAAAATGCCTCCAGCATGTTAATACTGATTGGATGTATCTCATAAGGGAATCATGTCATTGTTTTGAATAGCCCGCAGTTCGGGACTGCTCCGCAGTGCGGGACCACTAACCATCAGGTTTAAATATTCCATGACACCTATTAACATGCACAATGCAGGGTGAGTGTACTTCCGCTCGTGAGTGTTTTTTCACTCGTGAGGG
>MVZQ01000140.1 GCA_002068435.1 Euryarchaeota archaeon ADurb.BinA087 | reverse complement strand
CGGGCGTCGTCAACAGCGATACCGGCAGCGGTAAGGACCGCTTTTATACTCTCTTCCTTGATCGGCTTTCCTGCCTTGTGCAGGAGAAGCGCTGCGTAGATATATTCCATCTTTTATCACCTACTCTCGAATTGTTCAGGATCCCCCTACCAGAGTCTGGAGGGCGGCACTTTCCCTGTGCGCTTTTCCAATGATACCATCAATCACGTCTTTTTCGTAGACACTTGCCTCAACCGCAAGCCCGCGGGCTTCCCTGACAGCCCGGGCAATGATCGGTGCCATGGTCTCCTTTGTGGGAATCACGGCATTGACCGACAGGTTGAAAGCCTGCTGTCCTGCAAGGGCGATCTGCCCGATGATCATATCCTCATCAATCGCAAGAACTGAAGGTTCGTACACACTGCCTTCAAAGAATGCAGCCTGCAGAATCAGCCCGACGTCCATCGGTTTGACATCGAGTTTGGATAATACATCAGCGAGCTTGGCGCTGATCACCTCTCCTTTCCGCACGACCGTTTTGGTCTCGCGGATCTTCACCTTGCCGGCTTCGATTGCTGCCGGAATACCCGCCTGTTGCAGCTCGCCAACGATCGGTCCTGGCCTGAAACTGGTCGGCCCCTTCTCAACGATGATATCCTCAGGAGCCTTCTCGCCAGGCTTTGCCGCCATCTTGGTCTTGGTCTTTTCGAGCTTCTTGAACAACTTGAACGGATTTTCATTGGTGAAGATGATTGCAGAATGTCCGGAGATAAAATCCCCAAGGGCTTTTACATCCCCGCCCATCTCCTGGAATGCGTGCTCGATCAGGGTGTTCCTGGTCATCTTGAGCTTTGCTGATCCTTTCAGATTCCGCCGGATCTGCTGGAGCTGGGATGCGGGGATGCCATACATATCGACAAGACCTGTCAGTGCGTACTTCCCAATATCGGCCTTTATCTCTTCGACCTCTTTCCGCTTCCATGCCGGAAGGTGATGGGTGTACAGCGCCATTATAACAGCCTCTCCGCAGGACCCATGGTGGTCTTGACAAAGACCGACCTGATGTTCATCGATCCCTGCTCGAGAACTCCCTCGATTTTCTTCAGGACCGCATCGATATTCTCTGCAATCTGTTCAGGGGGCATCTGCGTCGACCCGACTTTCACATGGAACGTCTTTTTATCTTTCGTTCGTACCTTTACAGATTTCCGAAGACGTTCCACAATCGGCCTAATGTCGGTTCCGCCAGGGATTGGTGTCGGCATCCGGCCTCTTGGCCCGAGACGGGGTCCAAGGAACCGGCCGACCTGTGGCATAACCCCGGTATCTGCAAGGAAGAAGCGGTACTTTCCTGCAACCTGCCTTGCTTCACGTGGTTCGCCTCCAAGGCGTTCGATCTCTTCCGGGCCGATGATCAGATCCACTCCTGCTTCGCGTGCCTGAGTGGTTATGTCACCCTTGCCAAGAACCGCTATCCCCACGGTCTTTCCCGTGCCATGGGGAAGAAGAATCGTCTCATCGATACGGTTCTTCGGCTGCGCCATATCGATATTCTTGAGATTGATGGTGATATCCACACTCTCAGAGAACTTCCGTTCCGGCGCCTTTTCAATAGCCGCTTTTACGGCCTCCAAAATTCTGGCCCTTTCTACCATATGGTTCCTCCATAGTCCTCGACCACTTGTGATCTTCTATGGGTTGTAAGCCAATTCGTTACTGAGCAAGAACCGAGTCATACGTTCCGGCATCAATCGCCGCAAGAATCTCCTTGGGGCGTTTGCCTTCAACGTTCACACCCATCGAAACACAGGTTCCGACAACTTCCTTGACCGCATTCTTGAGATCATAAGAGAGCATGTCGCCTGCTTTCATCTGGGCGATTCTGACCGCGGCCTGCATCGGCAAGTCGCCAACCACTTTCAGGTTGGGTTCGGGGGATCCTTTCTCGATATGAACCTCTTTTTTGATGAGAGCCGTCGTGGGCGGAATTCCCACGGCGACCGTGAAGTTCTTCTTGTCGTCGACTTCGATCTTCACCGGCACCTGCATGCCGTTGAATTCAGAGGTCTTCTTATTGATCTCATCGACAACTGCCTTCACGTTAATACCGAGAGGTCCGAGTGCGGGTCCGATTGGCGGACCTGCGGTCGCCTTGCCTCCGGATACTAATACCTCGACCACGTCTGCCATGGTATCACCATGCTGTCCCGCTGAAACGGTTTCAGCGTGGGTTAAAAAAGGTATACTCGTGATGACTTAAAGGTTATAGCCGTAAGATGGTGGGATGATCTATGCACTTTCCCCGCGGTCGACTACGCGGACATTGTCCCCTCTGACCGTGATGGGGATGGGCAGAACACTTTCGTAGAGCTCGACCGTGATCTCTTCTTTGCCGGCATCGATTCGTTTTACGACTGCCTTCTCACCTTTGAAGGGACCAGCGATGAGCTCAACAATGGTTCCCTCAGAGATGCCGCTGACTACTGGTTTCGGTACGAGGAAGTGCGCAACCTCCTCAAATGTCGTCTCGCCCCTCACCACAGTGCGCGCATGAGCGACCTTCTCTGCCAGCTGCTCGATCCGTGCAAGACTTTCAGGAGTCTCGATAAGTACATATCCCTTCAATTCATCAGGGACGATGATGGCGGTGACTTTCACATCAGTCGCACCAGTATCTATGGCTTTCCTGATATTGTCGGCGACCGTGCGTTCCTGCTTTGACGTAGTCTTGATGGCAAAAATACGGTTGGTGTACTCTTCCATAGCAATCAGGACAGAGGGATCATGCCGATGTAGATCAGAAATCCAATAAGACCGACGATCAGAACACCAGCTGCCGCAACCAGTGCAATCTTCCTGAACTCCTCTTTTGTCGGGGTTCTCGCCAACTTGAGGATCCGCCAGTATTTCCTGAACAGTTCCTCGTTCACATCAAATTTTATGTCGGGCTTTGCAATTTCCATGGGGTATCACTTCAGAAAGTCTATTTCGAACTGCTTCTGAACTTTGGGGGTTATCTTCTCGTTCCTCCCATATATTTGTGGCGACCGTACACCGGTTACTACGAGCATGGTCCTCATCTTGCTCTGCATGGATGGATCAACCTGGGCTCCCCAGATAATACGCGCGCCCGGATCGATACGGTTGTACACTTCCTGGATGACTCCTTCAGCCTCTGACATGGTCATATCAGGCCCTCCTATAACGTTCACCAGTGCAGCAGTGGCACCCGAGATATCGACATCAAGGAGGGGAGAGCGGATGGCTTTTTTCACTGAATCGGCCGCTTTGTCCTCGCTGTCACTCTCCCCCACCCCGATCATGGCCACTCCGCCCCGTTCCATAACAGTACGGACATCAGCAAAATCAAGGTTCACAAGCCCGGGCATGGTGATAAGTTCCGTGATCCCTTTTACTGCACGCATCAGGACTTCATCGGCAACTTTAAAAGCGGCATACAACGGGAGGCGGGGAACGACTTCCAGAAGCCGGTCATTCGGCACAACGATAACGGTATCGGCAACATCGCGCAGGCGTTCGAGACCCGCCTCAGCATTTTCCATCCGGATCGCCCCCTCAGCTGTGAAAGGAAGGGTTACTACCGCAATGGTGAGCGCTCCCTCATCCCTTGCCGCCTTGGCAACGATGGGGGCAGCACCCGTTCCCGTGCCACCCCCTAGTCCGACCGTGATGAAGACCATGTCGCTGCCTGATACAATTTTCTTTATATCCTGTTCATTCTCAAGGGCTGCCTCCTCTCCTATCTGGGGGATGGATCCCGCACCAAGGCCCCTTGTTCGTTGCCTTCCGATAAGGATCCGGTGATCTGCAAGAGTCCTTGCAAGGTGCTGGGCATCGGTGTTCATTGCAATCAGGTTTGCCCCGTGGATACCCTCCTCCTTCATCCTTGTGATGGTATTTGACCCGCTCCCACCGCAACCGATGACCGTAATCTCGGTTTTGAGCTCTTTTAGAATCTGGTCAAGTTCCTCATTTTCAGAAAGGACTTTTGCAGGCTCAGTACTCACCTTGGTCAAAGCTTCTTCGACGATCGATCTCATATCAGTCTCTCCAATCCCGGGATTCGGATGCATGTTGTTGTCCTGGTTTGAACCATGTCCGACGTGATATCACGGCCGTTGATCCGCACAGTTCTGCCTTTCAGCAGTTCTCCGTACAGGGGACCCTTGGGGATGCCCAGAATGCGCGCTTTTTCCGGGTCAAACCGTGTCCTGCTGATGATCAGCTGATCCCCGTCAACCGCCGTGGTTTCTCCACTACATATCAGTGTAACGCATAAGCTTATTAAATCATGTAGTATTCGCTCCGTGTTCTCCTCCGTTGTTATGAA
>MVZQ01000139.1 GCA_002068435.1 Euryarchaeota archaeon ADurb.BinA087 | reverse complement strand
GTCATGGTTTTTTATCCTCCTTCGGTATCTCATACAGGATGTTATACAAGCCCGTCCCTTTTGGGTCAAGCCCGCATATCACCGGGTATTTATAATTACATTCCTTCCGGGCATTGGCAATAGCCCGGGCTGCTGATTGCGGGTCTTTGCATTGGGTGATGAGGGTATACGTGACGTTCTCCGGTTGCTCCTCTGTCAAGTCATCGCAGAAATCAGAGAGGGTGGTCAAAATCTCACCTGCCCGTCGCAGTCGGGAATATCATATCTCCATTGCCCAGATTTCCCAATCTCATAATACTCCTCATATCTATGGCAGGGGTATACGCTGCAATTTGCACAGTTCCGCATCAGCCACAAATTCCAGGGAGTATAGGGCATCAGTAATCCCTCTGGCTATTATAGCAGCGGTTTTCCCACTTGCAGATTGAGGGGAGTTTGTTTCGTTCCACGCAGATGCGATACCCGTAACACCCGAAACATACAGGTTTATCCTCTTCCTTGAGGGATGGGGGAGTAGTCAATCCCTCCACCCGTTCCCACTGAACCGGATCACACTGTTTTGCTACGCCATCATAGAACGGGCAAGCCTTGGGAACAAAGTCTGCTCCCCTGAAAGTTAGCACGCAGGGGGATTCCTGACCATTTAAGCAGGATGTGCATTTCCATTCGGTCATTACGTTGGTTGTCATCGGTTTTGTTCACTCCTTTTGTTACGATTAAGTAATTTTTCTTATAACTATATATAATTATTTATCACCTGTGCTCCTGACTTGGTAACCTGAACATGGAGATACGTGTGCCCCTGGTCCGTGTTGTAGCGGTATGCCCGGTTGATCTCTTTCCCCTCACCATAATCATGCACTATACGGGCAATCCTCGGGAGGGTGCCTGACATATCAAAAAAAGATATTACATGAGGGATTGGGTTCATCGGTCATGCATCCCCCTCCTCCTGTTTGGCCTTGAGCCATGCCTTCTGCCCCTGATACGCATCCTTGGCGTTCTTGCGTTGAATCTGGTTGCGTATCTCTTTCCACTCTTTCCGGCTTTTCCGTGCGGCTGATTGTTCAGCCCGGAGTTTTAACCGTTCGGCGGGAGGCATACAATACTTGCATTGGTAATCGTTGAGCGGGATGTAATGTTTCCGGCATTTGGGACATACCCGTCTCCCTTTCCGCAATTCCTCATGGCATCGGTGACAGAGCGGGATTACTTTTGACCGGGTGAAATCGATGTATTTCGCCTTGTCTTTGTAATCGTCAGGGTCGATGTGATGGGGGAGTGAGGCTTTCTTCCCGCACCAGGAACAGACGGGATTGGTTTTCAGGTATGCGTCACATGCTGCCGTCCATTCAGGGGATGCCCATATCTCCTGCAAGGCATCCTTGTGAACCTGTGCCCGGATCTCTTCGGGGCATACGGTCTGGCTCATCCAATCACCTCATATGCCAGATAGAACCGCACAGGAGCAAACCTGTAATAGTTTTCAGCCATGATTAGGTCCCATTCATCGTAGTAACCAACCGGGGGCATTCTAAAGAGTTGGGGTTCTCCATAGACTTGCCCAATGATAAATGGTTGAGGGCGTTCATCTGATGGGTAATACCTAATAACTGCGGTTGTTCCACGGCGGGCGATGTCAGGAGTTGAATAAAATGGGTCCACCACTACCCAATCCCATTTCTCAATCGGATTCCCGAATGTGATTGTGCGGGGTTCCCCTTCCCGTTCAGGGTCTTTTACGGTGATACTGCCTTCACACAATGCGCATACCTGATAATCTCTCAATGCAATAATGGATACAATCTTGTCAGGGACATTCATCCAATCACCTCATACCCTGTCCCGTGGCATACTGCACAGGTATCCGTGCGTTGCCATGCTACCACTCGTCTCCCATGCGTTCCCTCAATTCCAATAGAGAGAGGGATAACGCCTTTCCCCCCACAGAAACGGCAGGGGAACGCTCCCGGAGGCCATTGTGGTCGAGGAACCCGTTTCATGGAGTTACCTCAAGTTTATCCTGCACCAAGAACGTTTGGAGTTGGGTTTGTTTTGTATTGGCGTGGGCGGATGCATATTTCAGGTTAGCAACTGCCTGATCAAAATACGATTTCTTGAGTTCACAGCCATACCCCTTTCTCTCCATGATCACGGCCTGATACAGCGTTGAACCGATGCCTGCGAACGGGTCGAATACCGTATCCCCTGGGTTGGTCCAGAGTTCGATGCATCGTTCAATCACATCCAACTGGAGCGGGCAGATATGTTTTTCATCTTCATCTTCCCTCGCGGATTCTCTTTGCAGCGTGTTAGACTGGTTAATGTCGGTCCATATGGGGGAGGCTATCACCTGCCATTTTGATACGGGGTATGACCTATCGGTATGAGATACTGGTTCGGGGTTCTCGCCAGGTTTCCGCATGGTGATTACGTAATCAGCGATTCCCGGACGGCTCATCACGCTATCCTTTTTGAGTTGTTTGTGGAGTAATCCTAACGCTTTGGTTCTCTGCATTTCCTTTACTGGGTCTTTCCAGATGGTAACGCGGGAATGATATATGAACCCCTCCGCCTCAAACAGCCGGATTAATGCTCCGGGGAAATCACGCAATCCGATAATGCCGTGGCGCTCTTTGGTGCTTGGCAGGTCCATGCAGTGAAATGACATGTTTCTGCCGGGTTTGAGGATACGGTATAGTTCTTTTGCCAAGTGCCCCAGATGGATGAAAAATTCATCATCGTCTTTCGAGTTGCCCATATCCCGTTCGCTGTTAGAATAGCAATACATTGATGAGAACGGCGGGGAGTAGAGGATGTAGTGCATCGAGTCATCAGGTATCTCTTTGGTTCTCTCCACCGAATCGCCAAGCATCAGGGTGAACTTCTCATCGGTAACGCAATCTTCCTGATATACTGACCGGACGCGATCTGTGCTCCTGATGTTCTGTGACGTAATCTCCTGCGTTGCGGCTATCATCTCGCTAATCATGTTCTTGAAGTCCTCCTCTTTCCGCTTGATGTTCTGAACTACCGGGCCTTCTGCATTGGAAGTGATGATATACACGTCCACCGGGAGCGTCTGTCCGAACCGCCAGCATCGTCTTACTGCCTGGTAGTATTGTTCAAATGAATCCGATAACCCAACAAAACAGACTTTATGGCAGTGCTGCCAGTTGAGGCCGAACCCGGCAATACTCGGTTTGGTGACCAATACTCGGAACTTACCTTCTGAAAAGTCTTTCAGCATCTGTTCTTTATAGTCACGGTCATCGCTGCCCTTGACTTCCACTGCCCCGGGTATCGACTTCTTGAGCATATCGCTTTCGGCATTGAGGTCACACCAGACGATGAACGTATCCTCCGATGCGTTCACAATCTCCGCACAGGCTGCCACACGTTTATCAAGTGAATCCATCCGGGCTTTTCTCCGGTCCTGAAGGGTTGCCGATTTCACAATGAACCCGTTGTTCTGGCTGACGCTGACCTGTTGCGTGTTGAGCGGGGGCAGGTCAAACCCATCACTTGGGTATCCCAAATCGGATGGAGTTGACATCATCACTGCCCAGGATGCTACCCATTCCCAGAACGATTGAACGGAATGGCCTTTTAGCCTCCATTTGGAGGTATTGCCCCCATCATGGACAAAGAACATTGATAGCATCTGGTTACGTGGGAGCACTCCTACAAACTCGGAATGATTGCCTAACTCCATGTAATCGTTCGGAGCGGGAGTGGCGGTGCACGCAAGTTTATACGGGGTGTTCGTGAACGCCTCGATAATCTGGGTTCTTACTTTCCCCTCAAATGATTTCAGGATGGATGATTCGTCCAGCACCACACCTATAAACTCGTCCGGGTTGAACGCATGGAGCATATCGTAATTGGTGATGTTCACGCCTGGTTTAACGTCCGATTGTGCCCGGCAGAGATGAACCGGTATCCCGATCTTCTCACCTTCATGAACGCTCTGCATAGCAACCGCAAGAGGGGCAACTACCAGCACGTTCCCGCTGGTATGTTTGTGAATCTGTTCAGCCCAGGATAACTGGATGAACGTCTTTCCCAGACCGGTGCCAAGGAAGATACAGGCTTTACCTTTGTGTAATGCCCACGTTACTATATCTTTCTGGAAATCAAACAGCATCGGGTTTAAATCGTTCTTGTCGATAGTAATCCCGCACGCTTCAAATGCGATACGTTTCGATTCTATAAACTCCCGGTAACTGTCAGAGGCGGCATCTCCGGTTGTCGTGGTGGTTGTCATGGTTTTTTCTCACTCCTTTGTTACTAATAAGTAAACTTACCTTTATTTTATTTAAAGGTTTATGCTTT
>MVZQ01000138.1 GCA_002068435.1 Euryarchaeota archaeon ADurb.BinA087 | reverse complement strand
GAGCTGCCCTGCCTGCGGCTGCCCCCTCTTTGAGATCAAGGGAGAGACGCTCTGCGTGGTATGCCGTGAAGATGAGGCCAGCCGGAATCCCCCTCCCCCCGCCGCCGTACCACTGCCGGCTCCTGCCGATCAGGAAGTCCCGGCGGGGACTGCAGCATCCTTCCCGTCGCTTTCGGCAGCACTGGAGGAGACGCTCATCGAACTCTGCCGCCGCATCCGGGACGAGCGGGATCCCGCCCAGGTGCTGATCCTCGTAAACGCGGTGAGATCCGGGGTAAAAGCCCTGAAGCAGCTCCGCTAGGGGCTCAAAATCCGGTTTATAGAACCGCATCTGCTCTGCTAGCGGTACTCTTTCCTGACCAGGTCAGCGATCCGCTTCGCCCTCTTCTCCCCGATACCCTTCACCTCTGCGAGCTCCCCGGTGCTGGCATTGGCAATCGCCTGGATCGTCCTGAAATGATCCAGGAGGAGCCTCGCATTCTTCAGCCCGATCTCGGGAAACGACCCGATGATCCGTTCCTGCTCCTCGGTGACCGACTGGTATGCCTTCCTGAACGGAAGCCGCCCGGTCCGCTCACCGCCCTCCTCCTCCCTTCGTGCAAGGACGATGAGCATCTGGGCCGTCTCTTCCGGATCCCGGGTGAAGAAGGGGGTGATCCCCAGGTCGATGGCAATGGCGGCAAGGGCACCGCGGAGGGCATTCGGGTTGACATCCCGCTCTCCGTACAGGTCACCCCCTTCAAGGATCAGGACCGGCCGGAGCGCATGCCCTGACAATCCTTTGAGTTGCCCGAACAGGTCCCGCTCAATGAGCGTATCGACGAAGTCCCTGGTGGTCTTCCGTTCCACCACGATGCGGTCCCCTGTCTGGTAGTCGCCGTAGGGGAGCCGCTGTACGGAAAGGGATGCACCAAGGGAATGCAGGTGTTCCACCACCTTTGAGGAGGTCTCCCGGTCGTCCACCACGATCGCGGGACCTTGCGGCATGAACTCGCCGATCCTCTTCTGGATCGGCCTTTCCCCCGCCTGTTCTGTCTGATCCTCCCCGGCTCTCGCCTCCATCCGGGAACCCAGCGTCCTGATCCCGCTGATCATCGCACGCTCGCGTGACTGGCTGACCCACCGGTACGTCTCATCAGAGGTACCCTTCGTGACCAGCACAACGATCCTGCCGCTCCCGCTCCGGCCGGTCCTGCCCTTCCGCTGGATACTCCTGATCTCTGAGGGGACTGCCTCGTAGAAGATCACCAGGTCCGTGGAGGGGACATCAAGCCCCTCCTCGCCGACCGAGGTAGCAACAAGCACCGGGAATTCCCCTTCCCGGAACCTCCTGAGGCAATCGATCTGCTTCTTCTGCGAGAGCCCGCGGTCCGCGTCTCTCGCGGCCTGGCCGACAAACCGCTCGGCACGGATGCCCTTCTTTCCCAGGTATTCCACGATCTGCTGGACCATGTCCCGGAACGTGGCAAAGATGATGATCCTGCTCTCCGGATACCGGGTGAGCTGGTCCTGCGTCACCGATGCGAGGATCTCCAGTTTCGGATGGAGTTCTGTATCCCAGGACATGGTCCGTTCAAGGAGACGGATAAATACCGGATCCTTTACCAGCCGTGCTGCCGCCTTCGAACCTCCTGCAGAAGAGCCCTCGGAAAAGAGCCGGTGGATATACCCGGCAAGGACCGCACTTCCCTGGGACTCGGCCAGTGAGACAGCATGCCGGAGTTTCATCAGTTCTGCATACAGGGATGCGGCAGTGTATCCGGCTGCATCCCTCTGCTGGATCCGCTCCTGGATCTGGCCATTGAGGGCATTGAGCACTCTCATCGTGAGCTGCTGCCTCCTGGGGAGGTCAAAGCCGAGTTCGCGGATGAGGGCGATCCGTGCATCGAGGAGCTCGTTCAGATCCACCACCGCGGATTTCAGGGAGAGGGGAAGATCAACCTCGATCACCTGGATCTCCCGTTCGTGGATGTAGGGTGCCACATCGCTGTCCTGTTCGGTCCGTGTCTCCACGATCGTCACCCCGAGGTTACGGCAGACCTCCTCGACTTTCATCTCCTGCCCGCCCGGGGAGGCGGTCATGGCAAGGAGCAGTGGGGAACGGGCCGTCTCACGATAGACTGAGGCGATGAATACGTATGCGTAGTTCCCCGCCGCACGATGGCATTCATCGACAACGAGGAGGGTGACATCCGAGAGGGTATAGGCGCCCGAAAGGAGATCGTTTTTGATCACCTGCGGGGTAGCAAAAACAAGCCTGGCACGCGAGAACTCCTCCCGCCGCTGTTCAGGAGGGGTCTCCCCGGTAAAGAGGGCACATTCAGGATCGTTGCCGTCGATCACGATGAACCGGCGGAAGAACCGGTAGTGCTGCTCCACCAGCGGTTTTGTCGGCGCCAGCATCAGCACTTTCCCCTTCTCGTTGTAGAGCCGTGAGGCCGCGACGATAAGGGCGATCGCCGTCTTGCCAAGGCCGGTCGGCAGCACCACCATCGTATGGCCATCAAGTGCCCTCATGGCGATCGAGAGCTGGTACGTCCGGGACTCGAGGGTCCCGGGACGGATGTACGGATGGGTGATCCAGGACATGTGATTCAGAGTTCGGAAAAGCTCACGGTTTGATCGATGAGTGACCTGACAAGGTCAGGGATCCGCCCTCTATCGGCCCTGACCTGCCGCATGCTGTCCCGGTCCCTGATTGTTACCGTCCGGTCCTCCTTCGTGTCATAATCGATGGTGATGGCAAAGGGGGTCCCCACCTCATCCTGCCTCCTGTAACGCCTCCCGATGGCCCCTGAGTCATCGAACTCCGCGAGGATTCCCCTCGTCTTCAGGGCATCGGTGATCTCCAGCGCGATCTCCGGAAGGCCGTCCCTGTTCATGAGAGGAAAGACGGCGACCTGGATCGGTGCCACGGCCGGGGGAATCCGGAGTACCCTCCGCTCCTCCTCGTCTACGATCTCCTCGTGGTAGCTGTGCTCGAGCACCCCGTAGATCATCCGGTCGATCCCGTACGAAGGCTCGATTACATGGGGAGTGACCTCCTCTCCAGGGACCTCCACCACCTCTTCGCGGACCTCGTAGAGATCCGGGGTGATGAGCACTTCCTTCCCTTCGATGGTCAGGGTGATCCCGTCCGGCCCGGGTATGCAGGCGGTGAGTGCATCGGCGACAGCTTTTGCCGATCCCCTGAACCGCGGGCCAAGCGCCCCCATGTCGGGGATGACCCGGACCCGGTTCATACGCCGGGGGACTTCATAGGGCAGGAAGACGGAAAACCGCTGCCCGCTCTGTGTTTCGTGTGCCCTGAGGTCGTAATCGGTCCGATCGGCGATCCCAACGGTCTCGACCCAGCCGAACCTGCCCGAGAAGACCTCGGCATCCCAGCAGTCCTCCGCATAATGGGCGAGTTCATCGGGGAGATGCTGGCGGAACCGGAGCTTATCAGGGGAGACCCCGATCCGTACAAGGAGGTCATGGGTCAGGGCAAGGTAGTAGGCGACGTATTCGTTGGCAATCACTCCCCCGTCCACGGCTTCTCGCATGGTCATCACGAGGGGATCCGCCCCGGCCATCTGCTGCTTTGCGGAAAAGAGGGGCATCTCGTATCCGGCATAGCGGTGGAACCGGGGGTGTTTCTTCTGCCCGGGATGGACGAAGATCTCTGCCTCAGCCTGGGTAAACTCCCGGAGCCGGATCATTCCCTGCCGCGGGGAGATCTCGTTTCTGAAGGACTTGCCGATCTGGACCGTACCGAACGGGAGCTTGTCGCGATAAAACCGGAGGAGCCTTGAAAAATCGGTGAAGATCCCCTGTGCCGTCTCCGGCCGGAGATACCCGGTCCTCTGCGATCCCGGTCCGATAGTGGTATGGAACATGAGGTTGAATGAGAAGACCTCGACCGGACCAAGCACCTCTTCGCATGCGGGGCAGGGCAGGGTGGCGATTACCGATGCAAGTTCCTCGCTCTTCATCGCTGATGCCCCCGCAATCCCGCGACCTTCGGCGACATGGTCGGCGCGAAGGTACTCATTGCAGTGGGGGCACTGGCACATCTTGTCTGAAAAACCTTTCACATGCCCTGAAGCGACATAGATCTCTTCCTGTCCAATCACCGGGCATTCGATCTCGTAATATCCTTCACCGATGATGTAGAACTTCCTCCAGATATTTTCGATATTGCGTTTCATCATCGACCCGAGCGGCCCGTAGTCGATAAAACCCGCCACGGAACCATAACATTCAGAGGTGGGCCAGATGAAACCCCTCCTTTTTGCCAGATCAATTATCTTCTCATAGATATCACTCAAGGCAATCACGGCTCTTTATGTATGTCATTGC
>MVZQ01000137.1 GCA_002068435.1 Euryarchaeota archaeon ADurb.BinA087 | reverse complement strand
GATTGCCCTCGGGATCGATCCGGCGACCCAGACCTTCTTCATGTCAGCTGACGGGGATACCGATCATATCCGGCGTTCCTTTGGCAAAGACGAGGTCAACTTCATCAACGGATCCGAAGCCCGATCCCTCTTCTCACTCGATTACCTGAAGGATATGGGTAAAGTGATGAGCCATGCAGCCGAGGTCGAGGTCGCTCTCGGCATCGACCACCCGGCCAAGTTCTCCTTCTACATCGCGAATGGAAACGGCCACGTGGAGTATCTCCTCGCACCCCGGATCGAGGCCGACTGAATGCGGGTCTCTCTTGAACTGAAAGACCTTGCAAAATATCCTTTTTTGAAAGAAAGCCAGCAGTTCATCGGGGCTTCTACCGATACAATCGAGCAGTTCCTTGCGGGAGCGTCCGGGAGGATTGCCGTTCGCCACGCGATGGAGAGGATCCGGGTCTCCCTCAGAATGGCTGAACGGGACGGGAACAGTGAGCGGATCCCCTCTGACAGTATCGATGTGAAACTCTCCATCTCCGGGTATGTTCTTGCCCGGATCATCATCTCGTGCGCTGCTGACCGTGCCCTCATGGAGCGCCTCGTGCGGTATGAAGCCGGGCGCGCCTACGCATTTCTTCTTGATGAAGAAGACATGAAGAGGAAGTACGTCGCATCAGGCGTGGGGCTTCAGCTCGGATCAGACAGTCTCCCGGTTATCCAGTATGTTGAGACGGTCGCGGGGCTCCACGAGGAACGCTGGAGGCTTGTCAACCGGGATGTTGTCGGGGGGCGTGTCGCGGTCAGCCCCCAGGAGATGAATGAACTGTTAAAAGAGCAGATCCGGGTTGTCCTCCTCCGGCAGCTCCCCCTGCGGGTACCGGAAAAGGTATGCAGCATGCTCGGTCCACAGGTAGGCGAGATCCGGGATGCCTATCAGAAGACGATCCTCGAGCAGTTCGGTGCGGTTGAGGAAGCCTGTTTCCCCCCCTGCATCCAGGCCCTTGCAACCGCCCTCACCGCCGGCACCAATCTTCCCCACTCCGGTCGTTTCGCCCTCACGGCTTTTCTTCACAATATCGGTATGGGACCTGCCCAGATTATCGAGCTCTACTGCAGGGCACCGGATTTCGATCTCTCAAAGACCCAGTATCAGGTAGAGCATATATCAGGAAGGAGTGGCACGGAGTATACCGCCCCTTCGTGTGCTGCCATGAGAACCTATGGGCTCTGTATAAAGAGCGACGGGATCTGCGCCAGAATCAACCATCCGCTCAACTACTACCGGTTGAAAAAAAGGAAGGAGAAAAAGGAGCCTACTTCGCCTTCTGATTGAGGTACAGCCCTGCTGCACTCATGATGATGGCAAAGACGATTATCGTCGCGAGATACGCGATGCCGTCATTGAGGACCATGGGGAGGATCCAGAGAAGGATCAGAAAGACCACAAATGATGCGACCGCCACTGCGATATCAACGATTCTTGGATCCATGGTTTTCCGGACCGTTTCCATACTATCCTGTATGTTGTTGTCCCTTATTGTTTTATCCCGCAGGTCCGCTGAGAGCTTCTATCTCTCCTCCGTGCGGGAAAGGGATTTATGCCTGGTATGCCCACTGTGATCACGATGAACGGCGAGATCCGCACCACAGTGCTTCAGGAGCTTGAGGATGCTGCGCAGGAGCTGATTCGCGTCATGGCTGCTGACCTCATCCCTGAGGTCGGGAGCAACATTGCGTATGCCATCCCTCAGGCGAAAGACAAGGACGATGTTGCCGCGGTGCAGGGCCGGATTGTGCGGCTTGCAGGAGCCCCGCATCCTGTCGGCCCCGTGGGATTCGGCGCAAGCGACCATGTGGCCAGGATCGTGCTCACCGCGATGAAGTTTGACCCCGGGGTCCGGTCCGCGGCAAATATCAGATTCACCCCAACCATTATCGGGATTATCGAAGATCTCCTCCTTGAGACCTGTTCCTTTGACCGGGAGAGAGAACCGCCGGGGACGCGCACCATGGACTGGGGGGTTGCCTTCTGCTGCCGGACAGGTGTCCCGGATGTTATCTTTGACCGGGGCGCAGTCGGAAAGGAGCCCATGGTGCGGATCCTTGCCGAGCATCCTGCGGAGGTTGTCGCAATAATCAGGCGGATCAGCACCCGGCTCGTGACGGTGCAGGAAGGGAGGGATTAAACCGGAATGCCGGGGGATCCTGCCATATGTTTTTATGCCATCACGGAGCATTATTTAAGAATACACCGGTGAAAAGAGCATGGGAATCAAGCCGACTTACATAAAGGCACTCGGGCTGGAGATCCTCGGGAGCTACGGTCCACGTTTTTCAAAGGATTTTGACGAGAACAAGCAGATTGTCAGTGAAGTGACTACGGTCGAGAGCAAGCGGGTGCGGAACCGGGTTGCCGGATTCATCACAAGAAAAATTAATACAGGAAGATACTAGATTACCCTCTTGTATGTTCGAGGGAGTACTTCCTGCAGTCATTACCCCTTTTCAGAGAAACAGTTCGATGGACCTTGACCTTCCGGGTCTTGCGTCAAACCTCGAGTTTCTGATAGAGAACGGTGTGCACGGGATAGTCCCGTGTGGATCCACAGGGGAATCAGCAACGCTCAGTTTTGAGGAACATGAGACTGTCATCGAGAAGACGATCGAGGTGGTCAACGGGCGGGTGCCGGTCATTGCAGGCACCGGTTCCAACAACACTGCGGAAGCCGTGCGGTTCACCCAAGCAGCAAAGGACCTTGGTGCCGACGGGGTGCTTGTCATCAGCCCTTACTATAACAAGCCGAACCGGTCCGGGCTGGTCAAGCACTATACGATCCTCGCAGACCTGGACATCCCGGTCATCGTGTACAATGTACCCGGGAGGACCGGCCAGAACCTCCCCCCCGATCTCGTTGTAGAACTGGCGAAACACCCCAATATCGTCGGGATCAAGGAAGCTTCGGGCGATATCGGCCAGATCTCGCGCATCATTGAGGGAACCCTTGATGAGGAGTTCCAGGTCATTTCCGGGGACGACAACCTGACGTTCCCCATCCTGGCCCTGGGGGGGAGCGGCGTCATCTCAGTCGCTGCAAACGTAGAGCCGGGCAGGATGGTCGCCATGTTCGAGGCGTTCTGTGAGAGTGACTTTGAGACCGCACTCGACCTCCATTACGAGCTCTCGCCTCTCTTCCGGTCGATGTTCATCGATACCAACCCAATCCCGGTCAAGAAAGCAGTGGAACTCCGTGGCATGGCAGCAGGCCCTGTCAGGCTGCCCCTTGACGAGCTCGATCATGAGAAGACCTCACGGCTGCGGGAGGTCCTTGCCTGCTATGATTAAGGTAGTGGTCTGCGGCGCCCTCGGGCGGATGGGCACAACGGTGGGCCGGCTCGCGAACGAAGCACCCGACCTGGCACTTGTCGGGGGAATCGATCTCCGCGGGGGGTCTTTTTTTGGTGTAGACGTCACCGAAGCAGCGCAGATAGATACGCTCCTTGCTTCGGCCAGACCGGATGTGCTCATCGATTTCACTGCGCCGGCTGCCTCTGTCAGCCATGTCAGGGCTGCTGCAAAGAGCAGAACCGCGGTGGTGGTGGGGACGACCGGTATTTCAGCCGAGCAACGGGCTGAGATGGAAGAAGCAATCCAGGGGACCATCCCTGCGGTGATCTCAAGCAACTTCTCAATCGGGGTGAATATCTTCTGGAAACTGCTCAGGGAAGCTGCCCGGATGCTCCCTGAATACGATGTGGAAGTTATCGAGGCTCATCACCGGTACAAGAAGGATGCCCCGAGCGGGACGGCAAAGACCATTCTTCAGATCCTTGACGATGAGCTCGGTTCGCGGGAGAAGAAGTACGGGCGGGAAGGGATGATGGAACGCGGCAGGGAGATTGGTGTCCATGTTATCAGGGGAGGCGATATTGTGGGCGATCACGCTGTTCTCTTCTCCGGTAATTTCGAGACCATCACCCTCTCGCACCGGGCCTATGACCGGTCGGTGTTCGCCCACGGGGCACTCAAAGCCGCCCGTTGGGTGGTCGGAAAGAAGCCCGGCATCTATGGGATGGCGGAAGTGCTTGACCTGAAGTGACCGTTGAGAATAGCTCGAACGAAACCTATTTCTTTTGTCTGGAAAAAACGGGTAAGGTATATCATGACAGCTATTGTTGATAAGGACAAATGTACTGGATGTGAGACCTGTATCGATGAATGCCCTGCTGCGGCAATCGCCCTGAATGACGGGAAGGCAAAAGTTGACAAGGACCTCTGTGTCGACTGTGGTTCCTGCGTTGACGTCTGTCCGTCAGAGGCCATCACCCTGGAATAAAAACACACGATTTAATTACTCCGACTGACTAACTGCTTTTAC
>MVZQ01000136.1 GCA_002068435.1 Euryarchaeota archaeon ADurb.BinA087 | reverse complement strand
CCATGTCTGCGGGCAGTCAACCCACATCGAGATCGACAACGGGGTGATCGAATCTGCCGGCACCTCTTTTTTTGACCATGCAGTGATCAGGGCACTCTCCGCAAAGGGCTGGGGTATCCTCACCGTGGACAATTTCGGGGGAACCCCGGAAAAGGAGAGAGAGCGCCTGATAAGGAATGCAGCCCGAATCTCCGCGATTACCGGTGAAGAGGTCTCCCTTGCCGATGCAACGAGGGGGATACGCGGGATCCCTCCCATGCATGAAGATCCTCGGGAAGTAAGCATCGGGGAGAAAGCAGAGATCATGCTCTCGATCGAACAGGCGGCACGGATCGAAGGCATTGTCAACACCCGGGCTAACTACACCGAACGATTCGAAGAGGTCACGTTCCAGGACAGCAGCGGGGCTTCCGAACAGTACGGAATCTGCCGGAGCGGCTTTGGGATCATGGCGGTTGCTTCCCGGGCAGGATCCCTTCAGATGGGATACGAACGCCTTCATTCCATACGGGGGCTCAACATCCGCCACCAGCAGGAACGTGGCCGTTCTGCCGCTGAGCGGGCAGTAGCCCTCCTTTCAGCCCGGCCGGCAAGGGGAGGCACGATGAATGCCGTACTCGATCCCGAACTTGCAGGGGTATTTGCCCATGAGGCGGTCGGCCATGCCAGTGAAGGGGACCTGATACAGGAAGGAAACTCCGTCCTCCGCGGAACGTGGGGAGAGCGGATCGGGAGCCCGATTGTCACTATCGTTGACGATCCCTCCCTGCCTGAATTCGGGTTCGAACCCTGCGATGCCGAGGGCTGCCGGGTGGAACGAACCGAGATCATCAGGAAAGGAGTGGTCGCAGGGTTCCTCCATTCAAGGGAGACTCTTGCAGCGGTCGGAAACGGGCATGCAGGAAATGCCCGGGCAATGCCCGGCGAACCTCCTCTCGTGAGGATGAGTAACACGTTCATAGAGGCAGGGGAGAGCAGCACCGATGAGCTGATCGCTGAATGCCGGACCGGCATTCTCCTCAAAGGCTCCCGTGGCGGGCAGGTCGATCCGGGAAGAGGGGTCTTCCAGTTCAATGCAGAGTACGGGTACCTCATCGAGCATGGCGAATGCACCAGCATGGTTCGGGATGTCTCCCTTTCCGGCGAGATCCTGCAGACGCTCCACTCCATCCGGCTCTGTTCGAAAGAGAGGCTGATGCACCAGGGCTATTGCGGGAAAGGAGGCCAGAGCGTCCCGGTGAGCGACGGCGCACCCCATGTCCTCCTTGCTGATGCGGTGGTAGGTGGCCATGTATCCGATTGAGGAGATCCTCAAGAAAGGTGCGCTTCTTGCAGACGATGTGGAGGTGTATCTTACCGAAGGGGTTGCCCTCTCGGGAGAGCTGAAACGTGCACAGGTGAGCAGGGTCGCAGAGTCGCGATATTTCTCGCTGTCGGTCAGGACGATAAAGGATGGCCGGATTGGCATTTCCCAATCGAGCAATCCGCGTGACTGGGAGAAGTGCCTTAATGCCTCGGTCGCAAGCGGTACCCTTGCGACGGAGCAGCCCTGGAATGGGCTCCCGCATCCTGCAAAGCTCGATTCCCGGCCGATTGCATTCGATCCATCGCTTACCCCTGATAACGATAGCATCCTCGGGCTCCTGAAGGGAATGATTGATGGTGCATCATCGCATCCTGTCGAAGTTACCTCCGGAGGGGCTTCCCTCTCCGTTCAGACCACTACCCTCGTAAACAGCAACGGAGTGTTCTACTCCTGCCCCCGGAGCCATGTCACCGCCTCCATCGAGACGATACGGGGGAATTCAACGGGTTACGAGTTCGGAAATTCCTATACGATGGATCTCGATCCCGTTTCAATCGGGGACCGGGCCGGATTCCTGGCATCAGCATCATACGGAGGAATCGACATCAGCTCCGGTCCCTATGACGTGGTTCTCTCGCCGGTAGCGTTCGCCCAGCTGATCGGTGCAGTGCTCCTCCCGGCGCTTTCAGGCCGGAACGTCCACGCCGGGCGATCGAAGTTGGCGGCTTCACTCGGAGACCAGGTGATCGATCCGGTCCTCTCCCTCTATGATGATCCATTTCTCGAAAAAGGCCTTGCAAGCACCCGGTGGGATGCTGAAGGGGTACCCACACGGCACCTCTCGTTCATCCGGAAGGGAATCCTTGAACACTTCTCCTATGACCTCAAGACCGCCTACCGATACGGAAAGGAGAGTACGGGGAGTGCAGTCCGGACCGGTCACGGGGGCGGGCCTGCCATAGGGAACCATAATGTCATCATCGATGGTCCGCGGGAGGATGTCATGGACGACGAGGCGATCTACATCCAGGACGTGGTCGGGGCCCATACGGCAAACCCCCTCTCAGGCGACTTCTCAGTCGAGCTCACCAACCCGTTCCACATTTCCGGCGGAACCTATGAAAAACCGGTTCGAAAAGCGATGATGTCCGGGAATGTCTTTGACATGCTCGGGGATACTGCCGGCTTGGGCCGTGATGACAGAGTGATCGGGTCACTCGTAGTGCCGTCAATAAGATTAAAGAGCCAGCATATCATTGGTACGTAAAATGTCGCTCGATCTTGCCCTGATCGTAGCAGGAATCCTTATTGCGATTGTATTGATATTCATCCTGAAGGATATCGTAAAAATAATCATCAATTCCATCCTTGGCCTCCTCATCCTCTTCTTTGTGAATTACTTTGATCTTCTCGGGTATCTTGGAAGGCCGGACATCCCGTATACCCCGGTAAATATCCTCCTTTGTGCACTTGGGGGGATCCCGGGTGCCCTCATCGTCATCATCCTCCAGCTGACAGGAATTACCATCACCTGATTCCCACTACCCGTAATTCCTTCATTGCTGGCTATCCTGTTCATTGGTAGAGGGAATCGTTCAGGAGTCCATTACTGTCCTTTGTAGGATCGGCCGGAGGGAGGCATGCTATTATGTCATCCCGGTGCCCTATCGTTTACACGGGATGAATAAGGAAGCGATCCATGGAAGAAGCCGAGTACTGTCTGCCTGACAGCAGAACCCTCCTGCTGCTCAAGGGCCCATCATCGTTTATCCTTGCCGGGAAGGCTGGATCGCGGTTTCCCCTCTGTATCGAGTATGGAGAAGGTGAGATCTGCACTACCCTCGAGAAAACAGATATCATTGCGGTATCTGCCCCCGAAGGAGGTGCTCTCGAGCCCGCAGTGATGCTGATGGAGCTTGTCAGGGCGTACCATGTTCCCCTCCTCGTCCTTCCCCAGGGGCATCCCGGATCGAAACGGCTCAGATATGTGGTCTCTGCCGGTCCTGAAATCTCACTGTCCTGTGGCATACAGCGGGGGACCCATCCGGATCAGCACCTGCTCTGTTCGTCTGGCGAACTTGCCGGTACCCTCCTGTCCGGAACCATGGAAGGGATCAGGGTACATTCCATGCCATCATCCGTCACCCCTTTGATTCTCACTCATTCACTGACGATTGGCACGAAGGTACGGTAAGGAGAGCGCGGTCAGTGAACAGGTGCCCGGTTTGCCTGGCGGTTTTTTTCCACTTCAAATCACCGCAAGTGGGAGAGCCCTATCAATGGTTTCCGCGCATACCACCAGGCCGATACGGGAGTTCCAATAAAAAAATACCGGGGGTCCAATAAAAAAATATTTCCTGGAACTCATTATAATCGCCATATTTCGATAATCAGCGCTTTTTTCGGCGGGAAAAATATCAACAGATATAAGAACAATTCCTGTCAAATATCTCCTTTGCCGTGAGAGGAGGTTGGATGAAAACTGAGGTATTGAAGAACATCAAAGCAACCGAAGACGAGTACCAGTCGTTAATAAACACGGTTATGGCTGAGAGGAAACGCATTCTTGCTGACGCTGAACTCGAGGCTGACAACCTGGTTATGAAAGCAAGCACCAGCGCCGAAGAGTACAGAAAGATGCGACTTGCAGAAGCACGGGCGCAGGCAGAACGGAAGCATGCCGAGATTGTCAGGGAAGGCGAGCGGAAATCTGCTGATCTGAAGGAAAAGGGCACACAAAACCTTAATTCGGCCGTTGAACTGCTGGTTTCCCGATTTAAGGAGAGCCTGCATGCTCACCCCTGAACAGATGAGCAAGGTCCTCATAGCGGGCCCGAAGGATGCGCTGGATCCCGTTATCGCGGAGCTTCATCGCCACCGGCTTTTTCACATTGAAGACTATGTGGAGAATGATCAGGAAGAGTATACCGGGTACCGGATAGGGAATTCCCTGGAAGGCGCCGGAGATATCTCCAAGGAACTGCTCAGGCTCAGGTCGGTTACCGGGGCATTCTCCCTGCGGGCAGATGACCTGGATCCCAAGGCACGGATCAGGAGATCGGAA
>MVZQ01000135.1 GCA_002068435.1 Euryarchaeota archaeon ADurb.BinA087 | reverse complement strand
CCGCTGACATCAAGGGCAAGGATCAGCTGGGTCATCGTTCCATCCGCTCCAGCACCGCCGCAACCAGCACAGGCAGGGTAATAGTCGCATCTCCATAGACGGTCACTGCCTGTGCATCCCCGGTAATTTTTCCCCATGATCGTGCCTCATCGAGGGTTGCTCCCGAAAGCCCCCCGAGGTCCGGCCGGTCCCCCGTGAGCTGGACTGCATAGGTAAATCCCTGCGGAGTCATCAGCATACTCTGGAGGATGAAATTCTTTGGAACTCCACCCCCGACAAGGAGTGCACCGGCTTTTTCGGCCGTAAAACAACGATCGATCAGGCCCCTCATGTCAGAGAACGCATCGACAGAGATTTTTCCCGACTGGGAGTACAGCCAGCACTGGAGCCCGATCATCGAATCTGCCACCGCAGGACAGTACACGGGTATCCCCGTTGCCGCAGCCGTGGCGAGGATCCCATGATCGAGTCGTTTCCCAAGGAGGGTAAGGAGCTCGGAAATGGGATAACTGTGTCCGGGATCGAGTGTGGAGAGAGACTCCTGGATGAACGATTCAAAGGTTGCAAAGGCTTCATTCGGGAGAAAGACATCATAAATGCGGTTGATCTCCTCCTGCCGGAGCTCAATGTCTGAACAGAATGCAGAGCCGTGGTAATGCCGACATCCGAGTGCTTCGATGATGTCATGAGTGAGATTTGCCCCGGTGCTGACCAGGAGATCAATGTAGCCGCGCGTGAGGAGATCACTGACAATCCCACCCATGCCTGCAGGAACCATCGCTCCTGCCAGACCGAAGAACTTCACGGTTTTTTTATCGGTCAGCATCCGTTCGTAAATGTCAGCAGCCCGGGCAAGCGCACCACCATTATATGCCCCAGCCCGTGCGAGCTCGCACACCAGCTCGTTGACGCTCATCCCGGGTCTGATGGTTACCTGCTCGACAGGATCCCCGCATTCCATGATAAGATCTTGGGTTTCTGATCGGTTATAACTGCGTCCGCTCCGTCACCTGCATACTGTGCGTCCATTTGAAGGGCAAAAGGTATCTTTTCGGTGCTCTGGATCAGATAGTATCCTGATTTCCCACACATCATGCCAGTACCCCCCACCATAACCAGAATCATCGAGGAGTATCGTGTCTTCAGCCACGCCTACCATGAAGGGGACATCAGCAGACAGGCTCTCTGCAGGGATTTTATCGATCCATTCCTGCAGAGCCTTGGCTGGGAAATACAAACCGGAGACAGCCTTGGGCAAAGCAGCGGGCTTCTGCTCGATGTTCCGGTGCGAATCAGTAGCCAGGCCGGCTTTATCGATTATATCCTCTGTTCGCAGAAGGGGGGTGCCCTTGCTATCATGGTCACTGATTGCTCGCCAGATGAGGGGAGCGCCTATCTGCTTCTCAGATATGCCTGGAATGCCGGGATTGATCTTGCCATACTCACGAATTTCCGTGAATCAGCGCTGTACAACACCACCGGCCCGGTGCGGTGCAGGGATGATGTAGCAGGAGCACTGATTACGAGACTCACTCTTAACCAGTATGAAGAACAATGGGACCACATCGCTGCCCTCCTCTCCCGTGAAGGGATAACACGGGATTCGATAGGGCTTTTCCTTAAGGGACAAGGGATCAGGGAACCATCTCGGATCGGGCTGGTACTACGGAAGGACCTGGAAATATGGCGGGCGCAGTTAGCAAAAAAAATCGCCCTCCGCAACCACGGGGTCGCGGAAGACTCCCTCAATGACCTGGTGCATGCGCTGCTTATCCGGATCCTCTTCCTCCGTATCATTGAAGACAAGGGGCTTGGGCAGGAGGGGGTGCTCATGCGGATAACCGGAGGTGGTTCAGCGTATGGAAGGCTGTGCGGGCTATTCCGCTACGCGTGCGAAGAATATGGAGGTGGTCTTTTTTGTTGTTCGGAACGTGGGGGGAGGCTGGAATCCCCCGAATCCCTGATCTTCTCCCTCTCTGTTGATGATGATGCCATCAAGAAAATTATTACGGGGTTATCCCAGGAAGAAGGCCCTTACGAGTTTTCGGTCATCCCTGCCCGGGTCCTTGCCCGTGTATTCTCCCCATATTTAGGGAGTGTGATCCGGATCAGGAATGGCAACCAGGCTGTCGTTGAGGAATGTTCTGAATTCCGAAAATACGGAGCCCCATCTCCCATCCCGTGTGAGATGGCGGAATATGTCGTACGAAGAACCTTGTCCGATCTGGTAAAGGAGAAGACGGTACGGGAGCTTCAACACTTCCATCTCCTCGATTCTGCCTGTGGATCAGGCCTGTTTCTGGTCATGGCGTTCGAGTTCCTCCTCGAATGGCATCGTGCCTGGTATTTCAGGAACCTTCTGCCCGTCCTCAAGCGGGGGAATTTTTCCCATGATGACATCCAGCCTTACCTCCCTGAAGAGGCAGAGCGGAAGGGGGCGGATTTGATCCTCCCGTTCATCCTCATTCCCGGAACGGAAGGGATTCACCCAGTCAAACAACTGACCATACGACTGACCCCAGAGGAGAGAAGGAGGATCCTGCTTTCAATCTTGTCGGGCGTTGATATTGACAGGAGAGCGGTGGAAATAACCAGGGTCGTCCTCCTTGTTGCATTGATGGAAGAGGGTGAGAGACAGGGGCTTCCGCTCCCGGACCTCTCTTCCTGTATCCGTTGCGGAAATTCTCTCGTTACGCCGGATTTTCTGGATGACCCTGATACCGCCCTGATCGATCCCGGTACAAGGGAGCAGCTCAATGTCTTTGACTGGGAACGTGCGTTTCCTCATATCATCGGATCGGGAGGATTTGATGGGATTATCGGCAGTTTTCCTGCTCACCGGTGTGAATCACTCAAGGGAGAGAATGGGTATCTTGAGAAACATTACCAGTGCTATCCTCAAAGTGGAGAATTATATCCCTGCTTTATTGAGAAAGGAATCTTACTTTTAAGGCAGGGGGGGCTCCTTTCCGCTGCATTCCCTGACATATGGCTGCGTTCAAAACATGGATCCAAGCTTCGTCACTTCCTGAGTGGATCAGGAATACAGGAGATCATCGTGACTGGTGTCCAGGGAAGGGAGAGTCCCCTCATCCAACGCACCTGTATTGTCACTTTCGCAAAGGAAGAGCCAGGTGCATCGATATCGGTGGTGCAGGGGGTGATCCCTCCTACCGGGAACTTTGTCGAGTATCTGAATAAAAACCGATACTGCATTCCGCGTTGGCAGATCGGGCAGGGAAGCTGGATTCTTGCGGATACTTGCACACCAGAATTGGTAAGCAAGATACAGCGTGAAGGCACCCCGCTTGCAGAGTATGTGATGGGTGCTCTTTGCCGGGGAATCAAACGAGCAGACTACTCCCCACACCTCATTGATTCCGTCTCAAGAAAAAGGGTGATTGCAGAAGATGTGGAATCAGCCGCGATTATCCGGCCATTTCTCACGCCAGAAAGACTGAAACGCTATCACTTCCTCCCGCCAAAATGGTACCTCATCCTCACCTCTTCAGGAATTAAAGAAAAGGAACATCAGGCTCTGGTCCACCACCCCAGGAACCAGACAGAGGAAGTGGTGAGAAAGGAAAGGCAAATGGGCGAATGGACTGACGAAAAAATGATGCCGGATGCATATTCCCCGTTTCCATTTCCGGTTGAAGAGCGGCATTCCGACCTCATTGCCAGCCCAAAGATTCTCTTCCCCTGCATTGCGAGAGAGAGCAGGTTCTCACTGGACAGTTTTGGTCATTATTGCCCTGATACCTGCTGCATAATCCTTTCCAGCTCATTGTACCTGCTCGGGCTTCTGAACTCTCGACTGATCTGGTTCTTGATCAAAGAAACCTTGCCATCACTCCCCGGGGATTACCGGAAACTATGGGGCCCGTTATTTGAAAATATCCCCATCTATGTCCCTGACTTCGAGAACCGGGAGGAGGTAACCAGACACGACACGATCGAGACCATGGTCAGGCAGATGATCGCTCTTTATGGGAAGATTTCTGAAATGGAAGATCCGGCAATAAAAGCAACATACTGGAAGCAAATCGGGGAGATCGACCACGCAATTGATCATCTGGTTTATGATCTCTACCAGTTGACTCCGGATGAGATCAGGATCATTGAGAAGGCCGCATCAGGACCAGATTATCCCTCTTGATCTTCAATCCCATACCTCTCAAGGTCAGGATGCCCCCTGCAGAGCGGTTTGGCCAGGTGTCGCCGGGCAGAAGGCGGGACCTCATACCACCCCGGTTTCAGCTCCCTTGTGAGGTACACCCTCTCGGGATCCTTTTCCCGTGCACCGCAGATCCTGCACTTGTATCCTTTCCCTTTCCCGGCACTGGTCATTCGCTTCCTGCAGGAAGAACAGAATGGCGCCTTC
>MVZQ01000134.1 GCA_002068435.1 Euryarchaeota archaeon ADurb.BinA087 | reverse complement strand
CGAGGTGATTCCCTTTATGTGATACAGTCAGGCTTATCCTGACCCACTTTCAGGAGCTCCCGTTCACCCTTATTTCACCCGTTTGGCCATGCTGGTGTGCATGTGGCGGCACGGGTTGCCGGCATGCAGGAACGAAACACCATGGAACAGCTCGTGGTCACACGGGAAGCAGTCGAGGCCTATGAACGCCGGACCGGGTTCGTGGGCATCGGGGAGTTCTTTCTGCGGAAAGGACTCTTTGTCCTGAAGGAGGGTGAGACATGCAGGAAAAAGTAGTGGGCCCCCCAAAATCAGAAGCATCTTCCACAATGATTCAACTTGAGGGACCCAGAATATCCTCGCTTCTCGGATTAAAAAAGGTATGGTTATCTGAATTTTCGATCTGGCCCGCAGAGGTGGCCTGATGCCCACGGCACAGCATTCCACTTCGCCGGTCCCGCTCTATCTCCTCCCTCAGGCACTAGCGGAAGAGATCAAGAAATACGGCGATACGATAGCAGAGATCAGGGTCCGGCGGACCATCGGCCACAACTATGTCCTAAAGGTCAAGCACGAGAAGCGGGGTGACCGCAGTGACTGAACCCGGGACGCTCTCGCTCAGTGAGAATGAAATCCTTCGCGTGGAGATAGATGGTAAGTCCTACCGGATCGAAGCAAAGGAGGTCCGGGCCCTTCTCTTCTACGGCCGGGTCGTGCCGATCATCCAGGTCCAGCGGAAGACATCTGCAGATGGAAAGGATGAGGGCGAGGTCATCTCGATCGAGGGACACACTGCCATCAACCGGGCAGGGAAAGCGGTGATCCTTTACACGCGGGCCGGGCACTTCATCATCCCGCTCGTCAGTTTCCAGCGGGTCGCCCGGGGAGAAGCGGTCTCGGCACCGCTCTTCCCCCTCCTCCCGGACTGGCAGGATGGATCGGCATGAGCAGCGAGGTCAAGAGGGCCCTCGCGGCCCTTTTCCGGGATGGCGGGATTGTGGAGCTACGGGCCCTGACCGACCATTCGGTCCATAGCGGGTATTTCGACAACTTCGATACGCTAGCTGAGAAGGCAGCAAACCTGGACACGCTGCCGGAAGTCGCCGGGATCTATGTCACATTGAACGCGGTTGACCCGGCCCTGCTCTCCCGGAGAGCGAACCGGGTGAAGATGAACTTGGGTCGGAAGGATCCGACCACCAGCGACTCTGACGTAATCAGCAGGCGCTGGCTCCCCATCGACCTGGACCCGGTACGGCCAAGCGGAGTCTCATCGACCGATGAGGAACACGAGGCAGCTCTTGCTCATGCCGGGCGGATCCGGACCTGGCTTGGGGAGCAGGGGTTCCCGGATCCTGTCATGGCCGACTCCGGGAACGGGGCCCACCTGCTCTACCCGATCGACCTGCCGAACGATGACGAATCAACGGACCTGGTGAAGGGATGCCTTGCTGTTCTTGACGCCCTGTTCTCAGATGGATCGGTATCTGTGGACGCTGCAAACTTCAACGCGGCCCGAATCTGGAAACTCTACGGGACCACTTCGAAGAAAGGTGACAACACATCCAACCGGCCGCACCGGCATGCCAACATCGTCTCTCTCCCCGACGAAGTGAAGGTGGTCCCGGTTGAACAGCTCCGGCACCTTGCTAGTCTTCTCCCCAGGAATGACCCGGACCCCGGTCAGCGGACCAAAGGCCGGGGCCTTGATCTTCGGGACTGGCTCACAACCCACGGAATCGGCATCAGGTCAGAGAAACCGTGGCATGGGGGGAAACTTTTTGTCCTGGACGAATGCCCATTCACCTCATCCCACCGGGACGGCGCCTTTGCCATCCAGTTCCAGAGCAGTGCAGTCTATGTCGGCTGCCAGCATGCTTCATGCGGTGGCGGGACACAGCGATGGCCCGAGCTCCGGGAACGGTTTGAACCGAGGATACGGGAAAAGCGAGAGCGGGGATCAATATCCAATACTGCACCAATCCCCTCACCCCCCGTTCCTCCTCTTTCTCCTGCTGTGACAATCGAGGCCCGGTCCCGGGCCGCCGAGGTCCTGCGGTCCGGTGACCCTCTCACCTTTATCCTGGACGTCTTCCATCGGGACCATGTCGGGGACCGGGTCGTTGCCGAATGCCTCATCCTCTCGGTCGCTTCACAATCGGTCGTGAACACCCAGGGCCTCCATGTCGCCATATCCGGGAACTCTGGGAAAGGGAAGACCCATGCCTGCCGGGCGATGCTCACCCTTCTCCCCGAGAAGTTCAAGCTCAAGGGGACGGTCTCCGACAAGGCGCTTTACTACCATCCGATCCAGCCAGGCACGGTCCTCCTCTTCGATGATGTGTCCCTCTCTGAGGACCTGCAGGAGATCCTGAAGTCTGCAACCGCAAGCTTCCGGGAGCCGATCGAGCACCGGACTCTCACCAGCGACCGGCAGGTCCGGATCTGCACCATACCCGAGCGGTGTGTCTGGTGGCTGGCAAAAGTGGAGCTGGCCGGTGACGACCAGGTCATGAACCGGATGCTCTGCGTCTGGATCGATGACTCGGCCGATCAGGACGCAGCGGTCCTCGCCCACCTGAAATCTGCCGAGGCGAAGGAAGCTGATGCCGGAGAAGATCCCGACATCCTTGTCTGCCGAGCAATCTGGGAGCTCGTGAAGGAACAGGTCCTGCATGTCCGCGTCCCCTTTGCTCCTCGGGTGCACTTCTCATCAGCTCAGAACCGCAGGAATCCCGGGATGCTCTTCGACCTGATCAAGTGCCATGCGAGGCTCTTCTTCCTCCAGCGGGACCGGGACGAGCACGGGAGTATCATCGCCACCCGCGAGGATTTCGAGTACGCCCGCAGGCTCTTCCTGGACCTGACCGGTGATACCGGGGCCCAGGAGACGAAGCAGACCCGGAACGAGGCAGCTGCCCTTGACAGCATCGCGAAGATGGGACTCGAGGTCTTCACCATCAAGCAGCTCCAGGATGTCCTCGGGCTCTCCTATCACCAGGTCTACCGATTGCTCAAGGGGTACCGGAACAGCCGCGGGCTCTACACCGGCATCCTCGACAAGTGCCCCGCAGTGAGTTACATCGACGCCACGGTCGCCGAGGACATCTACGGGATGGAGGTGAAGCACCGGGAGCATTACTTCTCGTTCGACATCGGCCTCTACAAGAACTGGACAGCGAGGGCGGAGATCTGGCTTGAAGACGAACTGGAAGAAGAGCAGCGAAGGACACGAGGTCCTCGAAACGAAACGAATGATGACACTCTTGCACCCGGTTTGCCTGACCAGGGTGTCAATGAAGAAGATGCTGATTCCTGTTCGGAATCTGAAAAAGAAGAAGAAGGTACTGAGAGAGGTACCTCTTCAGATACCTCTTTGCATCATTTATCAGGACCGCACAGCATGAACGATTTGGTGAGTGATGCCTCTTCCTGTGCCTGCGTTTCGGGAATTGGTGAAAACAAATCACCTGCAGGGTCAATGAGGTCCCTGATTGCCGATTCAGGCCTGCAGAATGGTCCTTCAATCTCCACCAGCCTTCGCAAAGACGTGCAAAGGAAGGGAAAGGGTGGAAAGAACGGAAAGCCATTCTGCATCAATCCGCTCCCCGGACTCCTGGACCATCGGGATTTTGTCCGGGTCAAAGTGGTATCCAGCCGGTGTGATGTTTGTCATGTGGGAGCAGCGGTCTTCCGGTGTGCGGAGAAGCAGATAGGAGTGTGTGAGGGGTGTTACGGGAAAATGGTGAGGGAGTGGAATGACCGGAACGGCATTCACTGAACCTATGGTAGCGGAAATCGCTCCACAACGCTCAAATACTTTGCATGCAAGGAAACATTTAGTTTACAAGAAAACAAATTATAATGTATCTGTAAACTTGGTTCCTATGGCACAACAGGTGAGCATTGGTGAGCGGGTCAAACTGGCCCGGATGAGTGCAGGGCTCAGCCAGCGGCAGCTCGGGAAAGAGATGGGGATGAGTGCAATGGCGATCTCCAAGTACGAGACCGGTGAGGTGGTTCCCAATTCCCGCGTCCTCATCCAGCTGAGCCAGACCCTCCATGTCCCGCTGGACTTCTTCTTCCGCTCCATCGAGGTGACCTTATCGCAGCCCCAGTACCGGTGCCGGAAGGCGCTGAAGAAAAGCGAAGAGAAGATGATACTCAGCAAGACCCGGGACTGGCTTGAACGGTATCTTGAGGTCGAGCTTATCACTGATGAATCGAAAGCACTGGACCTTCCTTCCGGGGAGCCCTGCATGGTCTCGTCCCTTCAAGAGGTGGAGGATGCAGCCCAGTATGTCCGAGACTACTGGAACCTGGGGCTCGATCCCATTGAGAACGTCATGGATGTCCTGGAGCAGCACGGGATCAAGGTCGGCCTTGTAGAGGCGAGCGAAGCCTTTGATGCCCTGACGTTCTATTACGATGACCGGACGCCGGTCATTGTCATCAACCGCGTG
>MVZQ01000133.1 GCA_002068435.1 Euryarchaeota archaeon ADurb.BinA087 | reverse complement strand
CGGGTATCGGCATAATACGAATGGACAAAGTAGACGTAGGAACCTTCCCTGATCCCTTTCATGAGCGGGTGGTCAGTCATCGGGGACTCGAGTGAATTCCATCCCATGTGGGGGATCTTGTACCCGGGTGATCCCTGGAACCGCCTGACCGTGCCGGGGATGATCCCGAGCCCCGCATGGAGGCCATGCTCCTCGCTCCATTCAAGGAGCATCTGCATACCAAGGCAGATGCCTAGCATGGGGACGGAGCCGGCTGCCTCGGTGAGGATCTGCTGCATCTCGCCGATCTGCTCCATTCCGTCCCTGAAGGCACCAACGCCGGGAAGGACGATGGCATCTGCAGCCGCGATCTCCTCACTATCGAATGTAATAACCGGTCGTGCTCCTGATTTTTCAAGCCCCCGGAAAACACTCCTGAGATTCCCAAGCCCGTAATCAACAATTACTATCCGTCTCATCTGACACCCCTTCCCTTATTCTCCACCTCATTTCATCGACCCATGCAGCGGGCAGACCATGGTCCTCCCGCCATTTCCTGAGCTGCAGTTCCCACGTCTCCCAGAGATCGGGGTATCTTTTCCGGATATCATCGAGCACGGCTACATCGCTTGAAGGGCACAGGTAGCACCCGATACGATCGAGGCGTTTCGCATACAGCGGATTGAACGGGGCATCTTCCCTGAAGAGATACAGCCAGACATGGAGGGCGGTCCAGTTCTGGATGGGGGCAGCCGAGGTCTGGTTGGTCACGATCCCGTTCCTGAACACCCTGCTGCTCTCCCTCCTCCGGAACGATTCATACCTCCTCTGGCCGATAAACGAGAGGCATTCTCCCCAGGTCGCTCCGATTGCCTCGCGGAGCGGGAGGAGTTTGCAGGCGCTGCAGCACCAGCGGTGGTTCACTGCAGGGGGACCGTGCCGTTCGTACCCCTCCCAGAACCTGCTTTTACCATCGGAACGGACGACCGGAAGCCCGTACAGGGCTGCCACATCAGAGACATTCTGATACGTTTCCGGGAATTCGAACCCGGTATCGGCAAACAAGAGCGGGACGTTCCCTATCGCCTTCAGCACAAGGATGAGGGTGGCGAGGCTGTCTTTCCCTCCCGAGTACGATACGCTCGTCTGCCCATTATAGTTCGACGAGACGTTCCGGATGAAACTGATTGCTTCTGCCTCAGCCTCCTCAAGCACCTTCGCGTTCGCCCGGACCACGGCATCCCATGTGGATGGACCCGGGATGCAGGCCGACCGGGCATTCCTCCGGGTCCTCACCACCTGCCCCCGTGTCATCGAGGCTGCTTCTGCTGCATCAGCACGGGCTCTCCCGACTCCCACAACTCTTCCATCGGGATCAAGGATGAACACCTCATCACCCGACCGGACCGAGGGATGTATCGAGATGAGCCCGGGTGCAAGCACGCTTGCCCCTTCATCCCGGATCGAGGCAACCGCACCGGGATCCACGACCACAAAACGGAGCAGCGGGGTCAGGAAAAGGGCAGACTCCAGCCTTGGAAGGGGCTCCCAGGTTCTCGCGGAAGGGGTGTAACGTATCGCCCCGACAACGGCCCCGCCCATGATGATCTCTTCCATCCGGTCATTGTCCGGGACCTTGTTAAGGAGGGCGATATGCCCCTCGGGTATGAGAGGCGCCCCGAAATGGGCAGTAAAGACACGGTTGATCAGGGCGACATCCGCGGGGAACGCAGGCCGTATATCACCTGGTGGGGTGACCTGTACTTTCCGTGTCACGGCACCACAGGCACAGGTCCCCGAGAGGACAGGGGCATGGCAGGTATCGCACCAGTGGAGGAGCATTTTTCCCAGGAACGAAGGGCGCATTCACGCTTACCATTGGCAATGAAACGATAAATACCAGAGGGATACGGGCGATATATTTTTACGGGGATTCCGGTAGAGTGGGTAAAAACTGATAATTTGACGTAATTTTTTCCAAGAACTGATAAAATGCGTTTTTTATCCGGAACAAATCGTATTGTTTAAGATTCGGAGAACCAATATTCGTAGTTATACCATGTGATGCGGCAGATCGGTGTTCACCAATGAAGGCTGTATCAGGACCGCACCAGAACCTCCGGAGATTCGCGTGATACCTATGAATGGAACGTGTTTGGCATGCTCAAACGATGAACGGCCGGAGGCGATCGGGTGATCGCCTTTATCCTCACCTTTCTCCTCTCCCTCTTTGTCTACCTCGTCCTGACTGCAGGGAGCGGGAATATAGGGCTCTGGTCGGCATCAGAACTCACTGCAGGGATTGTCCTCAGTCTTTTAACCGCTGCAGTTGCCCGGAACTTCCTCTGCCGGGCACGAAATTACCGGATGGCAAACCCCCTGCGGTTCCTGCTGATCCCGATTTACGTGATTGGGCCGTTCTTCCTGGAAGTGATCAAGGCAAACCTCGATGTTGCCTACCGGGTGATCACGCTGCGGATCCGGCCGGGGATCATCAGGGTCTCCTCAGACCTGAAGTCAGACCTCGGGATCTTCATGCTGGCAAACTCAATCACCCTGACGCCCGGGACTATCACCGTTGACATCGATGAGCATACGCATGATCTGTTCATCCACAACATCAATGTCGGTGAGGGTGAGGAGGCTGCACCGGTCATCCGTGACCATGAACTCTTCTCCATCGCTGATCTCCCGCAGTGGATCCGGAGGATTGCCGAATGATCGATCCGTTTTACCCGGCAGTCCTGGTCCTTGTGATCCTGATCTGCCTCTGCTTCATCAGGCTGATCCTCGGCCCTACCCCTGGTGACCGGGTCGTCGCTGTCGACACCGTCAATACCCTGACCGTCGCCTCGCTCGTAATCCTCGGCCTGATCTATCGGGAGGTCATCTTTATCGACGTGGCAATCGTCTACGCCCTGCTCTCGTTTATAAGCACCCTCTACATTGCGAAATACCTCGGAGGGGAACTCTGATGATTGCCGAGTGGCTCATCATTATCTTCCTTGTGATCGGTATCATCTTCAATACCCTCGGGGTGATCGGCCTGCTGCGGTTCCCGGACCTGTACACAAGGATGCATGCCACCACGAAGGCAACCACCTTCGGGTCGGTCTTCACCACCCTTGCCGTGATCGTCTATTCGATCTCCCTTTACCTGAGCACGATCGATTCCCAGTTCATCGTGCTCGGCGTCCATGCCTTTATCGCCGCATTTGCCCTGGCATTCACAAACGCTATCGGCTCCCATGCCATTGCGAGGGCTGCTCACCGGAGCGGTATTCTGCCTTCCCCTGCAGTGGTCGACCGGCTGAAGGAGGCGGGACGATGATCGAGACCATCATCCATGTTCTCGTGATAGCCGGCCTTATCGTCTCGGCAACACTCGTGTATTATTTCCGGGACCTGCTCGCTGCCGCACTGGCATCAGGCCTTTTCAGCTTCCTTATCTCCCTTGAGTTCTACCTCCTCCAGGCCCCGGATGTCGCGATCTCCCAGGCCGCCATCGGGGCAGGTCTCACCACGGCCATCTTTATCATTGCTATACGATCGACCAAGCGTTACGAGGAGGATGCCCCATGAGGAAGGAACTATCAGTCCTGATCATCATCATCTTCGGCCTCTTCCTGGGACTGATCGCCCTCGACCTGACCTTCGGGGAGCCTGACAACGCCGCAATGGACGACTACTTCATCAGGAACGGGCAGGAACAGGCTGCGACGAATAACATCGTGACCACAATCGTCTTCGATTACCGTGGTTTCGACACACTCGGTGAGTCCACCGTACTGTTCACCGCCGTGGTCGGAGTGGGGCTGATCTACCGGAAGCTGGTAAGGGGTGATGCTGATGAGAATGAGTAAGATCGTCCGCTTCGGGGCAGATGTCCTCTTTGGTGCGATCGTGATCTTCGGCCTTTACATCATCATGCACGGCCATCTCACCCCTGGAGGCGGATTCCAGGGCGGGGCAGTGGTCGCTACCGGGGTGGCACTTGTGATCGTCGCCTACTCGTACGAAGAGGTGATCGGCATGGTGAAAAAGTTCGTGCTCACAATACAGGAGTCCGCGGGGCTCGTGATGTTTGCCGGAGTCGCGCTGATAGCGATCGGGCTTGGGACCACGTTCTTCTTTAACTTCCTTGCCAACAGCGGCTCACTCTTCGGGATGACCGTCCCCTTCGGCCCGAACTCCGGAGAACTGAATACCGGCGGGGTGCTCCCGTTGATGAACATCGCTGTCGGGATCGAGGTCTGGGGCGGGCTTGCCATCATCATCCTGTACATGCTCTCGGGGATCGGAAAGACGGAGGAGGCCTGACGATGTTCTGGAACCTTCCTTATATCGCCGTGGTCATCCTCTCTGTGATCGGGCTTGCCACGATCCTCCTGAAGAGAAACCTCATCAAGATATTTTTCGGAGTGAGCATCCTCACCTCGGCGGTGAACCTCTTCATTATTGCCCTCGGATATCGTGAGGGAGGGATCGCACCGATCTACACCTACGCAGTATCTGAGAACATGGTGATGGCAACCCC
>MVZQ01000132.1 GCA_002068435.1 Euryarchaeota archaeon ADurb.BinA087 | reverse complement strand
CTTGTCAGCGATCCAGTCAAAGACTGCCCCGAAACGGGTTTCCCTGTCGGTCCGCCGGGCAACGCTGCCATCGACAAGGTCCAGGACGGCAGAGATGAAAAGCAAGAGACTCCCGAGAATGAACATCTGGTAAAAGTAGCATACCGCACACAGCATCCCGGCGAGGAGAGAGAGAAGGGAGATCTGGTTCGGGGTGATGCCGGCCCTGCAGAACACGGTGGCGATCGGCTCAACATGGCGGACGAGCCGGGGCCGGAGTGCGGTTATGTTCATGGATCATCTAAGCAGCAGTTCAATGGATAATACTTGCCATCGTCCGTCATGAATGCGGCAGGGAGCAGCAGAGGGGCCAACCTCTTTAACCGATCAGGGCGAAGCTTCTCCTGCAAAGGTCGTAGTCGTGCCGGAATCACCTGATCGCCCCCACGTGCTGATGATGTCGGAGATCACAGCGGATGGCAAGCTGACCCTCAAGAAAGGGAGCTCGAGCAAGATCCTGATGAAATACATGGATCCTGCCACTGAGATCCTGCTCCATCGGACGAGGGCATCCCTTGATGCCATCATGGTGGGGGCAAATACGATCCGGATTGACAACTCCTACCTGACCGTCCGTCTGGTGGAAGGGAAGAGCCCGATCCGGGTCATCCCCTCGAGCATGGCCGATATCCCCCTTGACGCCAATGTCCTCTCCCCGGATGCTCCTACGGTCATTGCCGTATCAGAACAGGCACCGGCCGAGAGGGTGGATGCCATCCGGAAGCGGGGTGCCGAGGTGGTGTGTGCCGGGCAGGGCCATGTCCACCTCCCCACCCTCATGAGGATTCTCCGGACCCGGTATGGGGTGAGGAAGCTGATGATCGAGGGAGGACCCACACTGAACTGGCATATGCTCCACCACCGCCTCGTCGATGAGATCCGCCTCATCCACCTCCCCTTCATCGTCGGGGGTGCTGATACCCCGTCACTTGTCGGGGGTATGCATATCGAGACAGAGGAGGAGATGATCCGGCTGGTCCTCAAAGACCACTATCTCTGCGGCACCAACCTCGTGACCGAGTATGATGTGGTCTACCCTCCCGGACAACTGAAAGATGAAGCTGGCCGGATCTCGTGAACAACAGCCGAAAAGGTTAACCCTCGTTCCTTTTTTCAGCAGATCTCGTTGGGAGTAATCTTCAGCATACTTCGTGGGGAGTGTTCTGAAAGGGTATATCACGAGTAGTATCCTGAAAAGAACACACCCGGGGTAATTACTCCAGGAGAGTCTCCCGGGTATCCCTTCAGGGGAGCATACCCCCATATCACTTCCAGGAAGGATAGCTTCCCTGTACTGTTCCAGAAAGGAGTCTCCCGGGTATCCCTTCAAAGGAGCATCCTCCAAGATCACTTCCAGGAAGGATAGCTTCCTCGTACTGTTCCAGAAAGGAGTCTCCCGGGTATCCCTTCAGGGGAGCATCCTCCAAGATCACTTCCAGGAAGGATAGCTTCCCTGTACTGTTCCAGAACGGAGTCTCCCGGGTAACAACAACGGGGAGAACTCCCCGAATGTCAGTGCCGGACCGCATGAATCCCGGGAATTTTCCTAGAGGAGAGCCTGTCCTGAGCATGAGTATTTGGAAAGATCCCTGGATTATTCCCCCTGCGATCAGATCATCGCAAGGGGATCAGTTTTCATGTACTCCCGGCAGACGGTGGTAGCGTACTGCCCGGGCTGGAGGGAGAAGGCAAGTGTTATCTGGTCCCCCTCAAGGGTGGCAGTGATCCCGGTTGAAAGCGCGGCAGGGCGCATAGCCCCGTCAAACCGGGCATGCACGAGGTCAGAGGCGGCACAGAAATCGCTCTTCTGTATGCCGTCCTCGGAGAGAAAGTGTTCCATGGCCGTGGTGTCCGCACAGGGGAGTGCCTTGTCGCTGCACCCCGGCATCCGTATGGCGATCCGGCACCGGCCTCTCGCGACCTGGACCCGTGCATTCCCGGCAGTCGCGGCAGAGACCTGATCTTCCCTCCCGTTCAGAAAGAGGAGCCGGTCACCAGGAAGTGGTTCGGAGAAGCTGCCCCCTTCAGCCATCCGCAATGACAGGGCTTTATTGAACAGGAGGGACTGGTAGGCACTGACAAGCATCGAGAGGATCTTCGGGGGGAGGATCCGGAGTGCTCCACGGTAATCCCCGGGGTGGGACGCGATGTGGTGGAGCATCGTCCGCTCGTAGTTCAGGTGCAGCGGAAACTCCCTGATCGACCGGAGCGGGTCCCGGTGCTCCAAAAACGAGCTGCGTGCCTCCCTCACCCCATCAGGCTCGCCCGGGAATGCGGCCCCGATATAGTGGCAGACTGCCGCTTCATAGTCCCCCCGCAGGATATACGCCCCCGTGGTATGGCTGATCGGCCGGATCGCCCCGAATCGCTGGATTCCGAAGTAGTTCGGAATACCGCTCTCGCATGCTGCGGTCACCACAGAGAGGATCTCCGGATCGGCACAGGTTTCCCGTATGGTGATGGTGAACCGGTTCGCTGCATGGGAGCCGAGGGCGAGGGGGGAGGTGGATCGCCCGACCGGCTCGAGGGTGATATCCCGGATCCGGACCTGATCGATCTCCTCTGCAGTGATCCCCTCGATGGAGATCAGCTGGGAGGTGACGGCATGCTTGTCCTTGGTCCCCGCAAACCCGATCCTTTTATACGAGATGGCGAGGCGTTTTGCGATCTCTTTCACCGCCCGCTGCTGGTCCCAGTCCTTTTTCGTCAGCCTGCAGATCAGAAACCGCCCTTCCGTGCCGATATCGCCGGGAATCTCTTCAACGATAAAATCTTCTGGCAGAGCACGGAGCCGCCCCCCTGTCCCGGGAGTGTCGGTCCCATAGTACCGCATACCAAGCAGCTGCTCGAGGGGATACGGGCTCTCTCTCATAGGAGGGCGAGGTCCCCGGTGATCTTGTCGAGGTCTTCCGACTTTGCAGGCCCGAGCCCGAGCGCCGTGATGGTTCCCGGCGGCACCTCGGTCATCCCGGCATCCTGGACCAGGGCTGCCGCTATCCCCGCCACCTCTGCCAGGGTCTTCAGCTCAAAGAGGATCTGTTCGCCGGCAACCTTCAGGACGACCTTCTTCTGCCCCTCGGCACACCAGCGCCTGCGTGAGGCAGCCTTCGACCGACCGCAGGCAAGGATCGATGCATGTGCAGCCTGGGCACACATCTTCCCGCAGCTCATCCTGAGGTCGGAGCGCACCACCAGGCACTGCTTCCACTCAAATACCGGACCTTTCTCCATTGCTCTCACACTAGGTTCCCATGGGGTATCAAATAGATAGCCATGGAACAGGGAACAGAAGAGGCTGCCGCAATACCCTCTGAAGCTCTCGTAGTGTAATACCCAGGTATCTGCCCGGGGATCAGTCCGGTTCCAGGTTCACCCGATTGTCATGAATAAGCGGGGAATGGGTATCCCCGGAAGGACTGCACGGGGAGGGGTTGAGGACTTTTTTCCAGGCAGGATCTGTCAGATTGATGCCCTGAAAGGAGAACCTAGAACATGATCGTGACAGAACGGCGCCAGTATGATGTTGTGGTGGTGGGTGCCGGCCCCGCGGGGAGCACCTGCGCACGCCGGTGTGCCGAGCTCGGCCTCTCCACGTGCCTGATCGAGGAGCATGCCGCGATTGGGTACCCCGTCCAGTGTGCGGGGCTCCTCTCGGTCAGGGCATATGCGGCATGCCAGGTCTCGGAAAAACCGGTGCACCACGAGGTCACGGGAGCGAGGATCCTGACGTCCCGGGGCTCTGAGCTCACGTTCGATGCAGGCACGGTAAAAGCCTATGTAGTCGACCGGGGCCTCCTCGACAGGGAGATGGCAACAGCGGCTGCAGATGCCGGTGCCGAGGTCCGGGTCAAGACGGCATATCTGAAGCGGTCGGGATCGGCGATCATCACGAGAGGGGTGGGCGGAACAGATGAGATCGGGTTCCGTGTCCTGATCGCTGCAGACGGGCCCCGGAGCCCTGTTGCACGGGACCTCGGGATGGCTCGACCGCCTGTCTTCCTTGCCGGCATCCAGGCCGAGGTCCCCCGGGAGATGGCGGGAAACCTGGTCGAGATCTACCCTGACGCATCCCCCTACTTCTTCGGCTGGATCATCCCGTCCGGGAAGGGGAGGGCCCGGATCGGCCTTGCCGGGAGGGGGGAGGTCGCCTCACGGTTCAGGCAGTTCATCGGTGAGCATGGGGGGAGGAGCTGCTGCCACCTGGTGACCGGGACGATTCCGATCGGCGTGATGCCCCGGACGTATGGCCACGGGACCCTCTTTATCGGCGATGCGGCCGGATTCCCGAAGCCCACTTCGGGGGGCGGGGTCTATACCGGCGTGCGGTCGGCATACCATGCAGCAGAGACTGCCTGCGAAGCCTGCAATGAGGGGTCTGCCGCAGACGACCTGCTCCGCCGGTACGAGCAGCGCTGGAGATCAGAACTGGGCAGGGAACTGGATCTCGGCTTCCGCCTCTTCTCTGCCCGCGGGAAGCTGACA
>MVZQ01000131.1 GCA_002068435.1 Euryarchaeota archaeon ADurb.BinA087 | reverse complement strand
CATCAGGACTTCCGTCCGGTCTGCATATTCATGACGATCCAGCAGTTTGCGTGCCACCACGCTGCAGAGGTCTTCAATCTCCTTGACGTCCCCATCGATGGCCTGCTGAAGAACTTCATCAATAACTTCAAAATTCCTCGAAAGGTTCGCTCCTTTCAGACTTCCCGGGAGATCAACAAAAACATCGAAATTGGATATGAATATGACCGGACGTTTTTCACCCCGCGAAACCTCAACCAGTTTCTTGACATTCTTCACGCCAACACGGGTGAGGTTGATACGGACTGCCGGGGTTGTTGACTGGATGTCTGGCAAATCTCGACCCATCTTTGCACTCTTAAGTTCGTGAATACTGCATCGCTCCCGCTCATTTTATTTTGGACAGGGTGTGAAATGTAATTTTTTTATATAATATTTAAGTGCTCTGTTAGCGATATCTCTTGGACGTAGTATGATTAAGAAATTTTATGAATCCGACGCTGATCTTTCGGTTTTCGATGGAAAGCGTATCGCAGTTATCGGTTACGGGTCGCAGGGAAGAGGACAGGCGCTGAACCTGAAGGACAGTGGCCTCGACGTAATAATAGGGCTCCGACAGGGAAAGAGCTGGGATCTTGCCAAGGCCGATGGTTTCAGGGTGTATCCGGTGTCTGAAGCGGTGAAAACGGCTCAGGTTATCCAGATACTGCTCCCCGATGAAAACCAGGGGGGGGTATACAAAAATGAGATAAAGCCCCATATGACGACCGGCAAATGCCTGATGTTCTCCCATGGATTCAATATTCATTTCGGACAGATCGTTCCTCCTCCTGATGTTGATGTTATCATGGTGGCACCAAAAGGTCCTGGTGCACTGGTGCGGAGGATGTACGAGGAAGGAAAAGGCGTCCCGGCACTTATCGCGGTTCATCAGAACTATTCAGGCCATGCCCAGGAAATTGCCCTTGGATATGCGAAAGGGATTGGCGCAACCCGCGCAGTTGTACTGGAAACGAGCTTCCGCGAAGAGACTGAGACGGACCTGTTCGGAGAACAGGCGGTGCTCTGCGGGGGGATGACCTCCCTTATCAAGGCCGGGTTTGAGACCCTTGTCGAGGCTGGCTATGCGCCCGAGATGGCATATCTGGAAGTACTCCACGAGACCAAGCTGATCGTTGATCTCATTTACGAAGGAGGGTTTACGAAGATGCGGAATTCGATCTCGAATACTGCACAATATGGAGATCTCACCCGTGGTCCACGGGTTATCGGCCCCGAAAGCTACCTTGCCATGCAGGAGATCCTGCGGGAAATCCAGACGGGGGAGTTCGCCCGCGAATGGATGCTTGAAAACATGGTCACCAGACCGGTCTTCAACGCGCTTACAAAAGAGGACGAAGAGCACCTCATTGAAGAGGTGGGAAAGGAAGTCCGCTCCCTTATGCCCCAGTTTCAGAAGAAGTAATCCAAATTCTTCCGTTCACTTTTTGAGATATTTTTGGCGGAACCTGATTTCAAGTGAGTATGCCCACGCAAAACAACCCTCCAGCTCCTTACCTGTATTAGTCTTGTTTCCAAAAATCCAGAGAGCATGAACGGATCATCGCCTTCCTGATAGTTTCGACACATTCAGGGACTCGGTATAAGGGAACTCCTATGTGGGAAATCCTATTCACGATGGGTTAATATCGGGGTAGAAGGGCATTCCCCCGGCAGTTTGGGAATTGGGCCCTTTACTTCTCCGATTCATCTCGCCAAAAGATCTAACCCTTCATAATACGGGTAAAGGATGAAAGAGCAAACTCGAGCTGATCTTTTGAGAGGCTGCAGATTCCCCCTGGATGCCGGATTTCGAGTCCTTCTGAGGTGACCTCCCCGATTATTCTGCAGTCGAGATCCTCCAGTGAGGATTCGCTTTCATACGCTATCAGAAACCTTCCATACGTCTCAGAAAGGAGTGCGGGAAGTGCAGGACCTTCAAGTCTCACCCGCGCTCCTGGTAAAAACGTTGCAAGTGCGGCAGCAAGACCCCCCTGAGATATATCAGTTACTGCAATACTCCTGTCAGAAGCGGACAATGACCGGATGACCTTCAGAACAGAATGTTCGGCTTTTGGAGGCGGCGTTCCACCGCAGGAAAGGATTGCATCGAGAACCGATCCTCCAAAATGGGATCCTTCCTGCCCGCAGAGTGCCAGCCCCATCCCGGGTTCAGGTTCCACCGGACGGGTAACAGGGACCCGGCCAACCATCCCAATCGACGGGGTTGGCTTTATCCTGGTTAACATCTCGTCGCTCTCATTGTAGAGGGAGACATTTCCTCCCACGACAGGGACCCCGATACTGCGGGCCATGTCTCCCATACCCTTCACACATTCAGAGAGCTGCCAGTAGATATCGTGATGGACCGGGCTCGCAAAGTTCAGGCAGTTCACGATACAGAGCGGATCAGCCCCGATACATGCAAGGTTTGCCGCATTCTCGTATACCGCGTTTGCAGTACCGCTATAGGGGGAGAGGAAGATCTGTCGAGGGTTGCATCCGCAGGAGAAAGCAAGACCAAGGGCTTCTCCTCCGAGACGTAACAGAGCTGCATCGTGAAAAAGAGAGATCGTCTTTACCTGAACATCATGATCGTATTGTTCGACCACCCAGGTCCGGTATGCTACCTCTGGATGGGAGAGAACCTTGAGGAGGAGATCGTCCAACCTTCCTGAAGGGGAGGCAAATGGTTTCACTTCGTTGTAGGGCTGGCTCTCCCAGGTACATTCCGGGGCATCGCTGCAGAGGAAGAGGATCGGGATATCAGCGACCGTTTTTTCATGGAATTTCACGATATAACGGGGTTCAGCGATCACCTCCCCGATATCGCTCCACTTGAGATCATATTTCTCGGCAATGCTGCCCATCAGGGATACATCCGATGGCGCCACTTCAATAAGCATACGTTCCTGCGATTCGGCAAGCATGATCTCCACCGGACGCATATTGGCTTCGCGCTGGTGTACACGGTTAGCATGGATCAGACCGCCAAACGTGCTGCACATCTCGCTGGAAGCCCCGGCAAGCCCGGCAGCCCCGAGATCTCGGCAGGAAAAGATCTTCCCTGTCTCTGCCATCTCGAGGATGGCCTCAATGAGCAGCTTTTCTGTGAACGGATCCCCTATCTGGACACTCGGGCGGTCCTCGGCTTCTGAATCTTCAGACAAATCCCTGGAGGCAAATGACGCTCCTCCAAGGCCATCCCTCCCAGTTGATGCGCCTATGAGGACGAGGTGATTTCCCGGCTGTTTGACCCGCGCAGTGATGAAACGTTCGGGATGGACAATACCCACGCAGACCACATTCACGAGTGGATTGCCGTTATAACTGCTGTCGAAAGCGAGATCTCCCCGCACAACAGGAACCCCGATGCAATTCCCGTATCCACCTATCCCTTCCACCACATGTTCAAGGAGGTACCTGTTCTTTTCCCTGTCGAGTGGCCCGAAATAGAGCGGGTCCATCAGCGCGATCGGCCGAGCACCCATCGAGAGAACATCACGAACGATGCCTCCCACCCCGGTCGCCGCACCATCATGCGGATCAACGTAACTCGGGTGATTATGACTCTCCATTGAGATGGCAAGCGCTGTCCTCTCACTGAAACGGACAATAGCTGCATCATCACCTGGGCCAAGTATGACATCGGCGCCGCTGGTAGGGAGCGTTTTTAACAGGCGCTTTGTTGATCGGTAACTGCAGTGTTCACTCCAAAGATTTTCGAAGCATGCGAGTTCGACATCGGTAGGTTCCCGTCTGAGGGTAGTTCTTATGGTGGATAGGTCGGCGGCCGACAACATGGTGATAGATGAGCTCTCTCTCTGAAACCATAAAGTTCCATCGCGCAGAGGTAGCATGGTGGGTTTTTTACGGGCCTGAAGGGAATATATAGGAATATGGTTGATCCATACGAGGTACTCCTCAAAAAGGCATATTCCAATGTGACCGAGCAGAGTGAGTCCACAGAACGGTTCACCGTCCCTGATGCCAGAGTTTACATAGAAGGAAAAACGACAATTCTTGAAAATTTTGCAGAGATTGCCGACGTGGTTCGCAGGGATCAGGACCATCTCATGAAGTATCTGCTTGGTGAGCTTGGCACGGCAGGAAAAATTGACGGAACACGAGCTATTTTCAACGGGAAGTTCGAATCATCCCTGATTAATGGCCTTGTTAAGGGATATGTTGATGACTATGTCATCTGCTCTGAATGCGGAAAACCGGATACCCGCCTTGTGAAGGATGACAGGGTTCTCCTGCTCAGGTGTGACGCCTGTGGCGGGCACCGCCCGGTGCGGAAAAGGAAGGCCCGTTCTGAGCCGGTTGGAAGTGATCTCCAGGAAGGACAGGAACTTGACGTTGAAGTTCAGTCGGTGAGTAAACGTGGAGACGGGGTCGTGAGAATGGGTCGGTATATCATGTACATCCCTCGGGGAAAACCGGGACAAAAAGTAAAAATACGGATATCCCGGATATCTGGCTCAATTGTTTTTACAGAACAGATATAATTTTTTTA
>MVZQ01000130.1 GCA_002068435.1 Euryarchaeota archaeon ADurb.BinA087 | reverse complement strand
GGTATCGTCCCTGCCATGATCTTTACCGCAGGAATCGAGCTCCTGCATGGAGGCCTTGCCTTGGCCCTGATCCAACCGTTTTCTGAAGCAGTGGAGATCGTGGTCGCCCTGATTCCTGCCATGATCATAGCCAACGCACTCGGGGTTGGTATCAGTATCATCGTCCTCCACAGTATCCATCAGCCGGAAAAGCCTGACCCGGCACCATAAGCCCCGGTGGGCAGTACGGCCCCTCCTTCCCTTCTTGCCGGGATAAGCAGTATTTAATTTCCTGGAGGAGAGGAACCACTACATGATCATCCAGCAATTTTTCGTTCCTGGAATCGCCCACAGCTCTTATATCGTCGCCGGGGACCGGACCTGTGCGATCATCGATCCCGCCCGCGACACGGAGCGATACCTAGGTGCCGCCCGGGAGATGGGGGTCAGGATCACCCATATCCTTGAGACACACCTTCATGCCGACTTTGTCTCAGGCCACCTTGATCTCGCCGAGGCAACCGGTGCAGCAATCTACGCACCAACGAAAGGGAACTGTGCGTTCCCCCATTACGCAGTCTCTGAAGGATCCGAGATATCTCTCGAGGATATCCGGTTCTCCGTGGTCGAGACCACCGGGCACACCCCTGAATCCCTCTGTTACGTGGCTACCGATCTGGCCCGGGGAAACACCCCTGTCTCCCTTTTTTCAGGCGATACCCTGTTTGTCGGCGATGTCGGCAGGCCTGATCTCTTCCCTGGGAGGGCAGAAGATCTGGCATCCTCCCTTTATGACAACCTACACGACAAGATCATGACACTCCCCGACGAATGCGAGGTCTACCCTGCCCACGGAGCAGGATCGCTCTGCGGGAGGGCGATGGCCGCGAAGCGGACGAGCACGATCGGGTATGAGAAGCGGTACAACTATGCACTCCTTATCCAAGACAAGGATGCATTTATCAGGGCTCTCACATCAGAGATGCCTGCTGCCCCTGATCATTTCACCCGGTGTTCAGCGATCAACCGGGCCGGGCCTGCTCTCATGAAATCCCTCGCCAGGCCCGTCCCGCTCGGACCAGGAGCCTTCTTTGAGAAGATGAAGGATGATCGGTCCCTCCTCCTCGATGTGAGGAGCTACCAGTCTTTCTCAGGGGTCCACATCCCTGGTGCATGGCACATCGATCTTTCCGGAAACTTCCCCACGCAGGCAGGCTGGATCCTTCCCCCCGAAAAGGACATCCTCCTCGTCGTTGAGGAACCGAGGTATGCCGATGAGGCGACCCTTCAGCTCCACCGGGTAGGATTTGACAGGGTCACCGGGTATCTTGAAGGGGGTATGCTCTCCTGGGGGGCTGCAGGTTTCCCGATCACCCGGGTGCCGGTCCTCTCCGCGGATGAAACACACGCCCTCGTCAGTGAAGGGGGTGCGGTCCTTGTCGATGTCAGATCCAGCGAGGAATGGGACACCGCCCATGCAGAATCCTCGGTTCACATCCCGTGGCATGACCTCCGGACGAGGTATGCCGAGCTCGATCCGGCCCGCCACACTATCCTGATGTGCAGGGGCGGGCAGCGGGCGAGCATTGCGGCAAGTATCCTGAAGATGCATGGATTTGGCAATGTCTCGAACCTCGGGGGCGGATATACGGCCTACAAGCGGGCCGGGTATGCACGGTGAAGGGCCGGGATCTTGGGGGCTGGCGGGCTTCCGGATTCCCGATGCGTCTATTAAGAACGATATTTCCCGTAATTTCCCGATCACATGGGGCGAATGCGGATCATTGGGTTCTGATCCGGAGGGGGAGATCCCTACCCCTCTTTTTTATATGAAAATGCCTCCGGCATTTTCATCTCGTATGCATGTGTCCCTCAAAGGAATCATGTAATTTTTTTGAAAGGAAAGTATCCGCAACGTCTGAACACTCCGGCTGGACATCGGGACCTGGTCTTTTTTTACGGAGATATCGTCTGATGGAGCGGGAGAACAGGGCCTCTCTGCCTCCTGTTCTATGCACTAAGCCGGTTCTCTGGCTTATTTTTGAGACAATATATTAATGTAGTATAACTCTAATCTTCACATTGCTCTGAAAAAGAGCAAGGTGGCATCAATGGAACAGAGAACATTCCCCATACTTTTGGGGATACTGCTGGTACTTGTTATTCTGACAGCACCTGCGTACGCTGAGATCCCCCCTCCGGAAGATTCAGAAGATACCCAATTTCTGGAGATATGGGACGCCCTCATCGCGCTCCAGGAGCAGATCGCCGATGCTTTTTGCACTATCCTTGCCCTCGAAGATGAGATTGCTGGTCTCAAATTGGAGAACGTCTGGGTAAGCCCGCTTGTGGCATACCCCACAGGCCCGAACGGGCCGCATACGACCTATATCACCTCAGGGATCTGCAACGCGTCAGATCTTCCCTGCACTACTGGTGCACTGGAAATCACTGCGGAAACGGTGGTGACCGAGGACGATCACCAGTGGGTGATCTTCCCGCTCATCCTGCCTGACGGAGGGAAGGTGACCGGGGTGATGATCCATTATTACATCAACACGACTGACACCGCGACGACGTACATCGCTCAGACGCGTCTGAGCCAGATGACAACCCCTGATGGCGCAACGGTGATGATGGACGATGATACTGACCTGTACGGGCCTGGACCTTTCGAACACACCAGTTTCGCATCTTACCAGGTCGGGGGTGCAAATACCCTCGAGCTGAAAGTTGTGATCGGCAATCCGGATGATTCGATAGTGATTGGCGGAATTGAGATATTTTTCGTGAGATGATATCCTCCTCCATTTCCCCTTTTTCAAAGAGAAGAGCAGCACCGTACGTCACGGTGAAGATCCCGGACGCCAGCCGGGCACAGGTATGCCGGGTGATCCAAGGGAGAACTTCCTGACAATCCTCTGGCAGTTATCCTGATAGAAAGGAGAGAAGAGCGCACCTGAAAATAGTTCCTGAGTGTATATGAGATACAATCATACAAAAAATGGCGAAGCCATTTTAATTGAAAATGAAGCAGGTCCGGCCTGTCAGGCCGGAGGTAAGAGAACTCACTTTCCTTTTGCGCTTCCGATCACGATCCCATTCTCGATGTTGTAGTATCCCTTGGCGTGCTTTATCTGATAGGTACGAAGTCCCTTTGCCTCGGCTTCCTCGACCTGCTGTCTCATGCTCTGCTGTTCGGCAGGGGAGTGGCCGGTGACCATGTTCTTGAACCGTGTTTCAGACATCTTGAGACCGCGAACATAGTCGCCTTTGGCATCGATGCCCCGTTCTTCTGCGGTATGCTTCCTTGGATCAAAGTCTCCCATAAGTGAAGCGGTTATCTTCAGAGGAGATAATATTGAGCATTCGAGAATTCCGGCCGGCAATTCTCCCCCTGCTTGGTGTCCAGGCCGGCCCCGGACCGGTGAGAAGCCGCATTTTCTGAACCAGAGGGTGCGGTGGCATGCAATGGTGCCGGTATTCATCACGGTAGCGGGATTCTTAAGGGAGCGCTGCATAACCTTTATCATCTGAACAATTTTTATAACAGAACGGTCTACGCTCCCCTAATCATAACCATGGCAGAGTACCGGACACTCATCGCGACAGCATTGCTGACATTGGTATTGCTGGTCATTCCCTCTTCAGCTCTGGTATCCATCACTCCAGGCACTCCTCGTCTGGCAGGGGATGAACCCCTCCTCCAGGACGTATGGTCCGATACGTCAGGAACCAATGCTCAGGACCTTCACGGGACGGAAACGGCACTCTCCCTACCCTCCGAAGGATTTCCACCCTCTGCTTCTGACTGTTCCGTAACGACCAATCAGAACACTCCCGTGGAAATTACCCTTTCTGCCAGGGATCCTGACGGGGATACGTTGCACTGGTTCATCGAGGAAAGTCCTTTTCATGGTACGCTTGGACCGATCGAGGGAGACCGGGTGATGTACACTCCCGGGCCGGACTACGCAGGATCTGATTCCTTCCTTTACAGGGTTCATGACGGGTACTGGGATTCAAACACTGCCATGGTTACCATCACCATCATCAGGGACTGTCAATCAGGCGATCCTCACCTGTTCTACGGCACGGTGACCATCGATGGCAAACCGGCGCCGGTGTCCGCGATACTGTGTGCCACAGGGGAAGGGGTAATCCAGGACATCGCGGGGAATCCCGTGACCACCCGTGCAGACGGGACATACGGGAGCGCTAACAGGACCCCGGATACCCTGGCAGTCAGGGGGTGCATCCCTGATGGCACCCCGATCATGTTCTCAGTCAACGGTCTTCCGGCCCAGGCAGGGGATCCCGCAAATAACAGCACATGGCAGTCTGCATATCCGTTCGTTGCCGGAGGGTTGACCCGCCTTGATCTCAGGGTAACAACCCCACCCCCTCCACCCGACTATGTCTATATCACTGCCATTGGCATCTCCCTCTCCAGCCCTGAAAATGGCATAACAAAGACCATGAGGCTGGAAAAGAATCCGGGACTGGAGGTCACCGTTTCAGCCGGAATGTTCTTTATTGACTTTTATGCCATTGGGGGGCATGCGTTCTTTGGCCAGCCGGT
>MVZQ01000129.1 GCA_002068435.1 Euryarchaeota archaeon ADurb.BinA087 | reverse complement strand
GACTCGGCGGGAAGGAGGAGCACGTCATCGAAGGTGAGCGCAAGGGGGGCATCCAGCTTCGTCAGGTACATCCCTTATCACACCATCCGTGCCAGCCGTATCACCAGGTCTTCCTGGATCGTGGAATTCCTGTTTCCGCCGCATACCATCCCCCGGACACCGATGATATCGGGATTGATCCTTTTGAGTGCAGGGATATGCTCAAAGCAGAGCGACCCGGCGAGAGCGGTCTGCATCCCCGCGTCGCGGTTCATGCCGGCAAACTCCGCCAGTTCCTCCTCGTTCATGAACTCAAAGGTACTCTTCCCGTCCTTCCTGCCGGTATCCACCATCGCGACATCGGCTCCTGCTGCAGCCGCGAGCGGAGACATCACGAAGGGGGAGATGGTCCCGAGCCGTTCATAATCCGAATAGGCTGCAATCACAACGAACTTTTCGGGGAACTCCTCCTTGACCGCCCGTACCACGGCCTCGATCACCTCCTCTGCCCGTTTTGCCCCGTCGAACATCAGGCCTATCTTTACGTAATCTGCCCCGGCATGGGCAGCCCCGTATGCAGCAAGGGCAGCCCCTCCCGGCCTGAAATCAAAATCGCCAATCGCTGCACTGACGGGTTTGTCCGAAAGGTCCTTGACTGCCCGTATGATCCATGGAAAGTTTGCGCCAAGCGATCCCTCTGCCGGCCGTTTTACATCGATAATATCCGCGGCACCAGATCGCTTCGCCTCTTCAACATCCCTCGGGCTGACCAGCAATCGCATAGGATTTAATGATCCTTCATGCTAATAGTGATTACGCTAGCACCATGGATCTGGTTCTCGCAATGGACCTGAAAGGCGGGCTCGTTGTGCACGGGAAGAAGGGTGACAGGGCCGGTTACCGCCCGCTCACCTGGGGGATATCGCCGGTGGCAGACCCTATCGGGTACCTTGAGGTGATGCAGCCCCGGTACCTCTACATAGCCGATCTCGACCGGATAGCAGGTACGGGATCGCATGACCCGGTCATCCTCTCGTGTGCCGGGATGGTGGAACGGTGTTATGTCGACCGGGGATCCCGGTCTCCGGACGATTCCCTGGAAGGGGCGCACATTGTCAACGTGGTCGGGACCGAGACGGCCGGTGACCTGGTACAGTACCGCGGGGGGATGCTCTCGCTTGATATCCGGGACGGACTGGTCCTTCCGGAGGGGAGAGCGCCGGAGGAGGTCCTCTCCGGGGCAGCCGGTCTCCCGTTCGACTGCTGCCTGATTATGAATATCAGCGGGGTCGGGACCGGGAGATTGCTCTCCACCTCTCTTCTCAAAAGAATGCGGAACGCCTCTGGAAAGAAGCTCTTTTACGGGGGCGGTGTCCGGAACGGGCATGACCTCGATCGCCTTGCCCGGGCCGGATTCGACGGGGCTATCGTGGCAACAGGAGTCCACAAGGGGAGCATCCCGCACACATCGGTCAGGGAGGGATACTGGTGCTCGTGACCATTGAAGGGATTGACGGGAGCGGAAAGAGTTCCCTTGTCTTATCACTTCATACGCTCCTTTCAGATCTCTCGCCGGTCTTTACCCGCGAGCCGGGGTCCACCTGGGTCGGTGACCAGGTTCGGAAGGCAGTCGCCGAGAAGGCTGATCCCATAACCGAGGCCCTCCTCTTTGCAGCCGATCATGCAGCCCATCTCTCCACCCTGGTCCGCCCCTCCCTTGAACGCGGACTCCTCGTCATCTCTGACCGGTACTCTGACAGCCGGTATGCCTACCAGCAGGAGACTCTCAAGGGATATATCGATGACCCGCTTGCCTGGCTCCAGGTACTGCATGCTGGGTGGACGATCCGCCCGGATCTCACGTTCCTGATCATCCTCCCTGTCGATGAAGCCTTGGCACGGATCAAGGAAAAACAGAACAGGGAGCATTTCGAGAACCATAGTCTCCTCGAGAAGGTGCAGGACCATTACCTTGCCCTTGCAAAGAGCGACCCCTCCCGCTTTATCTTGGTGGATGGCACGAAGGATGGAGGGGAGATTGCCGGGTTTGTTGCCGGGGTGATCAGGGATGCTTTTGGACGGTCACGATCACATCGCCGACCGTGATAAGGTCCACCCGCGTTCCCCCAACCAGGTAATCGGTCTGCTGAGAGAATGAATGGGCGGGCACCCCCACATGTCTTCCCCCGATGTCGATTGCGGCCGGTGGACTGGAGAGGAGATCAGGGGGAAGCGCCCTGACGGCATCCATGAATGCTTTTGCATCCTTCCTGAGAGCCGGGCCTATCACCGCCATGTTGAAGACGATCTCACCGGGCCTCTTCTCGAGTGCACCGGTGTCGGCACACCACTCGATGGATGCATTCAGGGCTCGTGCCATGTCACCCCCGTCCCCGTTGATGCGGGAGGAAAAGACAGTGACCTTTCCGAGCGGTGCATTCAGGGCAAGTCCCTGTTCGTGCTTGAACCGGCGTATCTCGGAGACAAGCCTGACGAGGAGGTCTCCTTTCTCGCGAGCCTCCGGGTCAGAGTGCAGTGCCTCCGGCCATGCCGCCTTGTGGACACTCCCCTCCCTGAGATGCGAATAGATCTCCTCGGAAAAGTGGGGGGCATAAGGGGCCATCATCCTGCAGAGGGCATCGATGGTCTCCCAGAGGACGCGGCAGGCCGAATCGCGGGACGGATCATCGGAATAGAGCCTTCCCTTCACGAGCTCGATATAATTGTCAGCAAGGACATTCCATGAGAACTCGCGGAGCGCTTTCAGTCCCCGGTCGAACTGGTACTGCTCCATCGCCTCGGTCACCTCGCTGACCGTCTCGGCCAGCCTGGCAAGGAGCCAGCGGTCGGCAAGAGCGGTTACCGGAGCCTCGTGGTTGAACTCACTCTTCTCGAGCTGCAGGAGGATGAACCGGGCTACATTCCAGAGCTTGGTCTGGAACCGGGATGCGGCAATCACGTCGTTCCAGTTGAACATGATGTCAGAACCGGTGGCAGCGCCGGCGGCTGCCCATTGCCGGAAGGCATCGGATCCGTACTGTTCCACGATCTCTTCAGGGGATATGATGTTGCCCCTGCTTTTACTCATCTTGAACCCGTCCTCGCCAAGGACCATCCCGTTGACGAGGATCTCGTCCCATGGCCTCTTCCCGGTAAGCGCCACCGCCCTGAGGATAGTGTAAAATGCCCAGGTCCGGATGATGTCGTGGCCCTGCGGCCTGATCTGGGCGGGAAACAATGGCGGAGCCCTTGTGCCATCCCACCCGGTGACGTTCAGGACCGAGATAGAGGAGTCCATCCACGTATCGAGCACATCCTCCTCCCCTACCACCTCGGTCGAACCGCACTTGTTGCAGGGATGACCGGGTTTTGTGGTCGTGGGATCGAGCGGGAGATCTTTTTCCTCAGGGAGGATCATGGTGCCGCACTCCCTGCAGAACCAGACCGGTATCGGGGTTGCAAAGATCCGCTGCCGCGAGATGCACCAGTCCCACTCCATCTGCCCGATCCAGTTCTCCATGCGGAGGAACATGTGCCCCGGGGTCCATTTCACCTCTCGTGCCGCCTTCATGATCTCGTCCGGGACGATCTTTACGAACCACTGCCGCTCGCTCATGATCTCGATCGGCGTCTTGCACCGCCAGCAGGTCCCGACCCGCTGCTCCAGGGGTTCCTGTCGCCTGAGGATGCCGAGCGCCTTCATATCCGAGAGGATCGCCTCCCTGCATTCCCCTGACTTCTTGCCCTCGTATTTCCCCGCGACCGGGGTCATCCTTCCCTGGCGGTCAATGGCCTTGCGGAGCTCAAGCTGGTGCTGTTTCCACCAGAACACGTCCTGCTTGTCCCCGAAGGTGCAGATCATCACGGCACCTGATCCAAACGCAGGGTCCACGGCCTCATCAGAGACGATCGGGACCTTGTGCCCGAAGATCGGCACGGTAAGGTGCCTCCCGGAAATCCCCGTATACCGCTCATCTTCAGGATGGACTGCCACGGCAACACAGGCAGCGAGCAGCTCAGGCCTGGTCGTTGCAATCTCCACCCCGTCAAAGTCAAAGTAGTTCAGGAACGTCTCCCTTGGTTCATAGGCTACCTCGGCAAAGGCGATGGCAGTCTCGCACCGGGTGCAGAAGTTGACCGGGTGCTCGCTCTGGTAGATATACCCGGAGGCGAGCATCTTCAGAAACGAGATCTGGGTCTTTTTGTAATACGCCGGGAGCATGGTGATGTATTCATTGGACCAGTCCACTGAGAATCCCAGTCTGCGGAGCGTCAGGCGCATCTTCCCGATATTGGCGATAGTGAGCTCCCTGCACATCTCCCTGAACTTCTCCCGTGGTACATCGTTTTTCGTGATGCCGTGGATCTCCTCCACCTTCACCTCGGTCGGCAGGCCATGGCAGTCCCATCCCTGGGGAAACATCACATTGTATCCCTTCATCCGCTTGTAACGGGCGATAAAGTCGATATAGCACCAGTTGAACGCGTTCCCGATGTGGAACGTGCCGGTGGGGTAGGGAGGGGGGGTATCGATCACAAACTGCGGAAGGGAGGAGGTCCGGTCAAAATAGTTGTCTTCATCACGC
>MVZQ01000128.1 GCA_002068435.1 Euryarchaeota archaeon ADurb.BinA087 | reverse complement strand
GAGCACGGTATTTGTGCGGACCAAGAAAGGCGATGACATCTGGACGAAAGCAATCGCTGCAGGATGCTTTGAGACAAAATCCATTGAGCAGGTGAAACCCGGGCTCGAGCTTGTCTCAAAACTGGCTAACGAGAAGATAACCAAGAACCAGAAGACCGTAGAAGAGCGGGCAAAGTTTGGCGTCAACAAGGCGCTCCGGAATCCTTACATCAGCCCGAAATAATACCTTCACTTTTTTTTATCATGGGAAAATAGGGTAATCCCACTCTTTCCTGTCGAATGCCATGAACATTTTAATGGGAATTTCTGCATCCTCCTGGATATCCTAAAAAAGAATTCGAGCTATTCAAGAGCGGGTGCGCAGAATCAGGGGGATATAATCTGCTCACTCAAAAAAGTTGAACTTTTCTCAGATTTTTTATTTCCAGACATCAACCGGATTTATCATCGCATCGATCAAAAGATCAAAATCCATGGCCTTGAGCCACCCCGCTTTCTCAAACATGTTCATGAAACAGATGCCGACGAGATGGGCACCGGGATGTTTCTCGACTGCCGACTTCACCTGGTCCATCGTGACGGGAACATTTGGCATAGAGAGCCCGCCCATCACCACCACTGCTTTCGGATTCACGATCTTCACCGCGCCCCCTGCCTGCATCCCAATATCAGGGACAAGTTTCATTTTTTGTGCTTTTGCCTCGTCTACATAGGGAACAAAGACCTGTTCAAGTTCCATGCTCCTGACCGCAAACGCGAGAAGCTCGACAAATGGTGTGCAGGTCCCCGGACAGCCATAATACACGATCTGATCACCGGCGGCGATCCCTTTTTTCTCCATATATTCCTTGAAAGGCCGCAGCATCCCGGGAACGCCCTGAAAAACCTCTTTTTGTTTCATCACCATCACTGGTATTCCATTTCCGGACCCACCGGCAGCCGGCCGGATTACCGGGAATGTAAATAGGGAGATTCTCCAATATTAAAGTAACATTTGTACAAGCGGGGATTTTAAGCGTGAAGAAAATTCTTGTCTGTTATTCAACCCGGTATGGCTCGACAGGAGAGATCGCCGGGATGATAGGAGAGGAGCTGAATTCAACAGGATATGAGGTGACAGTTCAGCCCATAGCCACTGTGAAGGATCCAGGCGAATACGATGCAGTTGTTATCGGGAGCCCGCTCTATATGGGAAAATGGCTCGCTGAGGCACGCGATTTTGTGAGCAGGTTTCGTCATTCTTTGGGAGAACGCCCTGTTGCTGTATTTTCAGTAGGCTACTCAATGAAGGACCGGACAATGGAACATTTACAAAGCGGAGAAGATGCACTCGAAGCCGTACGGATATTCATCAATCCAATCAGTACCGGGTTTTTCCCGGGAAGGGTAGATCCGGACCTGATGTCTCCCGCCGACAGGGCAGTGATAAGGCTTGGCGGGGTTACTCCAGGTGATTTTCGAGAAGAAGACCTGGTGCGAACCTGGGCTAAGATCCTTGCAGGAGCAATGTCCGAAGAAGGAAAGTAGAACATGGATTCTCCCCAGTTTCAGGGCATTTGGGATTCCCTCAAGGAGGGGGAGACTGCTGGGTGCGAGATCTGATTGAAATATGATTCCTCATCTATCGATTCTCTTTTACTATTGCGACGAAGCTTCCAAGTGCTTCCCGTACGCTTGAAGGATCTCTTGCAGAGATCTCATACATATTTCCCGTTCCAGGCAGTTCTCTTCTCACCATCGCCGGGCATGACTCGGCCACATCACATTTGTTAAGCATCAACCCGAGGGGGACGTGACTATCAACGAGATCACAATAGAGGCGCTTTGTGAAGTCATCGACCGCACATGAACAATCAACCAGAAGAAGAGCAGCATCCATCCCTTCCATGATGATCCTGCGGGCAAATTCGAACCGTTCCTGTCCGGGTGTGCCAAAAAGGTGAACCGTTAGGCCGTCCATCACCACTTTTCCATAGTCCAAGGCGACGGTGGTTGTGCCATCACCACATTCCGTATCGATGTGACGTGATGTGGGATCAACTGCCTGGATAAACGTTGACTTTCCTGCATGAAAAGCCCCGAAGATCACAATCTTCAGCCGTGACACTTCCATTGGGGAGTAATGGCATCGATTTTTAAAAACTCTTTCGATCAGCCCCCTTTCCAAAGAACCCTTCTGATGCAAGGGGACCATTCTCGTTTCATCGGTTTTATTCTCTTTCAGAATCAAAACCTTAAGCCATGTCTGATTCTGATACGCACCCAGCCGGAAAGCGAGTGACACTCGAGACCTCAATGGGCGAGATCATGCTCGAACTGTACGGAGATATGCCATTGACCGCAGGTAACTTCGAAAAACTGATTGCATCAGGATTCTACAACGGAATCATCTTCCACCGTGTCATCGATGGTTTCATGATACAGGGAGGCTGTCCCAGGGGAACCGGCACAGGCGGACCGGGTTACGTGATAAAGGATGAGTTTACTGCTGCCAACCAGAACAAACGGGGCACTATCTCAATGGCTAATGCCGGGCCCAATACAGGGGGGAGCCAGTTTTTTATCAATCTCGTCGACAACAACTACCTTGATAAAAATCATCCCGTCTTTGGAAAGGTCATACGTGGGATGGAGGTTGTTGACAAGATCGGTAAAGTAAAAACCGACCGGAGTGACAGACCGCTTTCACCCGTCACTATCCTAAGGGCATCAGTTCATTGAGGAGTACAAATAATCCCATTCTTCTTCTCTTCTCGCAACGAAAAATGGTCGGATTTGGCTCTTTGCGTATTTTTTATCGGATTACGACATCGAGATCGAACAACAATCCCGGCTTATCGATGACAGAGCCTCCCGAACAGAGAAAGGATGAGAGATGCTTCGCCTTCCCACTACTTTCCCCCTCTCACGGGAGAGGCTAAAGAATTCAGCAAAACAATTGAGTTATGAATAATTTCCAGAAGACGAGTGCTATCGAAAATAAGGTGCTTAGGTAGGGTTCAGGCCAGATAATCAGACGGTGTCGGTATCTGCTCTTTCAGACCCTTCCGCTTCCGGATAGAGGTAACCACTTCTTTTACCATCCCGGCCGGGACAATCTCGAATCCGGCAAATTCAGTACTCCACATGGCCCGACCCTCAGTGGCAGACCGAATATCCCCAGCAAATCCAAAGAGTTCCGCGACGGGAGCTTTGCCGATGACAGTGATCGTATCTCCTTCGCTCTGCATATCAAAGACCTGCCCCCTCCTCCCCTGTATCTGGGAGGTCGCACTTCCCATCTGGTCGGTGGGAACGGTGATCTGGATCTTCTGGACAGGTTCAAGGAGCGAGTCTCCGGCAAGGAGGATTCCAGCCTTGATTGCACTTCGCACTGCCGGGATGACCTGCGCCGGACCCCTGTGAATTGCATCCTCATGAAGCTTCACATCGACAAGACGCATCTTGAGGTTCTGGACGGGTTCATCCGCAAGGGGGCCTCCGGCAAGGGCTTCGTGAATTCCTTCGATGATCAGTTCCATCGTCTCGTTGAGGTACTGGATACCCTTAGTCATATCGATGAGCATGTTTGTACCTTTGATATCCTTGACGCTTTTTGCCTCGTCCTTGTCCATTCCCGCCTTCATCAGGACATCACGCCGCTCCAGTGCCTGCTGGTTCATGGAGACCTCGCCATTCTTGATCAGGTCCACAATCTCCTGGGGCAGTGATTCGATGTCAAAATAGAACCTGTTGTGCCGGTTTGGCGATTTTCCTTCGACCGCTTCCACCTTCTGGGTCACTGTTTCGCGATAGACAACAATAGGTTCGGAAGTGATGATTTCAACACCCTTGTCCCTCTTGATACGCCCGGTGATAATCTCGAGGTGAAGTTCCCCCATTCCCGAGATGAGGTGCTCTCCGGTCTCTTCGTTGATAGTAATCACGAGGGTCGGGTCCTCCTTAGCCACCTGGCGGAGCACTTCAACCAGCTTTGGCAGGTCCTTCATATTTTTGGCCTCTACCGCCACGGTCATGACCGGTTCACTATAGTGCTTGAGTGATTCAAAGGGGGTCATTTCCATGAGCGTAGTCACGGTGGATCCGACAATAGCGTCCTTGAGACCGGTCACTGCTGCAATATTCCCGGCCACAATCTCATCGACCTCGACCCTTTTCGGTCCCATGAAGATACCGACCTGCTGGAGCCGGTTCTCCTTCATTGCCGAACCCATGACATAGAGACCATCACCCCGCTTCAGGCGCCCGGAGAAGAGACGTCCTGTGGCAACTTCTCCTGCGTGGGGATCAAAGGAGATGTCGGTCACCATCAGGGCAACCGGCCCGTTCGGGTCACAGCTGAGCATGGATTTTCCTTCCTTTGTTTCCTTGTCCCCGTGCCAGATCGCTCCGATACGGCGTTTCTGGGCATCTACGGGGTTTGGAAGGTGACGGACCACCATATCGAGTAACACTTCGGAGAGGGGGCTGTTCTTGGCAAGGTATTTCATATCCCCTGAACGGCACCGGTTGTACACCTCCTTGAAGGAGACCCCGCTCTTCTTCATGTACGGAACCGAGACCGCCCAGTTATACAAGGCTGAACCGAATGCAACCGTTCCAAGTGAAGCGTCCAGTTTCCAGCCATTTTTATAGGACTCTTCGTTCATGCCCTTGATCAGCTTGTTGACCTTGTCGATCACTTTTCCAAGCCGGATCTGCATCTCCATC
>MVZQ01000127.1 GCA_002068435.1 Euryarchaeota archaeon ADurb.BinA087 | reverse complement strand
CAATTTTGCCGTATTCCCGTTCAAAAGAGGGCTTCCGAGAAGCGCAATAATCTTTACTCCCATGAATTAGACTGTTACGTAAGGATTCCTTTATAGCTTTGGAACCCGCCGCTCTGAACATTTGTCGTTTATTCCATCCCGATTTTAACATTTTGCACCGTTAGAATAGAACGATAAAAAGTCATAAATAAGTCCCCCATCTATATATCCGTAAGGTGATTAAACTGGCAGAGAAAGCAAAAGCCGGAGAGAAAGTCGGTCCTGGCAAGTACGTCTGCATCGATTGTGGTCGGGAGATGACGCTTGACAAGGTGGAGCAGGATTTGAGGAAGTGTCCCCAGTGTGCCTGTGAAGAGTACCAGTGCTTCCCGATGACACATATCCGTCCGGATATCAAGACACCAGAAGATGCGATGAATCCCCCGAAGCGGGGCAAGAGCAACCAGTAAAGAACAATTTTGTATCACCGTTGTGGGAGGAAAGGCAGATCCTTCTGCCTTTCACAATGGACCCACAACTTTCTTTAGTGAGTAAAGGGATCAGGTAACTGCCCTGACCGGTACATTCATGAGCTGTACGGACAAGTCAAAAAGAGGTGTTCAAGAATGGTAAATGTCTCTAAGGAAGGACAGGTTTTCGAGTGTGAAATCTGTGGTAATATCGTCGTAGTAAAGGAAGTTGGCGGTGGCGAGCTGGTCTGCTGCGGCCAGCCGATGAACCTCGTGCAGGGGTGACGAGCATGGCTGAAGATATCAAGGATCTCGAAACGATGATCGGCAAAGTCCCGAAATTCTTCAAGGAACTGACGGTCAAAGACCCGAAAATGTACGAGATGGTGATGAAACTTGAAGGGCATGTATGGGACGACGGTGCCCTGACCCGCAAGACAAAGAAACTCATTGCCATCGCCATCGCTGCATCCTTGAGGGACCAGCATGCAGTTCGGGCACAGTTGAACGGTGCAGCGAATCTCGGGATCAGCAAGTCAGAGGTCGAAGAAGCGCTCAGGGTAGCGTTTCTCCTTGCCGGCATGCCGGCATATGTGTATGGAAAAGCACAGCTCGATGAAGTCATGAAGGAGTGAGAGACGATGTGTGGTGAAGCCAATACAATGCCCATCCTTGGTGAGCCAGCCCCTGACTTTGAAGCATTGACCACAAATGGCATAGTGAAGCTCTCTGATTTTAAGGGAAAGTGGCTGGTGCTGTTCTCTCATCCTGCAGACTTCACCCCCGTATGCACAACAGAGTTCATAGCATTTTCAGCGATTGCGGATGAGTTGAAATCGCTTAATGTGCAACTGATGGGGCTCTCTATTGACTCTGTGCATTCACATCTTGCCTGGATAAGGAACGTGAAAGAGAAGATGGGAGTCGACATTCCGTTCCCCATCATCGCCGACCTTGACATGAATGTTGCCAAAAAGTATGGGATGATCCACCCGGGCCAGAGCAGCACGGCTGCAATCAGGGCAGTATTCTTCATCGATGACAAAGGTATCCTCCGGGCAATGATCTACTATCCGCTCACGGCAGGGCGGTACATGCCAGAGATAATTCGCCTCGTAAAATCCCTGCAAGCCACCGACAAATACGGCGTTGCCACCCCTGCAAACTGGCAGCCTGGTGACAAGGTCGTTGTCCCTGCGCCGAAGAACAAGGCTGAGATGGATAAACGGCTTTCCGAAGGGTACGAGTGCAAGGATTGGTACCTCTGCTTCAAGAAACTGTAACTTCAATTTCTCTTTTTTTAGGATAGTCATCCACCCCACAAGACCGCAATTCCCCCAGTGGTTTAAAAGACCCTCATGCTCCATCCAACCATTTAAGTCGGACGCCTCCCCACTTGAGACGTATGCGGATCAAAGTCCTGGCCTTCGCAGGAAGTCCCCGGCGGCATGGCAACTCAGAGATACTCCTCGATTGGGTCCTTGATGCAATGCAGAGGGAAGAAGATGCTGACATTGAGAAGGTGATCCTGGTCGATGCCGATGTCAATCCCTGCAGGGGTTGCAATGCCTGCGAGACCCTGAACAGATGTGTCCAGCGGGACGGTATGGATATCCTCCATGACAAGATTATCGATGCAGATCTGATCATTCTTTCAGCACCTATCTACTGCATGGGCATCTGTTCCCAGGCAAAAGCCTTAATCGATCGCTTCCAGGTCTTCCGATCACGAAAATATGTCCTGAAATTACCGATCGTCCCTCCAGAACGGAAAGGGAAGCGGATCGGGATATTCCTCTCCTCTGCCGGGCAGAACTGGGACCATGTATTCAATGGGGCACTTCCCACCGTGAAGTGCTTCTTTCATGTGATAGATGTGAGGGACAGGGATATCCATTACCTGATGGTGAACGGTGTTGATGAGAAGGGTGCCATCCTGAAACACCCGTCCGCACAGAAGGACGCCGAACTGCTTGCCCATGAGGTCATCACCGATATCAGGGCCCGGCTTGCAGGGTGATCCATCGCATGCCAGTCAGGGTTCTGGGTATCTCGGGAAGCCCGCACCGTCATGGCAATACCGAGACCCTTCTCGATGCCTTTCTCGAGGGAGGTGCACTTGCCGGAGGTGCGGTGGAAAAGATCATTTTAAAGGATCTCGATTACAGTCCCTGCAGGGGCTGCAATGCCTGCCACAAGGAGGGGGAATGCATCGTAAAGGACGATGCCATCCCTCTCCTGGAACAGGTCCTTTCTGCCGACTGTCTTGCCGTCGCCTCCCCGATATACAGCATGGGGATCACGGCCGAGCTGAAGGGACTGATAGACCGTGCCCAGTATATCTGGGCCCGGAAATTCATCCTGAAGTCACTCTACTTCACAGACAAGGAAATTCACAGGCACAAGGGTGTTTTCATATCAACAGCCGGGCTCTCATGGGATAATGTCTTTGATGCGGCATTCCCCGCGATAACCGCATTCTTCAACACGATGGGATTCGAGTATTATGACAATATCATCGCCAATGACATGGACCGTTACCGGGGAATACGCGGACACCCCACTGCGCTTGCCGATGCCCGTGCCAAAGGAAAAGAGGTGGTCAGGGCTATTGAACGGATGAGCCGGGACTGATCAATCACATTCATGTCGTGCCGGCATCAAAAAAGGAGACATCTATGAAGAGGTCATTCTCTTTTCCAAAGGCTTCCACCCGCTCAGAAACCCGCCTGACCATGCTTTCTGTGGTAACAATCGCAGAGTTCTCCCCGAGGAGCGCTTTCAGGATACATTTGTCGATGACCCCATAGGTAAAATCCATGTGGATCTGATGATCCCGTGCCAGCTGTTTCGCACGGGTCCCCATAGCGCCGACCGGGAGATCCGGGTGTTCCTGAAGCCAGGACTCAAACGTTTTAAATCCTCCTGAATCGACATTGAAGACCATAATTGAGCCCGGTTCGGTATAGCAGGGACGGTTCCGGAATGCCCGGTCGATCACGTTCAGCATATCAAGAACGGTTCTCGGCTTTCGCTCCGGCAGGAAAAATCCTCTTTTCTGGAGCTCAAAGTAGAGCTCAAGGAGGGTAGGCATCGAGAGGTGGGCTTTCCTGACACAGTCCGGGCTCCCGAATGCCACATCAGGGACATCCTCCTGGAGGATCTTCCCCTTCAGGAGCAGTATCGCCCGGTCTGCCCAGGGATAGGCAAGTTCAATGTCATGGGTGGAGATGATGATGGTCTTTCCCTGGCTGTTGAGTTCATCCAAAAGTTCCATGATATCCTCGGATCCCGAGGGATCAAGGCCGCTTGTTGGTTCATCGATGATGAGGACATCGGGGTCCATGGAGAGAACGCCTGCGATCGCAACCCGTTTCTTTTCGCCTCCGGAGAGCTGATGGGGTGGGCGCCGTTCGAATCCTTCGAGACCGACATACCTGAGTGCCCCCTCCACTGCATGCTTCACCTCGCTCTCGCTGTAGCCGAGGTTCACCGGGCCGAATGCGACATCCTGGAAGACGGTCGGCGCAATAATCTGGCGATCCGGGTTCTGGAGGACAAAACCCACACGCTTCCGCAGGGTGCGCAACGAGGCCTTGTCATACGCAAACGGCTCATTGTCAAAGAGCATCATCCCTGCATCGGGGCGGATCATGCCATTGAACAGCAGCAGAAGGGTTGATTTCCCTGCTCCGTTTGGTCCTACAATGGCGATCTTCTCTCCCCGCCTGATATGGAAACTGATTCCCCTGATCGCCTCCATGCCCCGGGGATAATGGTACCGGATATCCCGTGCCTCGAGGATGATGCTGCTCAAGGTCCACCACCAAGGAGGGTGAGATCCCTTGCAAGGAAGACGACGAGAGAAGAGAGCCCAAGGAAAAGTGCCACCGTGATGAGGGGGAGCATTTCAATCGGGCGTGTCTCCCCCAGAACTGCAAACTTCCCCTCATAACAGCGTGCATCCATGGCATGGATGAGATCTTCGCCGGCGCTCCAGCTCCCGATGAAGACAGCGCCGCAGAGGGTAGAGAATGATTGGATCGATTCACGGAATGAACCATACCCCAGGCGCATCACTTGAGCCTGATAGATCTGAACCAGCTGGTCCATGATCATGAAGATACTGCGGTATATCATCATGGCGAGATCCAGGACCACTTCGGGAACACGGCATTGCCTCATTACGACAAACAGATCGGTCATTGGAGTAGTGAGAGCGATGAAGATCAGGGCTGACATCCCCCCAATTACCCGGCAGAATACAAAGAATCCTTC
>MVZQ01000126.1 GCA_002068435.1 Euryarchaeota archaeon ADurb.BinA087 | reverse complement strand
AGCCGTCCACCTCTCTCTCTCGGACGATCTCATTTCCAGCTATCCGGATGACCGATATCTCCTCCTCAAGGAGGCCATCGCAGAGAGGTTTCACCGGCCGGTTGAGGAGATCGCGGTAGGAAACGGATCCATTGAACTGATCAGGGTCTTCTGCCAGGCGACCTTATCCCGGGGAGACCGGGTATGGATCAGGAATCCCACCTTTGGGGAGTATGAAATGTCTGCACGCCTGGCAGGAGCCATTCCTGCAGGGGAATGGCGACCAGCGGCAGCCGGGTTCCTCTGTAATCCGAATAATCCCACGGGGGAACTCCAGAGCAGGCAAGCCATCCTTGATCTGCTCTTCCCTGCAAAGATCCTTTTTGTCGATGAAGCATTTATCGAGCTCTCCGACATCACCCAGAGCGTTGCCGATGTCAGGGACCCCTCCCTTTTCATCTGCCGATCCCTCACGAAGAGCTTTTCAGTTCCGGGAATACGGTTTGGGTACGGATTCGGGGACCCTGACCTCATCGAACGGATGGAGACCATACGCCCTCCCTGGAGTGTCAACGCGATCGCCGAGCAGTTTGCGATCAGGGCATTCTGCAGGTATGAACAGCTCGAACAGTCCCGGTCCAGGATCCGGGCAGAACGGGAATGGCTTATCTCTGCCCTTCGCACCTTCCCTCTCTCGGTTCATCCCTCCGATACGAATTTTCTCCTCCTGACCTTTCCCTACGATGTCGCACCACTCTGTTCTGCTCTCTCCAATAAGGGTATCCTCGTCCGGGACTGCCATTCATTCGGACTTCCCGGATCCATCCGGGTAGCCGTCCGGACGAGGGAGGAAAACCGCCTGCTCCTGGAGGCGATCGGTGAATGTATGCGCTGATACTTGCGGGAGGGAGCGGAACACGGCTCAATCTTGGTGAAAAACCACTTGTCACCCTGAACGGAAGGCCGATGATCGAATTCGTCATCAAAGCCTTCCATGACGCAGGGCACGAAGTCGTGGTAGTCCTGACCGAGAAAGCTCCGTACACCCTCAACTGGTGCAGGGCACGGACCATCCCCTTTCTCGTCACCTCAGGAGCCGGGTATATCGAAGATCTTGCCGAAGCGACAGCGTATCTCGAGATACGGGATCCTTTCTTTTCCTGTGTTGCCGATCTCCCCTGCATCAGCCCGGCGACCATCCGCGAGATCAGGGAAAACTACCAGAAATCCGGAAAGGAGGCCTGCTCGGTATGGGTGCCCGAGGAGCTGTTCAGGAAAGCAGGCTCCCACCCTTCATATTCCGGCACCATTGGCACAATTCCTGCGCGTCCCGCCGGCATCAACATACTCCGGGGGGATCTCATGGAGAAACCCCAGGATGAGCTGCAGCTCCTCCTCTGGGATGAGAGCCTTGCATACAACATCAATACCAGGGAAGAGCTGGACCGGGTTCGCCAGCTCTTCCAGGACCGCTGAGCCACGAAAAAACAATACAAACGAGCCAGTTTGGGCAGAATCCCCTGATTACCGGAGAAATAATATAAGCAAGCGCCACAGACTTATACTTATTATGCAGGTCTCCCGTGAAGTCGAGCTCGAGGGGCACATCATCGACTCGGGCATCATGACAAAGGTCTTTGATCGGATCATGGACAAGGGTGGCAACTTCGAGATTATCACCTTTGAAGTAGGCAAACGGAAGACAGACTCGAGCTATGCACGCCTGAAAGTGAATACCGATACCGAACAACAGCTCCAGGCGATCCTCTCAGAGATCCACCGGTTTGGCGCCCACCTGCTCTTTGAAGAGGAGATTTCAGTATCCTCTGCGGAAGGTGATCGTATCGTCCCGAAGGGCTTTTACTCGACCACCCACCACCCGACTTCTGTCAAATACCGGGGGCGATGGATCCCGGTTGAGCATATCGAGATGGACTGTACGATCGTGGTCGATCCCGAGGGAAAATCAGCCCTGTGCACCCCGCTCTCGAAACTGAAGAAGGGCGATCTTGTGGTGGTTGGTGAGGAGGGGGTGCGGGTGGATCCTCCCGAGCGGCCCCGCCAGCTCTCCAATTTCGAGTTCATGCACGGCACCGTCTCACCTGAACGGCCAAGCGAGACGATTATTGCGAAGGTTGCCGCCGAGATGATCGCACTGAAAGCCAAGGGAGGGAAGATCGGACTCGTCGGGGGACCTGCGATCATCCATACCGGAGCCGCTCGTGCACTTGCATCGATTATCCGGAAAGGGTACATCGATGTCCTCTTTGCCGGCAATGCCCTTGCCACCCATGACATCGAATACAACCTTTACGGGACATCACTTGGCATGGACATCTGCACAGGAAAACCGGTCACAGGAGGTCATAAAAATCACCTGTATGCCATTTCCGAGGTGATGCGGGCGGGTTCGATAAAAAAAGCGATCGAAACAGGGGTGATCACTGGTGGGATCATGTACGAATGTGTCATGAAGGATATTCCGTTCGTTCTTGCAGGGTCTATACGGGACGACGGTCCGTTGCCTGATGTCATCACTGATGCGGTGGTAGCCCAGGACCAGATCCGTTCTCATGTGGAGGGGTGCGGGATGGTTCTCATGGTAGCCACGCTCCTCCACTCCGTGGCGGTCGGCAACTGCCTCCCTTCCTTCGTGAAGACCATCTGCGTCGACATCAATCCCTCATCCCTGACAAAGCTGATGGACCGCGGGACCATGCAGGCTATCGGAGTGGTAAGCGATGCCGGGACATTCCTGCCCCTCCTCGAAAAGCAGCTCGAGATTCAGGAAGTACCTTCACCGAGTCAGGGGCATGCAGTACGGTTTCTCGAGTGACAGGACCCGCTCCCATTCTTCTTTGCATTCGCATCCCCCGGAAAAGAGCCGTTCAAGCGTCTGACAATCCCCCGAGAGGTTGTAATCCCGTATTGCCCTGACAATATCATAATCACAGGCCCCGCAGTTGTGAGGTCCGCGGGCACGACCGCCTCCTAACGGATCGCAGGTGATATGGACGGGTGCAGAGAGGAGCACCGAAACGACACTCCAGAGATAGGGAGGCCGAAAGCCTCCCCGCTTCCAGTAATATTCAAGCTGGGTATGTTTCTGGACGGTGCAGGGATTCATCGAGATCATATCAGTAATTCCGGCAACGGTCTGGATCGACTCCTCCATGTCAAGGAGTGCCTCCCGTTCCGTGAGAAAGAGCGGCTTGAAAAGGAGATATGCCTTGATCCCGGCGCCCCCGGATCTGGCGTTATCTGCCGCCTTTTTGAAATCAGAGAACGTAAATCCCTTATCGATCGATTTCTGTCGGATACAGTCATTTGTGGTCTCGAGACCGATGGCCACGTAGAGCGGGGTCGGGTAATCTCCTGAATCGATCGCCGAAATGAACGCTGCAATCCGTTCAGGGTCAACAAATTCAGGCCGTGTCTCCGCGATAACAAGTTTTCCCCGGAAGATCCGGGCTGCCTCCTCTACAACGCGGGGGGGCACTTCCCCGGGATCGAAGAAACTGCCCGAAGTGTAGAGCTTGACGATGGCAATCCCGGATGGAGGGTAATGCTGGACCACCCAGTGGAGCTGGGAGAGGAGGGCTCCCTCGAGATCGGTCCCCTCAGGGTACCGTTCGAACCGGTAACTGCACATCCTGCAGCGGTTGTGCCGGCATCCCCCGGTCTTCAGGATGATGGTGAGCGAGGGGAGGATCTCTCCTTCGTATCGTTCCTCCCCTTTCCAGCATGCGAGCGGCCGTTCCATGATTACAACACCTCTCTCATGGGTCGTGCAGGTTTAAAGCATCAACGGGGACGGCATGCCGGATGGGCAAGGTATTAAGGATGCAGCACAAATTTTTATCCAACTGGTGTCGTTTTCATCCTGACGACAACACCCATGCATTCAGGCGGGATTTATTGATGGACCAGAAGAGACCAGCCTCTCACATCCTGGCGCGAATCGCTCTCGTGGCCCTCCTGTGCCTTGCCCTCTGCGGGGGAGTTGCACAGGCCTATGAACTGATACTCAAGGCGCCCTCGCAGATACAGAGGGGTATGCCGCTCGTGGTGAACGGAACAAGCAACCTCCCCCCCGGTATCAGCGTCGACATCGTCCTCTATAAATCGGGCCATGTTACCGAAGAACTCGCACGAAAAACGGTCACGCTCCAGGCAAACAGTGAATTTTCTGTCGTATTTGAAACCACGGGATTTACCAAGGGAGTATACAAGGTGGAAGTGCCTGCCATCTCAGGGTATTCCTACCTTGGAGATTCAGTAACCCTCCGGGTGATCGAGATCATCGACCGCAGCGATGAGATCGTCTTTTCAGCATTCAGTTCCCAGGAGATGGACGGGACCCTCGATATTGACGGATCCATTGCCGGACTGGCAAATTCGGGGGTTCAGATCGGAGTCACCGGCCCGGGAGGTGAAGCAGTGTTCGGACCGGCCTATGTTACTGTCAAATCAGACAGCTCGTTCTCCACAGAGGTACCCATCAAGGGACCCGGGCAATATAATATCAGTTTCACCGATGCCAAAGGATACATCGGGACGATTATGGTTACGGTCAGGGAGAAGCCTGTAGCAACCACCCCGCCAACCATCGTCCCCACCACAAATCCGATCGTGTCAGCAAGTGCCTTTGCCACCAGGGACAAGCCGGCGACTTTCGTAGTGACGACAGGTGGACCTGGGACGATCAGGGCTTTCACCTCGTCAGGGATCGACTGGGTTATCGAGTATACCGATACAGAAGGGAAGACGGTG
>MVZQ01000125.1 GCA_002068435.1 Euryarchaeota archaeon ADurb.BinA087 | reverse complement strand
TGGTGAGAGTGGTGTGCTGGGTCCGAGCACCATGACCAGAGCGTCAGGACTGCACAGGTCGAGCAGATGATCGAGAGTATGGTTGATTAGTGCACTTCCGGTCAGTGCCACCACATCTGCCCTGGGAATGAGACTCCCCACAGAGTCCGCGGGATACTCATCGCCGACGGGATGCTGCTCGATCACCCAGAGGTTGGCTGCAACGGTGCGGAGTTTGGGGATGAAAGGAAAACGACCCACCAGGGCAATATTTTTCCCGACACCGTCTTTCATCAGTACCTCAGACGCGTTCATCTCGACGGCATCCCGCTCATCGGGAGCGAGGAGGGAGTTGATAGCGGCCACCCCGATTGCGGCCTCAAGGCTGTTCTCTGACAGGGCATATGCAGCCAGTTCCTGTGCGCTTTTCAGGGATAACCGCCCCGCATCACGCACAACGGTCGTGTGGTCATGGGGTTTATCGCTGATCACTGTCGTGGCAAGGCCGCAGTGGCTGCTACAGACGGCGGTCCAGTGGGCACCGACCAGAACGGCCCGGACCGGGACCGGACTGCCCGGCAGAGTGGCAAGAAGGTCTTCAATAATACCTGTTTTTTTCATTGAGGTTCCACCATTCCGGAATACCCCGGTTCACCACAAGGATAACGGGAATGCCTGGAGCCGCATCCGGTTATGATGATGGGGGTACGTTGCTCTGATGTTGATGAGGGATACGTTGCTGATATGTACATTATTATGCTCATATGAGTAAATAATAGAGCAGGAGCTACCCGACCCGCTGGGAGGTGTTTGGTTCACGTTCGCGAGGACAATGATGCCCATCCCCCCTCACTCAATCCCGTTGCCGGATTGGTACAAAACACACTATTAAGAGGAGGGTGGACCAGGTAACTCTCATTCCCATACTCCGGGAGCAAGAGCCCGAAAGAACAGGATACTACATCCCGGGTCGATCCTGGAGAAGGAGGTGATTGTGGATGAAGAAGGTGACAATCTTTGCCGGTCTGTTCCTGGTGGTGATACTGGCAACAGGGGGTGCATCCGCCTCAGAGGCTTCTTTCTGGGAGGAGTACATCGCAAGTTACCTCGAAAAATTCGGGGAGGACAAGTATGCGATCAAGGCTGAACCCCTTGACGCGGAAGGGTATACCGCACGGTACCTCGAAAAATTCGGGGAGGACAAGTATGCGATCAAGGCTGAACCTCTTGACGCGGAAGGGTATACTGCACGCTACCTCCAAAAATTCGGGGAGGACAAGTATGCGATCAAGGCTGAACCTCTTGACAGGGAACGGTATACCGCAAGCTATCTTGAAAAATTCGGGGAGGACAGGTTCAGGAACGCAACCGAACCGTTCACCTGGAAGTCCTATCCCTCTGATTATGTCAGGAAGTTTGGTCAGGACAGGTATGATCTGGCAAATAAACCGATCACCGGCCTGTTCTCCCGCCTTGGATGAGATGCACCGGTCTGCCCCTGCCAAAATGCCCTTTCCCTGGAACTGAGCGGGGTGGCATCAGGAGGGGACAGCCTGGGAACCCGGGAAAAAACCGGTTCCTGGTCTCTTTCAAGCCCGGTCAGTGCCCTGGGCAGGATACCTGGCTGCATATCAGCCAGGCGGTCATGCCCTCTGGCTGCATCATCCAGGATAAAACAGGTCAGCACGCTCAGGACGACCCCCTTCCCAGGTCAGATACCCCTCCTGGACGCCCCGTTTTTTTCAATTCGCGGTAGTGTAAGCATACAAATGCTTAATTAGGGAATAGACTATCTATCTCTCATTTATATATATCCGACATGAAATCCAAATGAGGCAGTGTGTGAGGATCCCATCAATGTACAACAGAGATGATGAATGATGAGAGGGCGGATACTGATCGCGGCAGGCCTGATCCTGTTCCTGGTGACCGTGCTTGGGAGTGCAACGGCTGACGAGGTGGATACCTGGGAGGGATTCGACCAGTACTACATTGAACGGTTTGGAGAAGAGCGTTATTCCCTGGTATATGATACGATATCCCCACAGGAGGCAGGAGATCTCTGGGAGAAATGGCACCGCGAGGGGGTTGCGGACACCACCACCCCCCGATAACGATCGAGGAGGATAAAGATGTCATTCACCCTGAACCGGAGTATCCTGAATGGGAGGGCTGGCCTCCCTTTACCATGGTGAAAAAGCCAAACCTCCTGCCTGACATGGCAAGCGCAAGAATGCGACTGAAACGATAACCCCCCGGGCTGCCGGAGGGGGAATTGAGCTCTTCTTTTTTTTCTTCTTCTGCGAAAGGGTATTGTCATTATCCCGGGAGGTCCGTGCCTTGCCATCTGAGGGAGAAGGGTGGCACGCGTTCTGCTGGTTCTCTTCAGAAGAGGGGGGGTGACCCCATCAGAGAGACCAGGAGATTCAAACAGAAGAGAGGAACGGAGGGCTGTCTTTACCGGTCCGGGATGCCCCGCATGCCAGAATCTACAAACAGCCATGGGTGTTCAAAATAATGGTGATTCCCATCGGATGGATCAGATGACCGAGAACACCCAGGACAGGAGTGCGAGCACAATGAAGATGATGATCAGCCATTTTCCGATAGTCCACGCAACCCTCCCGATGAATCCAAGGAGCATCAGGACGATTGCGATCACGATAAAAATAATCCCGAGGGTGAGGAGCCAGTCTGCCATACAATGAGTTCCATCTTCATCCCCGGGTAATAAAGGTTGTCAGGAGAAACCGCAAAGACGGTCTTCCCGTGGGCTCTGATACCGCCTCCCCATGGGCTGAGACAGGTTTCCCACGGGCGGAAACAGGTTTCCCATGATCCAGGACCGCCTCCCCCAAGGCAGGTGTCCTTCCCCCTCCCGCGATCGAGTCCAATGACCATGCTGGTGAGCGTCCCTGACATCACCCGGCGCCAACACATCACCCCTGAAGGAGGACGCCGGGAGACGGGGTGCTGCCGGTTTCTCGAGGTAGCATCACCCAACTGTTTATATACTGTCCTGAGGCATTTATAAATATGAAGGTCAAGCCAGAGGACTCTCTCAAAATTGAAAATATTGTCGCCTCGGCAAAGGTGACAGATTACCTTGATCTGCCAGCACTGGCCTCCCAAATCAAGGATGCAGAGTACAATAAAAAGAGGTTCCCGGGCGTTGTCATCAGGATGCAGGATCCCAAGATTGCGGCGCTGGTCTTCGGGTCGGGAAAGGTGGTACTCACCGGGGCAAAAAGTATCGAGAGCCTCTCTGAAGGGCTCGAGATCCTTGGAAACCTGCTCCGGGGACTGCAGATCGACATCCCCCAGAAGCTGACCTACAAGATTCAGAATATTGTCACCTCCGCCGACCTCGGATCGGGCATCAACCTGAACAAGATTGCGGTCGGGTTCAACCTTGACCGGATCGAGTACGAGCCCGAACAGTTTCCCGGGCTGGTATACCGCCTCGAGAATCCAAAAGTGGTGGTACTCCTCTTCGGGTCCGGAAAACTGATCATCACCGGTGGCAAGGAGCCCCAGGATGCAAAGAAGGCGGTGCAGAAGATCCTGAATGACTTGAAGAACCTTGGCCTCCTGTGATTCTGCTGTGACCACAATTTTTATTTGCTTTTGAATTCCTTTTTATTCTGTAACATCTCTTTTCAAATACATACTGTATAATAATAATATTTTTATATATAGAACTCTTATTATTTTATACATATAAAATAAGGCAACAGGTGTTCATGTGTTGAGAGCCCGAAATGTGATGTATTTCACCCAGGATGAGGAGGAGCTGGCAGACCTGCTCATTAAGATAGGACTGAAGCGGAATGTAGCCAGGGTGCTTGTCTACCTTTCCCACAATTCGGAGGCAACGTCCCGCGATATCGAGCGGGGCACGGATCTCCGCCAGCCCGAAGTCAGCCTCGCGATGGCTGCCATGATCGAGCAGGACTGGGTCGAGAACCGCGAGATCAAGGCTGAGAATAAGGGAAGACCGGTGAAGATCTACCGGCTGTCACGCCCGGTCGGGGAGATCACGGATACCCTTGAAAAAGCAAAGCGCGAAGAAGCAAACCTGCAGCTCTCGATCATCCAGCAGATACGAAATTATATCCAGTAAAAGCAGGGAGTGCCCCCTCACTGCTCTCTTTTTTCCCGAAGGGCGTGTTGCATGTCATCGACAGACTCCTCTCATGAGGATATTCTCTTCAGTATTGGCGCTTCAGCACGCTCCCGACCCCGGTTCGTCCGGAACACTCCCCGCCTCTCTTAACGAAGGTACGACAGGAAGGTTCCGGTCACCTGATCTCATCTTGTGAGGCTGCCGGGGCGTACCATTCCCCTTCCTGTATCAGGAATACACGATTTTTTAATACCCGGGATTTCACGGTTTTTTCAGTAACAGGAGTTTCACGGTTTTCAAAAGTCCGGAGTTTCACGGTTTTTCTAATGTCCCAAATATCCCGATATACCGGATTTGGGGGACGCAGACGGCACTGATCAGAAAAAATGGCACTATCCCCTCATGAAAATCAGGTGCCGTTCCCTCGTGATGGCAGAGCGAGCCGGTCACAGCCTGAGCTCGCGACACCCGTCATCTCCACCGACAACGACGACACTCTTCTCCACGAACGCACAGAAGAGGCCGCAGGAGAGTACCCCCGGCATCAGGGTGAGGATCCCTTCGAGACGTTCCGGTTCACCGATGCTCTTGAACGAGCAGTCGAGGATGAAGTTTCCATTGTCGGTGATCACCGGGCCGTCTTTCCGTACTCCGGTCCGGAGCTCC
>MVZQ01000124.1 GCA_002068435.1 Euryarchaeota archaeon ADurb.BinA087 | reverse complement strand
CTGGTTTGGTGATGCCCATATCCTGAAAGAGGTCAGCATGAGAATCCGGCGGAACAAGGTGACTGCCCTGATAGGTCCGTCAGGATGCGGGAAATCCACGCTCCTCCGGTGTTTCAATCGTCTGAATGATCTCATCGATTATACGAAAATCACGGGTGAAGTGACCTTTGACGGGGAAAACATCTATGCGGCCGGGAACGATGTCGTCCTCCTGAGGAAAAGAATCGGCATGGTGTTCCAAAAACCCAATCCCTTCCCCAAAAGTGTGTATGAGAATATTGCCTACGGACCACGGGTCCATGGAATAAGCGACAAGAAAGAACTCGACCGGATCGTTGAGAAGAGCCTCAGAGATGCAGCACTTTGGGAAGAAGTAAGGGACCGGCTGAACAATTCTGCCCTTGGCCTTTCCGGGGGGCAGCAGCAGCGGCTCTGCATCGCCCGAACCTTGGCGGTTGATCCCGAGGTTATCCTGATGGACGAGCCATGCTCGGCACTTGACCCTATTGCAACTGCCAAGATTGAGAACCTGATTGAGAAGCTGAAGCAAAAGTACACAGTGATCATTGTCACCCATAATATGCAACAGGCGGCAAGAGTCAGCGATGATACCGGATTTATGTATCTGGGCAAACTTGTCGAATGCGGAACGACCACACAGATATTTGAACACCCCGAAGAAGATCTCACCGAGAATTATATCACCGGACGATTCGGGTAGGAGTGACCATGTCGGAAAAATTCCATTCAGAACTCGACCAGCTGAAGTACGATTCGATCGAAATGTCACGGTTCGCACGGACTATGCTGGCTGATGCCGTGAAAGCACTAATCGAGGAAGATATTCCAAATGCCACAGAAGTAAAATCCCGGAAGAGAGAGCTCCGGGACCGCACCATCAGCCTCGAGGACCGTGCTTATCAACTGATTGCCTTGTACCAGCCCATGGCCAAGGATATGCGAGTAATAGTGTGCATCCTGAAGATCATTGCGGGAGCCGAACGTATCGGGCGATACGGGAAAGATATTGCGAGCATGGCCCGGCATGTCGTGAATGAACCTGCCTGCCCGCAATTGCCCCCGCTCACTCATATGGCGGAGCTTGTCACCGATATGATCGATGATGCAACCACGGCTTTTGAAAAAGAGAGTCTGACACTGATCAGGGAGTTTTCTTCCCGTGATGATACGGTTGATGCACTCTGGCATTCGATATTCCGACAGACGCTCACCCTCATGATGGAGAATCCAAAGACTATCACCCGCTATACATCGTATATTATGGCTGCTCGTTATCTCGAACGATGTGCAGATCATGCTTGTAAGATGGCTGAAAATATACATTACTCGATAAGCGGTGAACGGATAGAGATCAAGTGAGGAATTCCGGCATTTTTTCCCTATTTTCCAGAAGCAGGGAGAGATATCTGGATTTCAGGAAAGCCCATAAAAAAATTCAGATTTCTTAATTACTCAGAGGAATACCGGATAGCAATATCTGAAAGAACATCAGCGACATCTTCGCAATAATCGGTTGCCATTTCAAGGTAATCGTAGATATCCTTTAATTTGATAATGGCAATTGGATCGTCGGTAGAGAACAGGGCAGTCATAGCCCTGGAGAGCTCGTCATCGGCGAGATTCTCCAGCCGGTTTACCTCGATGCACCGTTCCTCGATATATTGTGGATCTTTCATGGATCTCATTGATTTCACGGCAGCCTCAATCTCCACCGTTGAAAGGTATATAAGTTTGGCAAGTTCAATCATGGAAATGTCCGAGGACTGAATTCCATAGTATAACATCCGTTCAATTGTTCCATCGATATAATCAAGCACCTCATCAAGTGCAGATGCAAGCTTGGACACGTCTTCAGGATCAAAGGGCGGGCGTATCTTCCTGTTGAGCCGCTCATAGATCTCGTGCGTGATCTCATCGCCGGTGTGTTCAAGTACTTCTATCTCCTGACGTTTCTCCTTGATATTGGTAAAATTCTTCGTAAAGTCAAGCAGCTGGTGGGCAGCCTCGGCAACATTTGCTGCCTGGCGTTCGAGCAGATCGAAATAAACCTTGTCAGGAGGCATAATCAGGTGCTTGAGGCGCATAAGAAAACCACATGTGTATGGATACGGTAGAATAAAAAATGATGGTCCTCTCTCATAAACGACACCATCAATTCAGAGATCGTTTCCAATACCGGGTTGAGTCAGGGATGGAGACCCGCCATTTTGCCCTCAGGTCAGAAGAGAGAAGGGAGAAATCTATAGATATATATAGATTTTATTGAAAAAAAATTGATATAAGGAGACTGAGGCCTCTCATGGAAATAAGGAAAGTACAGATAACTGGTGGGTCATCCTATGTCATCACGCTTCCCAAAGAATGGATTGAAGAGCAGAATATCCATAAAAATGACCCTCTGGGATTTCTCGCCCAGCCGGATGGCACCCTCCTCATCACCCGCGACATCACAGAGGGTCAATTCCAACGGGAGAAGGTCTTCTCTCTTGCGGATATCAATGAACCGGTCTATCTGTTCAGATTATTGGTGGGATCTTATATTTCCGGTTTTACTGGTATCCGTATTACCTCAAAGACAAGGATTCCTGTTTCAATGCGAATGGTCGCACGGGAATTTACCCAAATGGCGATCGGGTTTGAGGTAGTTGAAGAGACGGATATGACGATTATTCTGAAGGACCTCCTCAATCCATCAGAAATGCCCTTTGAAAATACCATCAAGCGGATGTTTGTCATCGTCAAAAACATGCAGATTGATGCGATGTCAGCTCTTGAAAACGGGGTAGATCCTGGAATTGCTGACGATGTTATTAAGCGTGACAACGATGTCGATCGCCTCAACTGGTTAATCGCCCGTCAGACAAATATGATCCTGAAAAATGCACGGCTCTCCCGTAAAATGGGGGCTCCGACCAGTAAGGTGGTGAATACCTACATCATCAGCCGTATCATCGAGCGGATTGGTGATCATGCAGTGAGGATTGCAGAGAATGTTATGAAAATTTCAGGGCGTCAGATAGATAAGGACTTACTGACCTCTATCATGAAGGCCAACACTCTGGCCATCTCCCTTTTTGATAAGAGTATTGTTTCGTTCTTTAACAGTGATCTCAAGGCATCGAACAAGAATATCGAACAGGTTGAGAAGCTCGAGGAACTTTATGATAAAATCGCCCTCCTTGCAATGAAAGAAGAGCCCTCCATCGCCATTCCCCTTCGGTCCATTGCAGAGAGCATACGGAGATCTGGTGAATATGCGGGTGACATCTCAGAGAGCATAATCAATTATCTCATCGAAGAAAAGCCATAAGAATTGGGCATTCTCTCCATCTCTCTCCTTTACTCGATATGCCATTGCTATTTTTTGAAGCTCGAGGGGTTGAGGAGGTATCCACCCTTTTAATGATTCTAGGGGAGGGTCTGGGTTATTGGTATATACAGGGAAAAATATATCTGCGAAAAGAAAAAGAGGCACATCACTCCTTCCATTTCTTATCCCCCCAAAGCATGATCATATAAAATTACGTTCCAGCGTTCCGTTTTTTAAAACCTCTGCAGGACTTTTTCTCTTTCAGGCAAACCCTCCGGATTTATTATCATGAAAACACCTGATCCTGGAATTTTTGCTTTTTTGAGAGCGATATCAGGAAGGGTGTACTCTCTCTCCTGCCGTTTCTCTTTAACCATAACAACTTCTTTATATCCGCTCCCCTATTTTACCTTCAGGAGAGATTCGGCGATACCTGCAGGCATCACCCAGTCTCGGGATACTTCCGCCATGATCGCAAAAAAGACGATGATCCAGGAGCTTGGGGAGGATGAACTCATCCTGCCGACACTGGTAAATAATGCCCTTGCTGCAAATGACCGGATCAAATATTTCTTTACACTGCTGCAGGCAGCCCGTGTTCATGCCATGCATCCAGGAAGGGAGACCTCGAATCTGAAAGTAGAACGAGAGGCAGCCGGAGTGGATGACCCGATGTTCGATCGAGTTGTTGCCGATAGTGTGAAGGTAGGGGAGGATACCCTGCAGATCCCTTACGCTTCCCGGATCCTGTCAGGTATCCGCTCGTCCCTTGTGGAGATGGCAGCCCCTCTCCCTGTATATGACGAAGGGAAGGGCGAATTCTTTCAAAAAAGGGCGGCACACCTTGCTGAATGCATCCCTTCCGGAGAGAACGATCTTATCGCTGAGGAGGTTATCCAGAGAATTACCGCGGGTGATGAAGGAACAATCGACAGTATCCATCTTCTCGTAATGGATATCCACAAGGAGTTGAACGCCCTTCAGAGAGATCTCGCGAGTGAAGTTATTGACGGGGCAATGGCGTACCTCCTTCAGGATGAAGATCGAGATCTTGTGGCGGCGTTTATGGCCGGCCTGAAAAGAACCTCCCCGTTAAAATTCGATCATCCAGGGCTTGGAACCACAGCGACCAGAAGCAGGGGAACACTTGTCATCCAGAATGATATCGGGATGACCGATGCTCATGTGCTTGTGGTGAATGTAGAAGAACCAACGGTAACTGTGATCTATACCGATATCCATATGCCCCGCCTCCAGTTCTTCCAGGGCCTGTTTGATGAACAGGGGATGACGTGGGAGGATACTCTCTCGAAGAAATCTGGTGACCAGTTCGAGGCGAAGATCTACCATCTGTCCGTTGGAACATACCGGGCTGGAAGCAGGGAGGATCTGGAGAGGTTTCTGAAATTCCTTGGATCAAGGCTCGTATTTCTGATCGACTGGAACCGTGCAAGAAAACGTCTCCGAACCTTCCTGCAGAACAGGGATGCCTCGGCTGTCCTCAGGTGGGCA
>MVZQ01000123.1 GCA_002068435.1 Euryarchaeota archaeon ADurb.BinA087 | reverse complement strand
TGACCACCCGCTCATGAAAGGGATCAGGGAAGGTTCCTACGTCTACTTTGTCCATTCGTATTATGCCGATACCCGTGCTGAAAATACTCTCACATCCACCACCTACACCCGTTCCTTTGCTTCATCCATCACCAGCGGAAATGTCCATGGTGTCCAGTTCCACCCGGAAAAGAGCGGGGCGACGGGTCTCCGGATCCTAGAAAACTTCATCGGTCTCATCTGAGAAGACGCATGGGGAAGACCAGCCCTGATTCTGTTCCTGAGAACAGAAACTAATTATTGCCCACGATCCAAGAGCTGGATATGAAAAAGCGCTCTATTGTTCTTCTTCTCTCTCTCGCGCTTCTTATCGGGGCTGTCCAGGCTTATGTCGTTACGATCAAGTCTCCCCCGGAGATTCAGGCAGGGGCTCCCCTTGAAGTGACCGGCACCACCACGTTTCCGGTCGGGACCCAGTTTGACATCATCCTCTACCGGACCCAGTTCACGACTCCCGAGATAGTTGACCGGAGAATGATCGTCGTCGATGAGACCAAGGAATTCGATGCTTCGTTTCCGACAACCGCACTCCCTGCCGGGCAGTACAAGGTAGAGGTCCAGTTCCTTGATGATCCCGGGTCAAGCCTGGGGTCATCATCGGTTACCCTGCTGCTCGTGAATCTCATCGACAGGTCCGATGAGATTGTCCTCACCGCTCCAAAAGAGCAGACCCTGGATCAGGCATTGCTTATTGAGGGATATATCCCTGATCTGGGGATTGCTACCATCACGATGAAGGTCGATGGCCCCAAGGGGTTCTCCCTGCCTGATCAGAGCATCAGGACGACCACCACTCTTGGATCCAAGGACGGCCACTTCTCAAAGAAGGTCAATGTGACTGAACCGGGGAACTATTACGTGAATGTCTATGATACAAAGGGCTTCATCACCCAACTGCGGTACTCGGTAACTGAGTCAACCGGCACGATTGGAACAAACCCGTCGACCACGGAAATACCATCCACCTCACTCCCGCAGACGGCGGGAATGTCCGTTCCGCTTGCTGGGATGATCGCTGGCATCGGGGTGGCTGCCGCCCTGGTCTCCTGGAAGAGGAGATAATTTTTTCCTGAACCAGACCAGTATCTCCTTTTCCTCCCCGGAATCCGGCTCAAAATTCATCGGTGGAACAGATACCCATGGCTATTTGTTCTCCCCTGCAATCACACCTGAAGTGGTAAAAAGGGTGATGTGGAGGAGATCACCCGATATCTCGTGGAATGGAGCATATACCATAAAGGAGGGTACGCACTATTTTCACCACCTGTCTTTCTCATACCCCCTGCCAGAACATTGACCATAGCCGGAGTTCTCAAATCTCTGCAAAAAAAAGATGCCCCGCTCAATATCAAAGAGGAATATCTTCAAAGAGGAAGAAATCTTGATTACGCCCCATCGCATCGCCTGAGACTCTACAGTGGCGGTGATGAGCCAAATGCGCAATCCTCAAGAGCGTCTCTCCCGCAATGGTAATTCTTAAGATATATGAAAAAACAGGGGGGAAATGACCACTCTCCCCAGGAGAATCAGGGGGAATAGCCTTTCTGCCACCGGTATGCTTCGTAGAGGATGAGGACCAGCAGTATCAGGCACCCTCCAAGGAAGAATGCTATGACCATTGCAACAGAGGAGGGTAGTGCCGGTGCAGCAGCGGGTGCAGTGGCTTTTTCGGCAAGGATTGAGGTACCTTCACCCCCACCAGCAGACCGATCGATCTGGAACGAAGCCGGCTCCGTCATTGGCGTGGTCCCCATGTCAAGCAGCGGCAAGATCGCAAACATCGCCATCGAGGCGAGGACCACGATCGCAAAGAGCGATGCGTACTTGAGCAGGATCGAACGGACGCTCGTCACCTTCGGGGCAACAATTAACAACTGGTCGCGGAGGGCATAGACCTTGACCTCCCGACCCTTCACGCTGTACCGGGTCTCGGTAATCTCGATCAGGCCGGCCTCGAGAAGGTTGTCGATATGGTATTTCAGGGTCCCCATCGGGATGTTCAGGAGATCCGTCAGGTCGGATGCCGTCTTTGGACCCCCGGCAAGGATCTGCAGGATCTCGTTTGCCATGGGGCTCCCTATTGCCTTTCCTATTTTCTGTGCCCGTTCATCCCCGGGCTCGATAACGATAATCTCTTCAGTCATTGAGTGCTGCCAGGATCCGCTCACGTCCCACTTTCAGGGCAAGTCCTACCTGGTCGGTGATGGGCCCACCACCCTGGGCCATGGTCTTCGAACCGCCACCTTTCCCGCCGAGCAGCACGCAGACCTGCCCGATGATTTCGCCGGCATCGACCAGCTGGCTGCCAGACATCAGCACGACATGCGCACGGTCTTTTGCACTGGCAAGGAGGGCTACCCCACCCTTGTCAGCCACATGGGAGGCGATGGAGGTGAGGTCCCGGGGAGGGAGGTCAATCTGCCGGATGACGAGGGGAACTCCCTTGATCGCCTCCGGGGTGAGGTTCCGCACTTCCATCTCAACCAGCTGCTGGGAGAGGCGTTCGTTCTCTTTTCTCTGTTCCTTCCACTCGGAGAAGAACCGCGACACCGATGAAGGCAGGATCTCCTGTTGCACGGAAAGAACGGAAGCAGCGTCGGCAACAATTTGTTCGAGGCGCTGCACGTACTCAACTGCCGCCATACCTGCAGCAAATTCCAGGCGCTCGATCCCATCCTGGATATGCTCCACCCGGATGATCTTGATCATCCCAATGTCCCCGGTTCCCCGGCAATGGGTCCCGGCACATGCCTCGACATCACCGGCGACCTGGACGATGCGGATGTCTTTGCCGGGAGGCACCCCTCCCTGGTAGAGGGCAAAGCCATATCGCTGCTCAGCCTTCGTCCGTTCCTCATGCATGATGTCCACCTTCTGATCGGCCATGACCATCCGGTTGGCTGCCACCTCGATCTTCCGGAGCTCTTCAAGGGTGATATGCTTGTAGTGCCTGATATCCAGCCGGGCACTCTCGACGCCTTTCTGGGCGCCGGACTGGTGGATGTGGGCCCCGAGCACCTCCTTTGCGGCATGGAGGAGGAGGTGGGTGGCGGTGTGATGGCGCATCAGGGACCAGCGCCGCTCTTCATCGATGATGCCCTTGACCCGGTCACCCCTCCGGAGAACTCCTCCTGAGATATGGTGGATAATCACGTCACCGATCTTCTGGACATCGTCCACACGGACCATGCTCTCTGCCCCGATCAACATGCCGGCATCGGCGGGCTGGCCACCCCCCTCCGGGTAGAATAGGGTCTGGTCCATAACGACATATCCCTCAAAGAAGTCGATGACCATGGCATCGAACTCCATGCTGCAGGGCTGCTCGTAGAAGAGCTTCCGGGTCGCCGGGAGGCTCCCTATCCGGTCCCTGAACCGTGCAAAGGGATCATCGCCCTGGTTCTCCCCTGACTCCGAGTGGAGGTCGGCGATTAGCGAGTAGAAGTTGTCAGGCAGTTCGACGACTGCACCCTCAGCAACCGCCACGTCCCTGGTAATTTCAGGAGGGATGCCATGCGAGTCGTACAGGGTGATGATCTCCTTGAGGGGGAGGCGCTCCCGCTTGGTCTTATAGGTGCGGGCTACCTTCTGGACGATCTTGGTACCCCGCAGGAGCGTGGCATTGTACTTCTCCACCTCACGCTCAACGATTTCCCGCACGATGAGAATATCCTGTTCGAACGATCCGGTGCCCACGATCCGCATCTGCTGCTCGATCAGGTCGGCTAGGTTGTCCCTGATGCCGAGATCGTTCATCATGCGAAGGGTCCTCCGGAGCACCAGGCGGGCGAGGTATCCTTCCCTCACGTTGGATGGTACGATGCAGTCGCCGAGCATGTAGGCAAGGCACCGGGAATGATCGACGACGGCATATACCTTCTCGATGGGGGTGATCATCCGGTCGAGTTTCTCGATCGGGACGTCGATGGCGGTGGCGACCTTCTTTCTGAGCTGGTACAGGTTGGTGCCCGAGATGTCCATGACGCCGGCAAATTTCGCATTGAGGGAGAGGATCTTGGTGTATTCCTGGTTGTCGAGGAAGTGTTCGAGCCCTGCCGATTCCATCACTCTGCTGACCATCTCGGGGAAGACCGCGTCGTAGATGGTCGGGGATCCCCGTGAAGCCCAGACGAGCCGTTCAAGACCGTACCCGGTATCCACGATCCAGTTCTTCATCGGGTAGTAGAGCTGCCCGTCGAGGTCGACCGGGGGTTTCCCGGTGTTCTGTTTTCCCAGGTTCATGAAGACGAGGGTGGCAACTTCGAGGCCGCCGATCAGCACCTCGAGGCTCGGGCCTGCATTTCCCCCGCCGATCCATGGGTGCTCCTTGTAGGTGACCTGCTCAAGGTTCCCCCCGATTGACGAGAGGAACTGCTCGCAGAGTTCGACGGTCCTGTCTTTCCAGTAGACCTCCTCGAAATCCGAGTTGAAGGCATGGTGTGCCATCATCTCGAAGAGGGTGAGGTGCCTCCCGGAACGCCCGACCGAGTCGAAGTCGTTTAACCTGATGCAGGGCTGCGAGATGGTGAGGGGATTTGCAGGTGGGGGGACCACGCCGCTGGTCACCCAGGGCTGGAAATCAGCGATCGAGGCGATCGTCAGGTAAATGTCGTCCCGCCATCGGGCAACGACAGGATACCGGTCGATCCGGGTGTGGTGATTCTGCTCAAAGAACGAGAGGTATGCCTCCCTCATCTCGTCGACCGTGTGTCTCCTGAACACAGGGTTGCCGATGAAATTATAGGTCTCGCAGGGGGCATCGCCACAGATCTCCTGATCCGGATTCCGGGTCCAGAATGCTGCACCGCACCGGGTG
>MVZQ01000122.1 GCA_002068435.1 Euryarchaeota archaeon ADurb.BinA087 | reverse complement strand
GAAGAGCGGGGAGAAACAGGTCTGGGAACTCCCGGATGGCCGCCATCACCTCCTCCCCGCCGGGCAGCCGGGGCCCGGGAAGGGAATCCCACTCCTCTCTCCTTACCTGAAGGACGGAGTGGTCGTACAGCGTCCCCCGCTCTCTGCGGCACGGGAACGGCTCATGCGTTCGCTGATCCAGCGGGGATGGCTGGACTCCTCTGGAATGGATTGTGCTGACGCTCCAGCCGACCCGGCTCGCCATAAATAATTCTTTTAACCAGGAGCGACCACATTACTAGGAGCGGGCCGATAGATCAGAGGAAGATCGCTTCCTTGGCATGGAAGAGGCCGCGGGTTCAATTCCCGCTCGGTCCATCACGTTTTGTTCGGTTGCGCTGTTCTTTCCCGGGCAGCCCGGCCAAATTCAGATCGGAGTTTTTTTACCTCTGTGGGATGATGTAGCATCGATCACTCGTGGGCCTCAAGGAATGGATAATACCGCAGGATGACATCTTTTTTGACCATTTCGACCGTTTATCTGCCGTTCTGGTGCTCGCGTCCTACCGGCTTGTGGATCTCACCGACAATTTCGGGGACCTGAAGAACTATGCCCAGCAGATCAAGCAGCTCGAGCATGAAGGGGACAAGATCACCCACGAGATCTACGAGCAGCTGAACATCAGCTTCATCACCCCGCTCCAGCCCGATGAGATCTCCCATCTCGCCTCATCACTCGATGATGTGCTCGACTATATCGATTCGACAACAAGGAAGATGGACTATTACGAGATACCCGAGATGGATTCGTACATGCGTGAGCTGATCCGGCTGATCCAGCTCTCGGTGATCGAGATCGAACAGGCGGTCAAGTGCATCCGGTCGATCAAAGATCCGATGCAGATCGAAAAACGCTGCATTGAGGTGAACCGGCTTGAGAACGTCGCCGATGACGTTCTTGCCCATGCGATCAAGGATCTCTTCAAGACAAAGGGCGCCGTGGACATCATCAAGTACAAGGATATCTACGAATACCTGGAGATTGCGACCGACAAGTGCGAGGACGTGGCAAACATCCTTTCCGACCTCGCAATCCGGCATTCCTGACGTGGGGGGCACCTGCCGATGAAGGCCATGGGACGAATTGCCGGAGTGGTTCTTATTCCTGTGGTGCCGGGAGCGTGCTGATCCATGCTGGTCCCGACCCCGGATATCATCGCGTTCATCATCTTTATCGCCCTTGCGTTTGATTTCACCAACGGTTTTCATGACTCTGCAAACTCGATATCGACGGTAATCTCCACGAAGGTCCTCTCCCCCCAGAAAGCGGTAGCCTTTGCAGCCTTCTTCAATTTTATTGCTGCGTTCGGCTTCGGGGTCGCCGTTGCCAGCACCATCAGCAAGATCATCAATCTCGGGTATGTTGATCCCGTGATCGTCCCGTATATTATTCTTGCCGCCCTCTTTGGCGCGATCGGATGGAACCTGATCACCTGGTATTCCGGCCTGCCCACCTCGTCCTCCCATGCCCTGATCGGCGCCCTTGCAGGGGCAGGTATCTCAGCAGGGGGACTGGCCGCGATCAAGATGGGCACGATCGACATCGTCATCCTCTTCATGGTCCTCTCTCCTATCATCGGATTCATCATGGCATTCTTCTTCATGTCATGCGTGCTCTGGATATCGAAAGGTGCCCAGCGGATGGTGGCCGAACGCCACTTCAGGAGACTCCAGCTCTTCTCAGCCGCTGCCTACAGTTTCAGCCATGGCACCAATGATGCCCAGAAGACGATGGGGATCATCACCCCGCTCCTGTTCAGTATCGGATATTTTGGCACGACAGTGGATCCAAACAACCTCCCAGTACCGATATGGGTCATTCTGGCAGCCCACAGTGCCATTGCATTGGGCACCCTTACCGGGGGATGGCGTATTGTCAAGACGATGGGCTACAATATCACCCGGTTACGGCCTGTTGATGGGTTTGCTGCTGAAACCTCAGGAGCTGCGACCATTATCGGTGCCTCCATCGCTGGCATTCCTGTAAGTACCACCCATGTGATCTCCTCATCAATCATGGGGGTCGGTGCCACACAGGGGAGCGGGTATGTCCGGTGGAGCGTTGCCCGGCGTATCGTGTGGGCATGGGTCCTTACCATTCCTGTAAGTGCACTCATGGGCTATGTCTTTTTCACGGGAATCTTTCAGCTTGTGAGCCTGTTCTGAAAGACACCAGAGGACGGGATATCACGAATCCTCTGGTATCCTCTCTGATCATTCACCTGCCTCTCATGAGGCCGGGGAGTTTCAGGGAACCTAAGAGTTTTTAACCATAGAGCGGAATGGAGAGCCAACAGCTATCCCGCAGCTCCTCCCTTTCCCGCCTCCAGATAATACCTGCAGAGATGTGAGACCGGGCAGACCGGGCAGGCAGGTTTTCTGGCCGTGCAGACAGCTCTACCATGGGAGATGAGAATGTCGGTGAGAGCCCCCCAGTCCTTTTCCGGGAACAGGCGCATCAGATCCCTCTCAATGCCGTCAGCATTCCGGGAATCAGAAAATCCGAGCCTCCCTGCGAGCCTGAACACGTGGGTGTCCACCGCCACCCCTTCATTCTTCCCGAAGGCATGGTACAGCACGATATTGGCAGTCTTCCTGCCCACCCCGGGAATGGTCAGGAGATCCTCCATGGTATCAGGGACCGCTCCTGAGAACCTCTCGACGAGAGTACGTGATGCGGCAATGATGTGTTTTGCCTTCATGCGGAAGAATCCGGTGCTGTGAATGATCTCCTCCACCTCGGCACTGTCAGCGGTTGCAAGAGATTGCGGCCTGGGAAACCGGGAGAAGAGCTGATCCCTGATGGCATCCACCGACTTGTCGGTGGTCTGTGCAGAGAGGATGGTGGTGATCAGCACTTCGAAAGGGGATGCCGCATACCGTTCCCGGGCCCACCGGTCCGGGTAACGGGCGGCAAGGAGGGCAAGGATCCGGCGGGCGTTCTTCCTGTCCATGCAGATCAGGTGGTGCCGTACATCCATAAAATGGGCGCGATGGCGGGAAGAGATGGGGTAGGGCAGATTCGAACTGCCGTCAAAGCGTCCCAAACGCTCTAGGATGGACCAGGCTACCCTACTACCCCTGATATGAGGAAGATGGTTGGTCAGATACCCAAAAATAGTTACCTGTCCCGTTCACGATCCCGTGACCGGCAGCGGCCTCCCGCCACCCCTGGTGACCAGGCTCCCGGAATAGGTGCCTGAAAGGAGCGCACGCGACAGGTTGCCCGGGTCGCGGCCGTCAATGACGAGCAGCGGGATGCCGGACCGCTGGATCACCTTTGCGGCGATCATATCGATCACCGTGTTTGCCCCAGCCCTGAGCGACCCGGTCCCCACGATCTCCAGGAGCCGTTCGGGGGTGAGCTGGTCGAGCCGTTCGGCTGCCGGATCGGTCCTGGGATCCGCGGTGTAAATACCGTCCACCGAGGTGAGGTTGACCATCAGGTCTGCCCCGCACCGCTCTGCAAGGACTGCGGCCACCGCATCCGTGGTCTGGGCAGGGGTGACCCCGCCCATCAGGACGATCTTCTCTCCCGCCCCGTAGGCCATCGCCTCAGCCTGGCTCTCTGCAATGAGGGGGCAGGCCGCCTCACCCAGCGCACCGGCAAGCAGCATTGCATTCAGCCTGGTGACCGCCACCCCGATCTCATCAGCCAGGGCTTCCGAGCAGCCGATCTCCCGTGCTGCCGTGATGTATCTCCGGGCCTCCCCGCCGCCACCGACCACCACATACAACCGGGCATACCCGGCGATCTCCTGCAGCACCGTGGCATAGCGGGCTATCCGGTGCTCTTCAAGGGCAGGGATGAGCACGGATCCGCCCAGCGAGAGAACGACCTTCTTCATGCACCCAATGGTTTCTTTATACGCTACATATAATTGTTGAAGATGATCCGCTGCCCGGTCTGCAGGAGTATCGAGATCTACAGGGTAGCCGGCGGGTGTATCGGTGAGGTATACCGGTGCAAACGCTGTGGCTACTATGGCTCCTTTGTCGTAGAGGAGGATGAACCTCCCTGGAACAACGGGGAGTGATCAGCGGAAGGGCTTCCTTGCACCGGTATGTTTATCTTGTACCTCCCCGGTTATCTCCTCTGATGGAAGACTGGCACGAAGCGCGGCAGTACCGGAAGGGGGACGATCTCGAAGTGGTCTGCTCCCTCTGCAGCCACCGGTGCCATATCAGGGACGGGAAGCACGGGATCTGCGGGGTCCGGGTGAACCGGAACGGGATCCTCTACGCAACCACGTTTGGCAGGGTAAGTGCGGAGGCGATCGACCCCATCGAGAAGAAACCCCTGTACCATTACCTGCCCGGGACGCTCTCGTATTCGCTCGGCAGCGTCGGGTGCAATTTCCACTGCGAGCATTGCCAGAACTGGCACATCTCGCGGCAGGGCTACGAGACGATCCTTGCCGATCTGCCCCCCCAGGAAGGGGTACAAAGGGCCCTCTCTGCCCATTGCGCAAGCATCTCCTGGACCTACAACGAACCGACGATCTGGCATGAATATCCCCTCGAGATGGGACTCCTCGCAAAACAGCAGGGCCTCGGGACGGTATACGTGACAAACGGCTATATCACCGAGGAGGCACTCAGGGAGATCAGGCCCGTTCTCGATGCGTTCAGGGTGGACATCAAGGCCTTTTCTGATGCATTCTACCGGAAGGTATGCGGGGCAAAACTCCAGCCGGTTCTCGATGCGGCCACGCTTGCCCGGGAGCTCGGCATGCACATCGAGGTGGTCACCCTTGTCATCCCGGGGCTGAACGATTCACCCGATGAGACCGGGGCTCTGATCCGCTGGATCATCGATCACCTGGGACCGGACACCCCTGTCCACTTCACCAGGTATCACCCGGACTACCAGATGCATGAGCCGGGACCGACCC
>MVZQ01000121.1 GCA_002068435.1 Euryarchaeota archaeon ADurb.BinA087 | reverse complement strand
CTGATTAATGCACGGATCCGTGACCATTTTCTTACGGGCATCTTCACGCATGCAGCATTCCGTGAGGTGGAGCAGACCATGGATCGGGAAACCCTTGCACGGTTTCACGCGGCCAATAAGCTTATCCTTATGGCATGCCATCAGCAGAATCTGCACAAAATGGGACAGCTTGTCGCGATGCGGTCAAAAAAAGAGCCAGAAGACCTGTTTGTTCAGTATCATGAGCTGCTCTGCTTTACGCTCAAAAATGTTCCCCGCTATACCAACAATATCAATGTCCTCCAGCATGTTCTCGGACATTTCAGCAACCGCGTCACCAGCGAGGAGAAAGCGTATTGCCTCAGGTTGATAGATCGATACAAGAACGGCAATGCCACTCTCGCTGAATCCCGGGACCTCCTCCGCTCGTGGGTGATACGGTTCAACGAATCCAGCCTGATGGATCAGACGTTCTTTGCGCCGTATCCATTTGAGCTTGCAGACCTGCCTGCCGACATGATCGAGCGGGGGCGGGATGTCTGGAAATACCTGAAACCATCAAATGCCCAAAAAAAAGAGGGAGAATCCCGGTAAAAAATGAGAACCTCTCAACGAAAAAAAAGAGCGGATTTCACGGCAGGCCATGAAGCGACGGTTGTCTATCCCCACCAGATTTTAGTGGAAAGCCCTGCATTGGCTGTGGACCGTCCGGTGGTCCTTGCTGAAGATCCGTGGTTTTTCAAGCGATTCCAGTTTCATGCCCAGAAGATCGTCTTACACCGTGCCTCAATGAGGAGATACCGCGACTATCTCGCTGCAGGAGGATTCGGAGTCGAATATATCGAAGCAGCAGATCTTGATACCAGTACGGACCTTATCGTCCACCTGGCTCGGAAAGGCATTTCAGAAATCCACCTCTGCGCTGGAAACCGGCCTGATTGAAGAGATTGAAAAGGCCTGTTCGATGCAGGGAATCCGGTTGGAAAGCGCTGGACGTTTGATACCCTTAACCGCAGCCCTCTGCCAAAGGATCTCCCCATACCTCCTGTCTGGCATCCTGCTGAGAACGAGTATGTACACGAAGCCACCAGCTATGTGAAAGATCATTTCCCGGATGCCTATGGCAACGTGATCCCTTTTTTCTGGCCGGTGACCTTCGGGGATGCGAACCGCTGGTTTGAGGATTTTCTCGTGAACCGGCTGGCCTTCTTCGGACGATATGAAGATGCGATCCACCGGAATGAACCAGTCCTTTTTCACTCTGTACTCAGTCCGCTGCTTAATATCGGGCTTCTCACCCCTGGAAATGTGGTCGCAGCCACGCTTGCGTATGCAAAGGATCACGAGGTCCCCCTCGAATCCCTCGAAGGATTCATCCGCCAGATTATTGGCTGGAGGGAATTTATCAGGGCGGTGTATCTCTTGGCGGGAAAAAAGGAGCAGGCTTTCAATATTCTGAAGCAGACCCATCCGGTACCTCCCTGCTTCTGGGATGCTTCAACGGGGATCGAACCCGTCGATACCACAATCAGGCGTGTCCTCGCTACCGCCTACTGCCACCACATCGAGCGGCTCATGGTGCTTGGAAACATCATGCTCCTTGCCGGATTCCATCCTGGCCGGGTCTATGACTGGTTCTCTGAGCTCTTTATCGATGCCTACGACTGGGTGATGGTACCCAATGTCTACGGCATGAGCCAGTTTGCAGATGGGGGTATGATGAGTTCCAAACCTTACATTTCAGGATCCAGGTATATTCTGAAAATGAGTGATTATCAGAAAGGTCCCTGGGGTGAACTCTGGGATGCACTCTACTGGCGCTTCCTCTATGTCCATCGAGATCTTTTTGAGCATAATCCACGCATGGCCCCCTTCATCACCTATATCACCCGCATGCCTGAAGAGAAACGCCAACAGCTGATCCAAAAGGCCGAACAATATCTGATCTCCATTGGGGCATGTGCCCTCGTGCCACATTAATTCTCTCCGGCCTAATTACAGGAGATTGCCATGTGCGAAATTATATAATCTAAGATAATTACCCCTGTGATGGAGGAATCATGACCGAGACAATCCGGTATGAAGAAAGTGGGAGTGCAGGAGAGGTGGAGTTCCGGAGGTATCCTTCCATAATCCTTGCCACAGTTACTGGCCCGAATGAAAATGAAAACTTCTGGATACTCTTTCGGTATATCACGGGGAATAACCGTTCCGGAACGAAAGTGCCCATGACCTCCCCGGTCATAACTCCCGAGAAGATTGCCATGACAACTCCTGTGATTTCAGAGACGAACGCGATGTCATTTGTGCTGCCGGCGGCTTACAGGATGAAGGAAGTGCCCGAACCAGTTGATACCCGGATTCGCATCCAGGAAATCCCCCCAAGGGAACTGGCGGTCATCCGGTTCAGCGGAAAGGCCTTGGCGAGTGACGTCTCCCGGGTTCGTGAGCGGCTCCTAAAAAAACTCGAAGAGGCAAAAATTACTATCATGGGAACACCGTTTTTAATGCGCTATAATGCGCCCTATACTCCGGGATTTATGCGTAGGAATGAGGTGGGGATTGAAATTACGCGATAGCCCGTGGATAGTTCACGGTCCAAGATTAAGGCCGGAAAAGCCCCAGCCGGGTTCTCAACGGAGCCCATAAATCCGTTATTTTTGTGCTCGCGCAGAAATGCCGTTGAAAATGTGTAAGGCAGTTTTTATACCGAATTGACCCGCGGCATGCATCGGATCTTTAATAATGGTCATTTTAGGGGATCAGTAGGAATACGCATGACCATCACCTTGTCTACCCGGTTCCCATCCATATCAACCACTTCATAGCGCTTCCCTTCGAGGTCGACATGATCGCCGGTCCTGGGGATCCGGTTCAGGATGTACATTATCAATCAAGCAATCGTATGGTGCTGCCTCTCTTCTTCCCCCTGAAATGCCTCGACCGTTAATATCTCCTTGATGTCTTCCACAGGGGTGCTCCCATCGATCAGCCATAATCCCTCCTCTCTGACCACGATCGGTATCTCCACGGGTTCACCAGCAGTCCTGACATCCCCCACGATAGCCTCGAGAATATCATGCAGGGTGACAAGTCCCTGTATACTGCCGTATTTATCCGTAACCAGAGCGCTGTGAATCCCAGTCTCCTTGAAGGATTCGAGGAGCTTCAGGACCGAGATGGTTTCAGACACAAAGAATGGCTTTGTTACTGCTCCCTGGATATCAGGCGAGCCCTTTTCCGCCATCCTGGAAAGGACGTTTTTGACGGAAACCATACCAACAATCGAATCAAGGTCTGTGCAAAAATACCGTTGAGAACGATGAGGATGAGGATGATCGCAATCTCGAACAGGTAGGACATTTCGAGAATACTATGCCCGATGATACATTATAGCTATTTCCTCCACGGTTCTCTCCGCTGGTGTTCTGCCCAAAGGATGAAAAACATTCAGGGATAATAGCTGCTGAAATGATCCCCTTCCGGGACCTCCCAGAATCTGCCCGTACCCATGGGCTCTCTTCTGAATCTGTTCTCACCATGAGGGAACAGCACGGCAGGAACGAGCTGACTCCCCCGAGACGAACACCCCTGTGGATACAATTCCTCTCGAAGTTCAACGACCCGATCATCCGTATTTTACTCGTCGCGGTCTTCATCTCGGCGATCGTCGCAGTCATTGAGGGAGGAAGCCTCATCGATACCATCGGGATCGTGATGGCTGTCCTGCTCGCGACCGGCATCTCGTTTTTCACCGAGTACCGGAGCAACCGGGAATTCGAAGCCCTGAATGCGATGAGGGAAGATACGGGGATCAAAGTGATCCGGGATGACCATGCTGTTACGGTTCCGATGCGGGACCTTGTCGTGGGAGACCTGGTCCTCCTGGAAGCCGGTGACGTGGTCCCGGCAGACGGGTATCTCCACCAGGCATCGAATTTCGAGGTGGACGAATCCGCATTTACCGGTGAGAGCGAGCCGCTTGGAAAAACAGTCGAGGAAGTTGTCCTGAAAGGGACCCTGGTCACTGCCGGCCGGGGGAAAATGATCATTGGCGCAGTAGGGGATGCAACCCAAATGGGCCGGATCGCCGCGGATCTCGCTGAGGGGTCCCGCCCCGAGACCCCGCTGCAGCTGAAACTCCGCCGTCTCGCGGGACTGGTCAGCAAATTCGGGTACCTGATGGCGGGGCTGATCATCGCAACCCTGATGATCGAGGGGCTGTTCACTGGTGTCTTCACAGAGAGTCCGGCAGCGATCGCCCACTATGTCCTGGACAGCTTCATGTTTGCGGTGATCATTATCGTCGTCTCGGTCCCCGAAGGCCTCCCGGTCAGCGTCACGGTCTCCCTGGCGCTCACGATGCGGAAGATGACCCGGGCATTCAGCCTCGTCCGCCGCCTCATCGCGTGCGAGACCGTCGGCTCGGTCACGGTCATCTGCACTGATAAGACCGGCACCCTGACCATGAACCAGATGGACGTCGTGGCATCATCGGTTGAATTTCCGGATCTCCAGCCTGGGATCCCCACCACACCGAACGGCTGGGTCACCCTGAACGCCGCGGTCAACAGCACCGCCGATCTAGAGTCCCGGGAAGGGAGGCTCGTGACGGTGGGCAATTCAACCGAAGCTGCCCTCCTCCGATGGCTCCACCGGGCCGGGCTCTCCTACCAGGATATCAGGGCCCTTCACCCCCCGGTCACCCAGGAGCTTTTTGATTCAAACAAGAAGCAGATGTCGACCATAGTCTCCCTTCAGAATACCTCGTTCCTCCTGGGTAAAGGTGCACCCGAGATTGTTGCCAAGCAGTGCAATCCCACGCCAGACCTCTCTCATATCCAGGCGCTCGCCGGCCGGGCGATGCGGACCCTCGCGTTTGCGCACACTATGCTGCCCGCCGATGGATCCGATCCTCCTCCCCTGACCTGGGATGGGTATGTGGGTATCCGCGACGAAGTACGGCCGGATGTCCCTGATGCAGTCCGGACCTGCAACGAGGCCGGCATT
>MVZQ01000120.1 GCA_002068435.1 Euryarchaeota archaeon ADurb.BinA087 | reverse complement strand
AGGCGGTGCTGGCGGGGGATTTGAGGAGCGGGTAACCAATCTGCTCAAATCAAGGAGATCAACCCTCGTGCACCTTACTCATAACGATCTTGATGCCATTGGCAGCGATGCAATTCACAGGATGCGGCATGGGACGATCACGAGTATCTTCTGCTCGGTTGGCAACTTTCCCCAGGCGCTCGATGCATTAGCCTCTGCAGAGGGGAAGGGGACAATTCTCTCCATCAGCGATCTTGGGTATCAAAAAGGAATTGAACAACGTATCCGGAGCGTATTTGAAGCCGGCTGGCGGATACAATGGCGTGATCATCATCGGTGGTCAGCTGATGAGAGAGACCAAATAGAAGAGTTCTGTGATCTGCTCACGCTCGACACATCGACCTGCGGGTGTGGTATCTGTGCCAGGGATCTGCTTCCTGGCGATGAAACCGCAGCAGAGATCGCCCGGGTTGTCTGCGACTATGACCTCTGGAAGCATGAAGACCCCCGATCAGCGATGCTGGGTATCGTCCTGCAACGGAAAAAGAACAGGGATTATGTCCGTGACCGTCTGGCAGAAGGCATTCTCACTGATGATTACATTGAAAAGGAATACCGGGAAATCGTGGGAGACATGGAGGAGAAAATGGCGAAGAGCATTCGAAAAGCAACACTCATGGGAGAGAAATACCGTATCGCTTTCTCCCCGCTCTTTGGATACCCCAGTGAGACCGCTGCCCGGATGAGAAAGGAACTATCGACCGATATCGAAGTACTTATTTCCAAGGATGGCCGGTTCTCTCTCAGAACGGTTCCACCAATAAGCCATATCATTGCACGACAATACGATGGAGGAGGACACCCGAACGCTGCCGGAGGATCGTTTCACTTTTCACTCCTTGAAAGAATCCGGTTCATGCTTCTTGGCAGCAGCTCCCAATTCAGGCAGTTCGTGGATATCGCCGAGTCTATCTGAACACTGAAGCATTCTCCACCATTGATTTCCAATAATGGTCACAGGAGTCCGGACAGTACCCCCCACATATCAGATGTTCTGCGTCTTTTATCTCGAGGGCTCGAAGGAGATCCTCTTCCCGTGCATCGATCAGGATTATCTTCTGTAAATCATATTCGTCCATGAGATCTTCTATAAGCCCAAGGGCTGATGATCTGACGGCCACAGTACCCTGATATTCAAGGAGAATCTCCAATGTTTTTTTTGTCTCGATGTGACTGAAAAAAAAGACTTTACGACCTGCAAGCGTTTCTAACTCTTCTTTTACCGGTTTTTCGCAATGAAGGATATGGCCTGAAATACCCTTATCCCGCATCGAACGCATCATCTCGCGGTATACAGAGAGGAGAGCGGATATACCCTCTTCAGAATCATGATAAAATCTGTTGCTCAATCCGAGTTCTCGGGGAGCAGGGAATGCGAACCAGAGATCTTTTTGTATTGAGGCAAGGTCTTCGGCATCTTTCACGATGGGGAGGATATCGCATCCCAGTTCTCCCGTTATTGCCCTTCCTTCAATTCCGAAGAGTGAGCTGATTAAGCGGTCCTGATAGAACTTTCCCCCCGCACAGGGGGTATTGATCCCTGCCTCAATCTGGGGCATCAAACCTTCCTCAAGCTGATACGTAATGAGGTCCGCCTCTCGCCCCCGCCGTGCTCTCACCCATTCTGCCAAGACTTCGCGATCAGTGATGGGTCCATCCGAACCTAATGACCTGGTCAGAAATGAGACTCGCTTTCGCATAGTAATCACGTTATTTATAGCATCATCATCAAACCGAGATAATGATGAGTACAAGACCCGTCCTCGTGACCTGCGGGCTCCCTTATACCAATGGCCCCTGCCACCTCGGCCACCTCCGTACTTATGTTCCTGCTGACTTTTATGTCCGCTATTTACGTCGGACTGGTGAAGAAGTACTTTTTATCTGCGGGTCCGATAACCATGGAACGCCCATCGTTGTGAGTGCAGAAGAGGCGGGAGTTTCCCCCAGGGCACTGACTGAACAGTATCATGCCCACTTTGACCAGACGTTCCGCAGAATGAATGTGCTATTCGATCATTTTGGCATGACGGATGATCCCGCCAATCACCGCCGAACCAGATCGATTGTTGAGCGGCTGATTGCAAATGGGCATGTATACTCAAAAGTCATTCAGCAAAGCTATTGCACAAAATGTCAGCGGTTCCTTCCTGATCGGTATGTTGAGGGGCTCTGCCCTCATTGCGGAGCCGCTGCCAGGGGAGATGAATGTGACCAGGGATGCGGGAAACACCTTGAACCCGGCGAGATTAAGGAGCCTACCTGCGCGATATGTGGAACCCGGGCAGAATCAAGGGACCAGGAGCACTTTTTTTTCAGACTGAGCGGATTTAAAGACTACCTTCTTGAACATCTTAAATCACTTTCAGGGACCCTTAATGCCCGGAACTATGCTCTTGGGTGGGTGAAGGATGACCTACACGACTGGTGCATAACGAGAACCCTTGACTGGGGAGTAAAATTCCCAGGACGGGATGATCTGGTGGTGTATGTCTGGGTCGATGCCCCTATTGGGTACATCTCTTTTACCGAAGAATGGGCAGAGAAGAACGGCAGGTCATGGAAGGAATACTGGTGTGGGGAGAATACCCGCGTCACCCATTTCATTGGGGGCGACATCATCTATCACCACTGTATCTTCTGGCCGGCACTCCTGAAGGGTGCAGGATACGGGGTCCCCCATGCGGTGGTGGCTTCAGGAATGCTCAAGGTGGATGATCACAAGTTCTCAAAATCACGTGGATACGTAGTGTGGACGAACGATGATTACCTTGACAAGGGTCTTCCCGCGGACTACCTGAGGTATTACCTGCTCGCGTATACCAATCATACCAAGGAGCTGAACTTCTCTTGGAAGATGTTCCAGGAGCGTATCAATAACGAGCTTGTCAACACACTCGGGAACTTTGCGTACCGGACGTTATTTTTTGCCCGGAAAGAGTTTGGGGGTATACCGAATACCGCTGTACAGAGTGATATTCTTGAGGAGATCGGGAATACTCTGTCCCAGGTAGAGTCCATGATCAGGGACTACGAATTCAAGACGGCCATTGATGCGATGATGACCCTTGCCGCTTACGGCAACAACTACATCCAGACCAATGCCCCCTGGAAACTGATCAAGACAGATCGTAATGCTGCAGCCCAGGCTGTAAAAGACTGTATTGTGCTGGTAAGGGCACTGGCACTTCTCTTTGAACCGGTGATACCAGATAAGGCACAGGAGCTCTGGGAGATGCTTGGGAATAGTGACCAAATAGCCAATCACCGGATCAGTGAGGCGATCCAGGATGTTGCAGCCGGACCACTTCCTGTACCATCGCCGGTATTTTCCAAGCTTGAGGATGATTTCATCGGTGAAATGGACAAGCTCCTCGCATATCGGGTAGCGGAGGCAGAGAAGAAGATGGTAAAAACAGTGACTGTTCCTTTCGAAGAGTTCTGTAAGCTGGATATAAGGACGGGAAAAGTTATCTCCGCAGAGCAGGTGCCGAAATCGAATAAACTCCTGAAACTCATGGTGGATATCGGGGGAGAGGTACGGCAGATCGTTGCCGGGATGGCCCAGTTCTATAATCCCGAAGAGATGACCGAAAAGAACGTGGTAGTTGTGGTGAATCTTCAGCCCGCCAAAATTTTTGGTATTGAGAGCAATGGTATGATCCTTGCGGCCGGGGATACCGCATCCCTTCTTACCCCGGAAAAACCGGTAAAACCAGGGACAAAAATCAGGTAGTGTCTCGCTTTTAACAATTTTTTTATCGACTCGGCCTAGGTTCCTGACTTGCTTTCCTGATGATGCGTTATCTCATTTCAAGTTCAAGGCAGGTTATTCTTCAACACGAGGTTTGAGATCCGATTATCTATAACAACATTCATCCTGTCCTTTAATCGAGAGATCAAAAAAATGGATTTCGTCAGTCAGTGAAATCAGGGTACCCTAATGCGCTGACTGGTTGATTTCCATGTGTAGGTGACCCCATCACAGTCTGCCCACGTGATATAGAGTTTGACAGTGTAAGTCCCTGGCATCCTGAAGATTTTTACCGGATCCGGCTTTGACGACATCGTCCCGTCACCAAAGAGCCAGATATAACGGACTGCTTTTGGTCCGGTGCTCGTATCAGTGAACTGGACCTCCTGACCGTTCTTAATATAGGTGAAACTTGCTGTTGGCGGACAGATGCAGCAGGTTTCATCCTTGGCATTGATAAAGTTGTATTCAAAGTCCGGATGATCTGCGTCCAGGGTGACGAGTACATTTGGTGTAATTTGTTTCCAACCCAGGATGAGGGTCTCGTTCAGCCAATAGGTTCCATAGGGCACATTCAGGAACTCATAGGTGCCATCGGCCCCGGTAATATCAGTCGCATAGATAGCACCCGTTGTCGCATTATAAAGAGTGATTTGCCATCCCATTAGACCGCACTCTGGGCATTTCTGATCACCTTTTTTTCCGGTGATATTGCCATACTTGGGTATTAATTTATTCGTGAAGTTCACGTTCCCGACATTCTGGTCAACCAGGGTCACTACCTGATAACCACTCACTGGAGTCACGGCGACCCAGCCGGGCTGCAGAGTCTCGCTGACGTTATAATCACCTTGGACCAGATCACAGACTTCCCAATACCCGTTCACATCGGTCGTATCGGTGCCAACTGCATCTCCCGTCGAGTTCGTTACCGTGATCTCCCAGCCGGACTGCGGACCATTGTTCTCGTCCAGTTTATACCCGCTCAGACACAGGCTTCTCCTGTTCGTGAAGTTGAGGTTCTGGATGTCCTGGTCCACCAGCGTGACGGGTTGTATCCCTGTCGCTGGAGTCACGGCGACCCAGCCGGGCTGCATCGTCTCGCTGATGTTATACTCACCCTGGATCAGGTCGCAGACTTCCCAGAATCCGTTCACATCGGTTGTATCGGTGCCTACTTCATCTCCGGTCGAGTTCGTTACCGT
>MVZQ01000119.1 GCA_002068435.1 Euryarchaeota archaeon ADurb.BinA087 | reverse complement strand
GAAGGGTGTGAATGACCTTCTCGACTTTCTCAACGAAACCCCTTCGGGGAACTATGATGTGCTCCGCCAGACCAATATCCTCAATGCTATCGTAAGAGCTGCCAGGAACGACCTTGATTCTGATTCAGCCAAGGATCTTGAAGATACTGCATTTCGCTTCCGGTTCTATGCTCCCCCAAAGGGATGAATGCCAGGATATTGGAATAATCCTCTTTTCCAAAGAATCTCCCCGGATTTTTAATAAGCCAGCATCGCTAAGCTGAAGGTAAAGAAGCCGGAGGTATTGATATGGAAGAGAGGGCTGGGATGAGGGGCTTTATCGACCAGATGAGGGAGTGCGGGGGCGTCATTGATTATGAAAATCCGGTAGCTGCGGATTATGAAGCGTGCAGGCTGGCACATGGGACTGACCGGCTGCTTTTCTTTCATGACCTTGAAGGAAAGCGGGGAGTGATGAACGTAACAGCAACCAGAAACGCGCTCTCCCAAGCCCTCAATATACCTGAGAATGATTTGGTGCGAAGGCTATCTTTGGCGGAGTTCCAGGGTAATGTGGTCTGTGAAGGAAATCTCCCGATGTCCACACCAAACCTTCAGAAGATCCCCGTTATGAAACATTTTCCCCAGGATGCAGGGAAGTATATCACGGCGGGAATTGTGTTTTCCCGGTATGGTGATACCGAAAATGCCTCTATTCACCGGATGCTGGTCCTGGACGAGAAGCGGGTTGCAGCACGGCTCGTCGAAGGGCGTCATACCTATACTCTTCACAAGATGGCTGTGGAGAGGGGTGACAGATTGCCCGTTGCTGTTGCCATCGGGGTCCATCCGATCGTCACCATTGCCAGTTGTACCCGTGTACCGAAGGGAAAAGAGCTCTCTTATGCTGCAGAACTGCTCGGGGGAGAGATACCGGTATACCGGTGCCCGAACGGGGTGCTGGTCCCTGATGCGGAGATCGTGCTTGAAGGCTCTATCGGAAACGAAACGACAATGGAAGGTCCTTTTGTCGATATTACGGGGACCTATGACCTCGTGCGTGAACAACCCGTGATTGAATTTACCGGGATGCATCTGAAAAAGGACTTTATTTATCATGGAATTCTCCCTGGCGGTAACGAACACAAGATGCTCATGGGTGCACCCTACGAACCCTCCATTTACCGCGCTGTGGGAGGAGTGACAGAGGTGAAGAACGTGGTTCTCACAACAGGGGGTTGTGGCTACTTTCATGCGGTCATCCAGATCCGGAAACAGACACAGGGAGATGGTAAAAATGCAATCCTTGCAGCCCTTGCATCCCATACCTCCCTCAAGCACGTAGTGGTGGTAGACACGGATATCAATCCTTATGATATCCAGGATGTAGAGTTTGCCATTGCGACACGGGTCAGGGGAGATAAAAGCCTGCTTGTGATCCCAGGTGCCAGGGGATCATCGCTTGATCCCTGCCAGGCAGAGGATGGCACAAATGTCAAGGTAGGCATCGATGCCACGATGCCGTTGGGCAGAGAAGATGAATTCAGAAGAGCCGGATGGGACTGAGGTACTACTATGCACTTGCTTGCCGAGGAAGAAGCAATCCTTGCCGGAGAATCAGGCGAGACCCGTCAGCAGATGATGGAGATCCTTGTTGCTCTCGGCAAGGTGTTTTCCGCAGACAGGCTGGTTCCTATCAGGAGTGCCCAGGTGAGCGGGGCTTCCTATAAGACGATTGGCGAGGCCGGCCTTGAATGGCTTTCCACCCTCGATGCCCGCGTATCAGTACCAACGATTCTCAACCCGGTAGGGATGGATCGGGTCCGCTGGCGCGAGATGGAAATCGGTCAGGCTTTTGCCGGAAAACAGGAAGATGTGATCAACGCGTATGCACGGCTTGGCATCAAGTTGGAATGCACCTGCACGCCGTATTATATCTACCAGACCCGGTTCGGGGATCATCTCGCATGGTCGGAGTCCTCTGCAGTTGCCTATGCAAATTCGGTCATCGGGGCACGGACCAACCGTGAAGGAGGGCCCTCGGCCCTTGCAGCAGCGATCATTGGAAAAACACCTGAATACGGCCTCCACCGCGTTGAAGAACGGAAACCACAGATTGTTATCAGGATCGACCGCGCAACCAACTGGGAGGAGAGTGCTCTTTATGGCGCACTTGGCTATTTTGCCGGAAGGGAAGTAGGGGATAAAATCCCCTACTTACAAGGAATCCGGCCAAAAAGGGACCACCTCAAGGCACTGGGTGCTGCAATGGCCGCATCCGGTGCAGTTGCGCTTTTCCACGTAGAGGGAATTACTCCTGAAGCCCGTATCTTTGAATATGATGTGGGGAGCCTTGAGGTGTTATCTGTTGAGCCAGAGGAGATACTTTCCCTGATGAACCATATCACAGTCGATGCGGTGGCGCTCGGCTGCCCTCACTGCTCACCGGAGGAACTTACTGAGATAGCCGGGCTCCTCGAAGGCAGAAGGGTGACCCGGCCCCTGTATGTATTTGCCTCCCGCAAGGTAATCGAGAAATCAACTGATGCTGTTGCCTGCATAGAGCGGTGTGGGGGGAGGGTTTTTGCTGACACCTGTATGGTTGTATCCCCCGCCCTTGAACGATATGGGGCAATCATGGTAAATTCCGGAAAAGCCTTGGCCTATGTCCCCAATATGTGCGGGGCTGCCGTCCGGATCGGCACAACAGAAGAGTGTATCAATAGTGCGATAGAAGGATCTTAACGGGACCGGATTCCCATTGATCAGGGACAGAGGGAACTGATCCTGATTCCAGGAATGCCCTCTGGCTCGCCATTTTCCCTCAATGAGCACCTTTAAATTTCAATTTATACAACAATCTTCCTGATATGGCCTTTTCGGACATCAGAAGGGAAAGCTTCAGAAATTACCGGATGCCCGTCCTCGTGATCCTTGTTGTGATTTCCATCCTTCTCGAGATAGTGCTGCACTGGTATCTGGGTATATCTGTTGCATTTTCCCATTTTTTTTATATCCCGGTTGTCCTTGCCGCGGTTTGGTACGGTAAGCGGGCGGTTGTTGTCGCGATGATTCTTGGAACTGCCCATCTTGCCGGGACCTATTATTCGAGTGGATTCATTGATACCGTGGCTCTCCTCAGGGCGATGATGTTTATCATCATAGCGCTGGTACTGGGCGCGATAACCGATCTTATGAAAAAAGAGCAGGAGCAGATTATCAATAAAGTGACCGATGCCGCATTCAGTGCCGGGCTCAATGAAGGCAGCACCAGAGGTATGCAGGGCCGGAAAAGCCGGATCCCCTCTTTTGCCAGCGTGAAAACTATGAGTGAACGCCGTGATATCCCTGGTCTTATCAGGGCGCTCAAAAACCGGGATCAGGCCGTCCAGTATCAAGCTGCGGAAGCCCTAGGGAACATTGGTGATGCTTCAGCAACCGGAGCCCTGATGGATGCACTGACAGGAGATCAATACAGTGGGATTCGGTGGAAAGCGGCAGAGGCACTTGGCAAGATTGGTGCACCCGCAGTCCCACATCTGATACAGGCCCTGAAAAACCCTGATGAGGATGTCAGGTGGAAAGCGGCTGTGACCCTCGGGGAAATAGGAGATCTACAGGCTGCTGAGCCACTCGTGGATCTGCTTGGTGATGAGGATCGGTTTGTCAGGAGCCGGGCTGCTTATGCACTTGGACTGCTCGGTTCTGGCGCAGTGGCACCTCTCACCAAGGCCCTCCTGAATGGCACTATTGAGATTCGCCGGGGGGCAGCTGCAGCCCTTGGCACCATCCGGGATCCAGACGCAGTTGAGGCACTGATCCAGGCTCTCGGCGATCCTGTAGATGAGGTATGGCAGGATGTTATTGCAGCCCTCTCGCGGCTGGGGGAGTTGTCGTATCATCCGCTCGTCAATGCCTTGCGTTCTCACGAAAGGAGGAGTCTTGAGGGAGCTGCCCTGGCTCTTGCCGGATCGGGTGAGCCCGAGGCCGTCAGTGCACTTACTTCTGCCATTGATGCCGCAGATCCTGCAATAAGGCCGGTCCTCCAGTCGATTGTCAATGAGGTGATCGCCCGGCAGAACCGGCAGGCTTCGAGGAATGGCGTGGAAGGGCCACCAGGTTTTTCAACAAAGGAACCATCAGGTTCCTCGTGACTGATTATTGTTCACGCTCATCAGGAATTGCCGGTGTGGAGGACATGCGTATGAAAATGGAAATTTCCAGGGATATTAAAGCACTTGCCGATCCGGATCGAAATATCCGCATCAAAGCAGTCAAAAGCCTTTCAGCTTCCGGTCAGCCTGCCGTTGAACCGTTGATCAGGGCAATGGAGCGTGAGGGAAGTAAGGACTTCCGATGGTATGCTGCTGTCACCCTCGCCCGGATCGGTCAGCCGGCAATTGAGCCGCTGATCACCGCGCTGAAAGGAACCCAGGACACGGAATTCCGTCGCTATGCTTCTGCAGCGCTCGGCCATATGGGTGGGGAAGCCGTCGATCCCCTTCTTTTGGCGATGAAGAGCGCTGACCCCTCATTGAGAGGTTTTCTTTCGGCAGCACTCTGCCGCATAGGCCCCGCTGCCATTGAACGGTTGAAGGAAGCATATGCCAGCCACGATCCGGATCTCCGAGAATGCGCTTCGCTTACTCTCTGGGGGATGGGTGAACCCGGAGTAATAGGGATGATGCAGGCGCTTGAAAGAGAGGAAGAGGAACCGTGAACTGGATCGATTCACTTTTTGCGTTCCGGATACGAAACAGAACCTCAGGAGTTTGAAATGGCGGTGCAGCGATCCGGGATGATGGAATCGTATGAAAAGAGCCTTCAGGACGGATTAGCAGCAGCCCTGGAGGTAGCCACCCGTGCCCGGGCAGTGGGGATCGATCCCCGGACGAGAGTTGAGATTCCTATCGCCAGTGACCTTGCAGACAGGGTGGAGGCACTCCTTGGAATCCGCGGGATTGCAGCCCGCATCAGGGAGCTGGAATCCGGAATGAGCCGGGAGGAGGCTGCACTCAGGATCGGTGACGATTTTGTT
>MVZQ01000118.1 GCA_002068435.1 Euryarchaeota archaeon ADurb.BinA087 | reverse complement strand
CTCAAGGCCGGTGAAAGGGATCATCCCCTAGAGTTCTGCGGGCTATCTCATCAAATTTTGGGGAGATACCAAAAATTCACCACCATGCCGGCTGGATATGGCTCCTTGCCGCCGGGGTGGCCTCCCTTCCCTGCGGAGTACGCTTGATAAATCCTGACTGGATGAGATACGGCTCATAGACCTCCTCGATCGTGCGCACATCCTCCCCTATCGAGATGGCTATCGTCTTGATCCCGACCGGCCCTCCTCCGAAATCCTCGACGATCACCCTGAGGATCCGCCGGTCAATTTCATCGAGCCCGGTCCGGTCCACCCCGAGCATGGTGAGCGCCTGATCGGCAAGATCCTCATCGATCCTGCCGTCACCCCTGACCAGGGCGTAATCCCCCACCCTTCGCAGAAGGCGGTTTGCTATCCGGGGAGTGCCGCGGCTCCTTGCAGCGATCTCCCGTGAGCCGCTCTCCGTGATCGGGAGTGCCAGGATCCGTGCACTCCTCCTGACGATCGCTGCCAGCTCTTCGCAGGAATACGCATTGAGCCGGAAGATCATGCCGAACCGGTCCCGGAACGGTGACCCGAGCTGCCCGACCCGTGTTGTCGCGCCGATCAGGGTGAACGGGGCCAGATCGATCCGGATGGAGCGGGCGCTGGGCCCCTCACCGATCATCACATCGATCCGGAAGTCCTCCATGGCAGGATACAGGATCTCTTCGACAACCGTGGGGAGCCGGTGGATCTCGTCGATAAAAAGGAGGTCCCCTTCAGAAACGAGGGTGAGGATCGCAGCGAGATCCCCGGCCTTTTCAAGGACCGGGCCGCTGGTGCAGTGGATGGCTGCCCCCATCTCCCGGGCAATGATATGGGCAAGGGTGGTCTTCCCGAGACCTGGAGGGCCCGAGAAGAGCAGGTGGTCGAGCGGGACCCCCCGCTTCTTCGCGGCGGCAATGGCAATCGACAGGGATTCCCTCAGTTGCGCCTGCCCGATGAATTCGGCGAGCGTTTCAGGCCTGATCCCCTCCTCATCCCGGTCCTCCTCTTCCATCGTGGCAGCGATGAGCGCTTCTTCCCTCATGATCCCTCCCGGAGAAGGGAGAGCGCGGCCCGCACGACCGCTGCAACGTCAGAGGATCTGCTATTCCCGCGGAGCACGGCCTCAACAGAGGCCACAGCCTCCTTGTGCGAGAATCCCAGCGCTACAAGGGCACTTTCCGCATCCCTCCGGACAGGATCGCCGCCTGACGGGAGACCGGTCACGAACAGAGCAGCCCGCTTCTTCATCTTGTCACCGAGCTCCAGGATGAGACGCTTTGCACTCTTGGACCCGATCCCGGAGATCCTCGAGAGGACAGCCTCATCACCGTCAAGGATTGCCCCGGCCAGATCAGGGATGCTGATCTGGGAGAGTATTCTCAAGGCAAGGGCGGGTCCCACCCGGTTGACCTGGATCAGGAGGAGAAACATCTCCACCTCTGACCGGGTGAGAAACCCATAGAGCACAGGTTCCCCGTCACGGACGGCAAGATGGGTATGGATCTTTACGGGCGTGGTGGTGCCGGCAAGGTCCCTGACCGCCGCATCCGTCATGGTGACTTCAAATCCGATCCCATGCACATCGATGACCACCGTGTTCTCACTGCACCAGAGGAACGTGCCGGAGAGGAGGGAGATCATGGCTCCCTCACCACGTGGAGATGGCACAGGGCTAAGCAGAGACCGTCAGCCACATCGTCTGGTTTTGGTATTCCGGGGAGGGCGAGGAGACGGCAGATCATCTCCTGCATCTGCCGCTTGTCTGCCCTCCCTGAACCGGTGATCGCCAGTTTTACCTGGTTTGGGGTATACTCGGCAACCTTCACCCGGTGCTGCTCTGCGGCAAGCAGGATCACCCCCCTCACCTCGGCAACCCCCAGCGCTGAAGTCACGTTCTTTGAAAAAAAGAGTTTCTCGAGGGCGATCCACCCGGGTTGATGCTCCGAAATCAGGCTGCAGATCCGGCTGAAAATCTCTTCCAGCCGCTGGGGGGTGGTGCTGTCCTTTCCCGAAGTCCTGATGCAGTCATACGCAAGAACGGTCTTGACCCTCCCGTCCCTGGACTCGAGGACGCCATATCCCACAGTGGCGAGACCCGGATCGATCCCGAGTACGATCATGTCGCCTTCCTCCATTCGGACTGCAATAAGAGTGATTGTGCGTTTCAAAAACATATCCTTTTGCCATTCTGTAAAACTGGCGTTATGCGGGCAATTCTGCACGACCGGCAGGTGCCGGAGTACCCCTGCACAGTGCCCGGAACAGTGCCGGGAAGGGAATGACGTGCACATGATGACCTGTTCCTCATGTGTTCCCCGAGTAAATGCAATCTGGACTTCGAGGTCGCGGGCCCTTCCAAGGGATCTTGTGATCTTCTTTACGGCACGAAACTACCTGCTATAGGCCTTTTTCGGGAGGCATGATGAAAAGATCGGCGGTGCAGCACGGAGGCGGCGTGAGGCAACCCTCATGCGGTGGATATGGGTGGCATCGTCCCCGGCCGATGCCCTCTCACCTCCTTTTTCAAGGATGTATATCCCTTCCTGATATGTTCCATTCCGTAGGGACCGAAGGGCTTGCTGCCTGGATCAGGTCTTTTTGCCTGCATTCCTCTTCTCTTCCTCCCATCCGTTTCTGGTGAGCAGGCACCATTCCTGGGCATTCAGGATCGGCTGTCCTGGTTCGGGCAGCAGGGGGGTATAGGCTCCATCAGGATTGAGCACCCGGTTCTTGACATTATCTCCGAGATGCACGGGAATGATCGTCTTCATCAGCCATGCCGCAAGGCTCCGGTCCCTGACCGGAAAGAGGATCTCAACCCTCCGGTCAAGATTCCGGGGCATCAGGTCAGCTGATCCGAGCAGCACCTCCTCCTCTCCCCCATTCCTGAAATAGTACAGGCGGGTATGTTCAAGGAACCTGCCCACGAGCGAGGTGACGGTGATCGTTTCACTCACCCCGCTGATGCCAGGCCGCAGACAGCAGATGCCCCGGACCTGGAGCATGACCCGGACTCCTGCCTCTGAGGCTCGGTAGAGGGCGACAATACAGTCCCGGTCAACGAGGGCATTCATCTTGAATATGATGCATCCGTCACCATGCTCCCGGTGCCGCTTGGTCTCCCGCTCGATCCGGGAGAGGATCCCCTGGCGGAGGGTATGAGGCGCAACGAGCAGTTTCCGGTATTCCAGCAGTGTGGCACCGCCGGTCAGGCTATTGAACAGGTCAGCAGCATCGGCAGCGACAGCGGGATCGGCGGTGAACATGCCGAGGTCCGTGTACACCCTGGCAGATCCCGCGTTATAATTCCCGGTACTCATATGGACATAGGTACGGAGGCCGTCCTGCTCCCGCCGCACGATCATGCAGATCTTGGCATGCACTTTGAGGCCGGGAAGGCCATAGACCACATGTACCCCCGCTCTCTCAAGTGCCCGTGCCCAGCCGATATTGTTCTCCTCGTCAAACCGGGCCTTGAGCTCGATCAAGGCTGCCACCACCTTGCCATTCTCCCGGGCTTCAAGAAGGGCATTGACGATCGGTGAATTCCTCCCGACACGGTAGAGCGTGATCTTGATGGCGAGTACGGCAGGGTCATTGGCTGCCTGCCGCAGCAGGGTGATGACCGGGTTGAAGCTCTCGTAGGGGTGGAGCAGGAGCTCATCCCTGTCACGGATATGGGAGAATATCCCGTCATTCTCCCCGAGGCCAGGCGGGACTGAAGGGATGAAGGGGGGATCCTTCAGGTCAGGGCGATCCAGCCCGGTCAGTTCCATCAGGTCTGCCATCCCGAGGGGAGCTCTCACCCGGTAGAACATCCCCGAATTGATCCCAAGCTTCCTCCCGATGATCCCGCTGGCAGAGGCAGGCATTTCAGGGGTGATCTCAATCCGGACCGGGGACCCCGTCCTCCGCATGCCGATACTCTCTTCGACCGCCGTGAGAAGATCTGATGCTTCGTCCTCCTCGATCTCGAGGTCCGCATCACGGGTGATCCTGAAGGGATACGCCCCCCTGACGATGCAGCCGGGGAAGAGCAGATCGAGGTTTTCAGCGATGAGATCCTCGAGAAATACCATCTGTATCCCGTCTTTCTGAACACGTCCCCGGGACTGGTCAGGGACCCGGATCAAACGGGGAAAGAGGTTGGTGGGGACCTTGACCCGGGCAAAGTTATCCTTTCCTCGCGGGGAATAGTTCAGAATGACTGCCAGGTTGAGCGAAAGGTTCGAGATAAAGGGGAATGGATGGGATGGGTCCAGGGCAAGGGGCGTGAGGACGGGAAATACTTCACGCTGGAAATAGTCGCGGAGCGCTGCCCTGTCATCCGGGGGGAGGTCCCCGCAGGAGACGATGTGGATCCCCGCCTCCTGCAGAGCCGGGATGAGGTCCTTTCCCCAGAGGTCAGACTGTTGTGCAAGCATTGGTTCAAGGACCCCGTGGATCTCTGCCAGCTGGTCCTGGGGGCTCATGCCATCAGGAGGAGGTTCAAGCACCCCCCTTTCCAGCTGCCGCTGCAGTCCTGCAACCCGGATCATGAAGAATTCATCGAGGTTGTTGGAGAAGATGGAGACGAACTTGATCCGTTCGATGAGCGGGTGGACAGGGGCACAGGCTTCCGACAGGACCCGCCGGTTGAATTCGAGCCAGGAGAGTTCGCGGTTGATGAAGAGGGAGGAGGGATAAGACCGGTCATTTCCGGTATCACCCGTCTTCCCGGAATCACCCGTCTTTTCCTGCCGGCTATTCCTACCCGCCATCCTCTTCACCAGGTTTCACATACTATTGGAGAAGGAAAATTTAAAACCATGGGGGAGAGCAGGGGAAAAACTTCCCTCCCGGACAGGACGGGCGCGAATACTCTCTTGCAGGGACCAGGCGCTCCCCCGGATTCATCCATCGTTTTTCCCCATTTCACCCTGCCGGCCCGGCAACAGCAGATAATGCGGAGAGAGCGATGGCGGAACAATCGCTGCATTCCGATGCTGAAAAATGCCCGGCCGCCACCATACCAAACAATTTTAGTAGTTATCTGACAATCTATCTTCTGCCGTGATTG
>MVZQ01000117.1 GCA_002068435.1 Euryarchaeota archaeon ADurb.BinA087 | reverse complement strand
CCAAACCGGATATCTTCATCTGATACATACAAGTGTAAATTTGGCAGTTTCAATCCCTCGTTAAGTTCATCCAGGGATTCATCCCTGACCCGGTTGAAGATGAGCCTGGTCATCACGATCGAAACCTCCATCCCTCCCCTCGCGAGATCGATAAAGAATGTCGAATGAGAAGGATACAGAACAGGTACTATCCCGAAGACCCATTGCGCATTGGCGAGATTGTCGATGAGTGTTTGGTGGGGCTCGAAGACTTCGGCTGTTTCGACCTCGGTGACCCGGACCCCCGCGATGTCTCCAATACAGTGACGGAACGAAGCGGGGAGCACCGAAAAGTCATGGTCCGAGAGATAGCCCTCCAGGTTATCGAACACATCAGTGACCCTGACGAGCGGGACGAGGGAGTGAGCAACCGTTTACCCGATGTCGGTCAGGCAATACCGATTCTTCTCCTTCCGGACAAGGCCCTTATCCATGAGGATCTTTATTTGCGGGAGCATCCCGGTGGAGGTGACCTGGAGGGTATCCCTTATCTGATCCCATGACCGCGGCCCTGAATCAAGCATCACGATAAGGTTTCTCCGTTTGTCTGAAGAGGTCACGGTACGGAGAAGGTCTGCCATGCTCCTGATCTGGGAGGCGATGTTTAATACAGTTCCTGATCCTGCCAGTTAAAGTATGAAACCATACAGTTGGCTCGAACATCACGTCTGAAACTACCCATGGATTCTGGCATAATGTATGACAGGGAAATTCACCTGACTGGAGCTGTCGTGTCACTGGAGAGAGGTTACACCCGTAATCCCTCACTATCAGGGAGAGAGGATTCATCCGGCAGGCATGAGCCGACCCGGGGATTCAGCCGGGCAGGGCGGTTGAATCCCCCCTGCTCTTTTCATTATTCACTCTTCGTGAAAGATCTGCCCTTCGAAGGTGAAGAACTCCACGCAGTCCTCCTTCCAGCACCCCCGGGGAAGTCCCGCCTTCATGCAGGTATGGTCCAGGAACTCCCGGCTGTCCCAGTTCCACTCGACCGGGACCTGGGGGAGGAGGAGCCCGCTTCTCCCGTAGCCCCTGACGATGAGGCCGTGTTTCCCGATGACCACTGCTCCCGGGCGGTCGGCAGAGTCAGCGACCAGGAGTTCGGGGACGGAGAGCACGGTCACCTCGACTCTGATGCACGGGAGTTCAGTGGCACGGACGGAGGGAAACCGGGGATCCTGGAGGGCTGCCGAGATGGCAGCTTCCTGTATTGCTTCTCCAAGCGGGAAGGTGGGATAGGGAAACCCGATACAGCCCCTCAATTCACCGTTCTCGGTAAGGGTGACAAATACCCCCCGCTTTTCATGAAAGATCGGGGCAAGGGGAATGGGGGAGAAGGTCGTGCCGCCAATCTTTTGTTCGAGCACCGATCGGGCGAGCCGGACGGCACAGGCACCCTCTTCTGCAGTAAGGAGATCCATCAAGAGTAAATAATGCAGAGCCCCATATTTATATGAGAGGGAGTGTGCGGCTGACGGTGGCCTCTGATGGCTGCTGAGGAAAGTCCCCCCACCACCTGGACACGCAGCCATACGCAAGTATGGGTGGCGAGAGTCACGGCAATGGCACAGAAACGACACGGCCTGCCCCGAGCGATGATACGGCCGAGCCTTCACGGGCGAGACGCAACCGGAAACGGCGCAAGATAACCCGCTGAGCTGAAGGGCAGGATGCGATGAAACGGCGAACCCCTGCGGGTGCAAGCCAGAACAGGGTACGGTGGCGTCCAGGCATTACCCGGGTATGGCGCGTAGCTGAATGCCGCATTGAAACAGAAGGGGGCTTACTCCTCCCACTCGTTTCAGGATCTGAACCGCTTTTTGATTCGTACAGCATAGTATTAACGTGTCATATATCCCAGAGTAATATCAATGCACATCCCTACTCCTGATGAACTGAGAGGACGCAGAGAGCGGCTCGGGATTCGCCAGACCGAGCTGGCAGAAAGGGCAGGGATCAGCCAGTCGATGGTCGCCCGGATCGAGGCCGGGAGTGTGGACCCGAGGACGAGCACGCTCAAAAAGATTGTGCATGTCCTGAACACCGCTGAAAAGTCCCGGATGACCGCTGCACATGTCATGCATACCCCTGTCTTTTCAGTCCAGGCTTCTGAGCCCGTCACGCGGGCACTCGAGATCATGAACCTGAACAACATCTCCCAGATCCCGGTCATCGAAGACGGGGTGCCGGTCGGCTGCATCTCCGAATCTGCTATTGTGAGTGTTATTGAGGAGCAGAGTGCACACCGGGCAGTCGGGGTTGCCGTAAAAAATTTCATGGAACCGGGGTTCCCAACGGTTCCTCCGGGGATGGATGTCGATACCGTGGTCAGGATCCTCCAGAACAACCATGCGGTTCTGGTCATGGAGGCCGGGATCGTGACCGGGGTTATCACAAAGCATGACCTCATCTCATTGATTGTCGATCGTGCGCCCTGATTTGCCTGATCGAGCCTGCGAACTCTTTTCTGGACCTTTCCTGATGAGTATTCATTGAGAGGAGAGCAGGGGAACCGGTGTGAAAAAATACTGCACGATTCCCGTTTTTACCCGGAATTCCAAGAGAAAAAAGGACGAGGGGCAGGTCCCCCGGGAAAGGATTCTTACAGCATCGAGACGAGGTCCCGCAAGACCGCGATCGGTGCCTTGGCTTTGACGACACTGGAGGCAAGAAGGACGCCGCTCGTCCCCAGCTCAAGAGCGATCTTTACACATTCGCCGGACTGGATCCCTGCACCAGTGAGGATCTCAACGTCAGGATTCACCTTCCGCACCGCCTCCACGGATCGTTTGATAATGTCAGGATTTGCCTTCGAGACCGAGACACCGCTCCCGATCAGCTCGGGTGGCTCGATGGCGACATAGGCTGGTGAGAGTGCCGCTGCCGCGGCACTGGTGGCCTCGTTGTTCGAACAGACCACCGGGATAAGACCGGCGTTTTTCAGTGCTGACACCGAAGATTCGATCTCGGCAAGGGTCAGCCGCCGCTCGGAGTGGTTTACGAGCGATCCCACCGCTCCGGCCATCTTCAGCGCCTCAGCCGTTATCGCCCCCGTGTGGGCGCCTGGCTCGGCCCCGTCCACATGCTGGGCATAGACCGGGAGGCTGTAATGCATCGAGAGAGGGTGGATATTCATGTAGATCGGTGCAAGCGCAATCAGAACCCCGCTCTCGTCTGCCACCTGTTCTGCAGCACCGGCGATATTATGGGCACGCTGCCCTGCTCCCTCTGAATAGGTCTTCAGGTTGATCAGGATGAAGGCTTTTGTCATGGGTGAACTCCCTGATACAAGAGTGATCGTGCCGGAACATAACAGTTCACCCGGCAAGCGAAACCGATCACCGTGATACAAGGGTAATTGCCCTGGAGATGGGGGTTCAACCGGCAGACCATCTGACCAGAATGCTATAAGCGCGATTGTGCCGGGATATGAAAGGGAAACCGGCAGATCAGCTGAAACAGGAGGAGATAGGAATGAATGTTCCGGGGGATGGCAATGAGATCCCGTTCAGTCAGAAGAGAGGCCGCGGAGGTAGTGGCCGGCGGTGATGCCGCCCTGCGCCAGAGCCCTGATCCTGGTCTTCAGGGCCTGGATACGCTCTGCGGAGGCGGGATCTCCGGCCATCCATCCGGTATTGTCCAACGCTTCGCGGTACACCGAGACTATTTCGGCTGCATAGGAAGGGCCCCGCCATCGGGCATCGATGACACAGCCGTCCACCCCTGCCCGGGCAAGGTCAGGGAGATAATCGATCAGACAGAGCTCGGCTGCATTCAGGATATGGGTCCTTCCCCATGAATCGGGGTGGACGGGAAAGATCCTCCCGGTGGTATCGGCGAGGCCGTAGAGAATGTCAGGAGAATCAGGATTTCTCGAGCGATAGTTCCCTCGGTTCCCTCTCCCGGATACAAGGTCAAGCAGGGTATCGGCGGTGATCATCGCGGGGATATTCCCCTGGACAAGGACGCTCACCTGCCCCGAATCACCGAGACGATTGCAGAGAAGGGCGATGTCATCCCCGGACAGCTCAGGGGAGAGCGTGACACCGGGACAGTCATGTGCAAGCGCTTTGACGGCACATGCATTGAATACGTTCAGGTCCGGACCGCCGGTCACCCGTATCCCGGCAGCAATAGTCCGGATGGGATCGGCGTACATGGCACCTTCTGTCATCACCTCTTCCAGACCAGAATCAGCGAGGCCTGGCAACAAGGCTGCCGCTGCTGTTATAAACTCCGGGGGCGGGACACGGGGCCATTTCCAGGCCATCCGGACGTTGCATTCCCGGCAGCTGGCAATGGCCTCTGTAAGTGCACATTCCATATCCCCGGGATCCGGCTCGAAACAGACTCGGTCACAACCTGCCAGGCAGGCAACCTTTACGGAATCGATATCGGTGCAGATGATTGCCAGCTCCGGATTCCGTGATCTCCTTTTTTCCTGATGGTCCAGATGGGTAAGGAGCATGGCAAGCCTGTTGCGAGCCTCTCCAAGCATCCGGTCGTCAGGAAGGTATGTCTGAAGGAGCGCCCGCTCTGCCTCACCGAAAAAATGGCGCCTGAACCTGTTGAGCGCTCCCACCGGAAGGAACAATCCCCCTTCATACGTGATGCTGAGATCGCTGATACTGAATGCAGTCCCCCCTGACTTCCTTATCTGCCGGGAGATCTCGTCACCGGTGGTAGCTCGCTCTTCTGCCCGCTCCGGGATGAAGTCAGCTTCTGTCGACACCCTAGCAACCGTACCGCCCGGAAGTTTGAATGAACCGGAAAGGACTGGTGGTTTCCCGGTTGCAACCGAGAGGGCAACCTCGATTGGGATCGGGTACCTCCCAGCCGGACCCGCAGCACTTCGGATGGTTCCAGCCCTCCTTTCAAGGGACACACTTTTGGTGAGGTAGAGTGCCATCCCTTCCCTGCACCCCGTCGGCTGCCTGATGACGATATCGCCCCCTTCCTGCCGGGGACGCTCACGGAGCACAAATCCGGATTCGGTCCGTGTGATGGGATCGATCCCGACAAGGCCATCGCCTGCGGAGAGGGCGCGTGCTCCTGTCGCCGCAATCCTGGTCTCCGATCCCCGGACAGACCGTATTGTTCCGATAAAAAATCCCCTGTTGTCAGGCCGGTCACGCCCCATGAGCGATGGCCCCCGGTCCCCGCAGAGATAGCCGGAGGTGAATCCGCGCGAGAATGC
>MVZQ01000116.1 GCA_002068435.1 Euryarchaeota archaeon ADurb.BinA087 | reverse complement strand
CTTGGGAACTACGATGTGACCAAACATTTCCTCTCTGAAAACCCGAGAGTGATCGAGGTTGACGCAACAAGGTGACGGAAAAGAGATAAACTTACGAGAAATAAAGAAGTGAAATAAAAAAATGACGACAGAGATTGAAATTCCGATTGGAGAGTTACCCTCTTCAGCAAAGGCAGTATTTTCACTGCTGGTGGATGGCAAGCCACGGACATTAAACGAGATGGTCGGGAATGTTTCGTTCTCACCACGGACCATCCGCAACTCACTCAACCGCCTCAAAGATGCAGGCCTTATCGTGGCCAAGTTTAATTTCAGGGATGCGCGAAAACCCCTCTATCAGCTCAAAGTCACGTGAAGTAAAAAAGACCAAGGGAAATCCTCTGGCCTTTTATCAATTTATCGAGGTTTTATGATGCAAAAGATGTTATGCGTTGTCTGCGGCCATATCTACGATCCTGAAAAAGGGGATGTAGGTGTCAGCCCCGGTGTAGTGTTCGAATCGGTTCCCGCTGACTGGTGTTGCCCGGTGTGTGCAGCAGGAAAACCAAAGTTTGTGCCAAAAAAGTGAACGGCTTCAACCTTTTACAACCCTTTTAAAAATTTATTCTTATACCGTTTTTCCCCTTTTTAACAAGTATTCTGCATCGGGTATCAATCTAAAAGGGGAATGTACCCCCAAGGGCACCCTTCTGTTTATTCCGGTTCAGACCTCCACATTCAGATAGACCCTGACCAGGATGCCTATTACAAATGAGATTGCGGCAATACCAAGACTTATGGTGGCCATCTCGGCGAATCTTTTCAGGAAAGGGAGATCCTTCGCCACAGAGGTATAGAACGTAAAGAGAACTATGATGAGTATGCCCAGGGTGAGGGTGAGGGCAAATGCCTGCAGCGGTTGGCCCATCAGGAGAAACGGCATGATCAGGACCCCCACAGTCAGCACATACGCCCCTCCCGTGTAGAGCGCTGCGGTCAGCGGATTGTCTGACCGCTCTGATTTCTGGGAGAGATACTCTGAAGCCCCCATCGAGAGAGAAGCAGCTATACCCATAATCAGCCCTGCTGCCGCAATCAGTTGAGTATTCTGGAGGGCGAGGGTGAATCCTGCGAGGCTTCCGGTAAATTCAACGAGAGCATCATTGATACCAAGGACAACCGATCCTACGTATCGGAGCTGCTTCTCATCGAGCATGCCGACGATCTGATGTTCATGTTCTTCTTCATCCTCTAATATCCGTGCTGCTTCCGGGATGGTCTCAAGGATTTCACGATATGTCTGCACTGCCTCGGATTCACGTTTCTCCATCAGTTTTACACCAAAAGTCAGGCCGAAGAGGCGGGTGACAAGGAGATAGAAGACCAGTTTCAGCCTGTCAGGTTGCACATCTCTTCCGCTCAACCGTTTCCAGAAGGAGTAATGGCCGAGCTCCTCTCTCGCCATCTTCTCAAGGACTTGCCTGTTGTGGAGATCCGGGATACGTGCTGCAAGATTCTGGTAAATCTTATACTCAGTGATCTCTCCTTTCTGGAACACCTCGATACGCTCAAGAAGTTCTGGAGCAAGCGCCCTGCTTGCGCCCTCTGCGCTAAGCATAGGATGATATCAGCACGAGCATTGTTCAATGTTACCGCAATACATCTGAATTGACCTGCGTGTTCCGAATGGAGGTGTGAAATGAAGTCTGTAACAGTAGGGTGGTGCAGGGAAACTCAATTCGGTACTGAAAATGAATCCGTTGAGATCATGATTGGGTCCGGAGCTGTTAAAGAGGGATATTTTGTTCCGGTGAGAGGAGAGTCTCATTGGGGAGCCCGGAGAGGGCAACAGCGGCAAGTGCCCCGATAACACCTCTGCCGCCATACAGGGTAATTCCCTGCCTTCCTGCCATCTCCTCTGCAAATTCCCTGCCAACTATCTCTTCCCGTGCCTTTTTGCCGTATAATCTGAGCTGGGGATCGATACAGAATCCCTGTTTCACGGCAATTCCCCATTCCGCTGAAAAAGCCTCGTCCTCAACGAACAATATCGCCCGCTCCACCACCTTTCCAATATTTTCATGGGTCGTTGCAAGTTCGATGTAGCTGCATGAATTTCCGGCTGTCCTCCACGGTATATCGGGGTTGAGCATGGCGACACGGTGATCAATGGGGATCACTCCCTTTCTCGCACCAAGATACTGGAGCAGGGCAAGCGCAAGAGCAAAGGTTGCCCCTCCCTCCGAACTGTCAGTGTCATCAATGCCTATAATCAGGTGTGAAAGGGCACGGGTCCGGACCGCACCAACGACAATAGTACCTTCCCTTCTCACCAACACCTCGCACACCCCGTCGGCATGTCCCATCATATCGGTCAGAGAGTATGCCGGGCCCCCGATACAGCGGATATGCTGTATGATATCTTCTCCATCACGGGTGACTCCGACTACTCCCACTGCCGGGGAAGGAGGCAGCCCGATCTTCACATCAGAATATCCAATCCGCGCGAATTCCCGGAGGAGCGGCCCATCCCTCCGCACTTGTTTCACCACGCCATTGGCAAGCATATGATGATGCCCGCAGAAGGCGGCACATCCCCCACTCAGGCATTCGTGAAAGATCTGAACCTGGTCTCCATCGACGGTGGTAAAAATCTTCCTGCAGGCGCTCTGGGGGAGGGCTGATATGGTGGCGTATCGTGCAGGTGTACGCCCCTGTTTTTTCTCGCGCTGGATGACACACCCCTCGTCAACCAGACGGGTAATCCAGTCCTGCGCTGTGCTCCGGGGAACCCCTGCCCCATTCTGCACATCGGTGACGGTAAATGACCCCTTTTCGACGGTATACCCTCTCATCAGATGGAGAAATTCCCGTCTCCGTTTAATTACCCCTCGCATGGCTATCCTTGATGAAGAGGAGGTCGCCAATGCAGGCACTGGCCGTCTCCCTCGAACCTGCCCCCTTTCCAATGAGGGTGATCTCGCCTGCCATATCCGTGTCAATCGTTATTGCATTGAGGGTATTTTCTACCACGAGAGGATGAGTCCGTGGCAGGATTCGCGGAGCGACCCTGAGAATTCCTTTTTCCGGTATGGCCTCTGCAATCAGCCGGATTGTACAATGCTGCTCCTCTGCCAACCGGAGCGCATCGTTCGTGAGCATGTCTATCCCGGTGATGGTGACATCAGAGAGTTTCACATTCCTCTTCCATATGGTGTTGGAGAGGATCACGAGCTTGATGGCTGCATCGATTCCCTTCACATCATAGGTCGGATCTGCTTCAGCATACCCCATCTCCCGGGCTTCCAGAAGTGCCTGTTCATAGGTGAGACCTTCTGCGGCCATTCTTGTCAGGATAAAATTGGAGGTTCCGTTCAGTATGCCGTACACGGCAAGCACCCGGTTGCCGGCAAGCCCATGCTCGAGGGTATGCAAGACGGGGATGGCGCCCCCCACGGTCGCTTCATATCGTATGACAACCCCGTGCTTCCGGGCAAGGGACTGCAGGGTGGAGAAATGCAGTGCTATTGGACCCTTGTTGGAGGTGACCACATGTTTCCCCCTTCCTATGGCTGTTTTTATAAAACCGGTGGCAGGCTCACCAGAATCTGCATCGGTCGGTGTCACCTCGACAAGCACATCGTAATCGCCCTGTTCGACAACATCAGCTGCCGAGAGGCTCTTGTCACCGCAGTATCCCCTCTCGCGTTTTGCTATCAGGACTTCCTCGATATGGATACCATCAGGGTCCAAGAGGGCACTCTTCGAGTCGGCAATACCGGTGACCGTAAGCCCAAGCTCCTTTCCATCGATCATCTCAAGAAGGCCCCTGCCGACCGACCCCATTCCCAGGATGGCGATCTTCATCCCGTTGCCTCCAAAGGCTCAATGATGAGAAGATTTTTCTCTTTTGCGACTCCCCGGAGGATGCCCAGAGCCTGTTCCATATCAGCTTTGTTAACGGCTTTTATCACAAGTCGTGCAGATGAGGGTTCATTGATGGCAGGCATCACCATGGTGAGCTCGGTCACCTCTGCGAATCCGGTGCAGTCAATCCTATCTACGGTATCCCCGAGATCGGTATGCATGATATGTCCGATCATGATCATGGTCTGTTTATACAGGAGCCGTTCTTTTCCCAGCCGGAGCACATTCACGCCCTGGCTCTTTATCAGTGAGAGCAGTTCCCCCAGACGTTGTTCCTGAAGTTCGAGCACAATCTGGACGCCCAGCACATCTCCTTCAGCCTTCTCATCCCTCTGATGGATGACCGCGATGATATTTCCGCCAACTTCCGATATCGGCTTCAACGCGGCCACCAGCTGACCGGGAGAGTCCTTCATCTCCAGTTTCATGGATACCTGCACCAGAAACCACCTATACCTCTATTCGAATCCGGGAGTGATAAGCCTTTTACCCGCCCATCACGGATTTCACCAATCCCTGGCAAAAAAAGAGGGGGGAGAGATCCCCCACTCATGAAACAACGATTACTATTCTGCCTCAGGGGCCGGGTTAAGAGCATTTGCGCCAGTTTCATCCGGAAGAAGACGATATCTATGACAGAAAAAAGAGAATGAGCGGTTTCTCTCCCTCGCCTCATGCACCGAGAACAATGTGATAATATCGCCCATGAACGCTATTCGGGATTTGTAATGGCGGGGGATCATGCTATTGAATATCTCCTTGGTGATATGATTGGTGCTCCCATACCTCCTGATGCCGAGGCGGTGCTGTGCCCGCTCATCCATACCGGCAAGGTACCAGCTCTCGATCTCCCGTACAATAATGATAAAATGATCATTTGCAAAAAGATCATACCTCTCGTTTAAAAGGCGCTTTTTGGCCAGGACATTGGGTTCCTGATCGATATCGGCACACATGATGAAGTCATGCCCCATCTCACCGATGCTGCGGATGAAACTGTTCACCTTCTCATTCTTCATGCAGGCATACATGACGATCTCTACCGATGTATACAGGTCAGCAAAAAGCGGTTTTACTACCCTTGAGAAGAACCGCTCATCGTCGTTCCCCTCAACCAGAATAAAGAGGCGCCGTTCCTTCATTCCATTCCCAGGAGGTTCTGGATAAACAGATCCTCGATGCCGATCTCATGTTCAAGAAATGCACGTATCTCTTTTCTCGTAAAAGGACGGCTCAGTTGTGAAAATCCCTCCGCATCCCGTGATATGAGTAAAATGTCCTCGATATCGACCTGTTTCACCATCTCGGGATTGTGTGTGGTGACAATGACCTGTTTCGAT
>MVZQ01000115.1 GCA_002068435.1 Euryarchaeota archaeon ADurb.BinA087 | reverse complement strand
TCATGACCCATACCAGGGGCGAGGACGACGAGAAGATCCATGCCCTTGCCTGGAAGGTCTTCATGGAATGCACCAGGATGGCCCGGGAGATGAAACTCTACGGTGCCGGCCAGGACATGCTCTCCGACTCGTTCTCCGGCAACGTGAAAGGGATGGGGCCTGGCGTCGCGGAGATGGAGTTTGAGGAACGCGGTTCCGATCCGGTCCTCGTCTTCATGGCTGACAAGACCGAGCCGGGGGCCTGGAACTTCTTCCTCTACAAGATGTTTGCCGACCCGTTCAACACTCCCGGCCTCGTCATCGACCCGAACATGCACGACGGGTTCATCTTCGAGGTCCATGACGTGATGGAGAAGCGCCGGATCCAGTTCCGCACTCCCGAGGAGACCTACAGCCTGCTCGCCTACATCGGGGCTCCCTCACGGTACGTGATCAAGTACATCTGGCGGAAAGACGGCCTGATCGGTGCTTCCACGAGCACGCAGCGTCTGAGCCTGATCGCCGGGAAATATGTCGGTAAAGACGATCCTGTTATGATCGTCCGCGGACAGAACGGCCTGCCTGCCGTGGGAGAGATCCTCGAGCCGTTTGCAACCCCCCTTATCGTGGCCGGCTGGATGCGGGGCTCCCACCACGGGCCGTTCATGCCGGTGGGACTCCCGGATGCCAACTGCACCCGCTTTGACGGGCCTCCCCGGGTCCTCTGCCTCGGCTTCCAGATCTGCAACGGGAAGCTGATCGGCCCGGCCGACATGTTCGATGACCCGGCCTTCGACCGTGTCCGTGACAAGTGCAACGCCCTTGCTGATATCCTCCGTGCCCACGGGCCGTTCGAGCCCCACCGGCTCTCCATCGACGAGATGGAGTACACGACCCTGCCGACCGTCGAGAAGCAGATGAAGGACCGCTGGGAACCGATCCCCGAATAAGTATCTCCCCTTTTTCCCGGTCGTTCCGGGATCGCTTTTCCCCCGGAAACGGTCACTATCCGTTCCTCCCTGTACCGGTTAGCGAACCTTTAATATCCTCACATCCCCATAGAATGGCAGATGGTTAACGGGATTGTGCTGCCAATAAAGAAGGTCTTCTCTCTCGTGGACACGAAGATCCTTATCGAGATAAAGGACGACAACCGGAAGCTGCAGGGACGGCTGGTCGCGGTGGATGAATACCTGAATATCCACATGGACGAGACGACCGAGCTCGTCGATGGCCAGCGGGGCAGGAACCTGGGGACAGTCGTGATCCGCGGGAACAACATCCTCTCGATCTCCCCGAGCTCCTGAAGGACCATGACCCAGTCCGATGATGCCGCCCTGAAGGTTATCCAGTCCAAAGCGGAGGGGGTTCTCCAGAGTGACCTCTGGAAGATCCTCGAGGTCGATAGCCGGAAATGTTCGAGGATCGTCAAGAAGCTTCTCGATTCCGGCATGATCGAGCGGATCGAGTTCCGGAAAGACGGGATCAAGACCTTTGTCCTGAAGGCAAAGAAGCGCCCGGTCGACCCGAACCAGCTGCTTGCCGGCGAGGAGCTGATCCCCTGCATCGGCTGCGACATGGAGTGCGTGGTGATCGAGTGCCCGCGGCTCCTTGACTGGATGTACCAGCTCGCCATCTGCGGTGTCGGCGAGTAACCGGACCTTTTTCTCCGGGATTTTTTTCTGTTAGAATTTTTTTATCTTATGTTCAATCCACAGGCTCCTGAAACAATCACGGATTCAACAGTTCCGGCACTTTTGAAGAAGTGGTATATCCACTCAGTCAGAGCAGAAATCGCATACTTATCCTCATCTCTCGCACCCCGGGGGACGCTTCGGCGGCGGGGATGAGCCGGAGGCGCAATCCCCGGGAGCGTCCACACTGAGTATATCGAGAGGCCTCTGCACTATCTTGCCCAACCCAGTATCTATGAAAAGTGATTCCATCATTCGTCCAGTCAAAGAAGGAATCTCATGAACAAACCTCCCCTCTCGCACCCCGGGGGACGCCACAGCGGCGGGGGTGAGCCGGAGGCGTAACCCCCGGGAGCGTCTGTATTTACGGTCCCGTCAATAAAAAGTTCAGCATAAAAAAAGATCAGATCCTCCTCTTCACCCCTCACCAGCCACGGCTATAGTGGTCATGGCAGGGGATGCAGACGATCTTCCCGTCTTTTACCCGTGCCCGGGACTCGGAGACCGACTCCCCGCAGGACGCACAGGTGACCGACCGGAAGATCCGGGCATGCTCCGGCACCTCCGCGGCTACCTCCCGGATGGTGAACATCTCTTCGGCAGGGTAGGAGAGGAGGTCCCGGATGTACCGGTCGCTCAGCCGGGAATACTCCTGCTGCTCATCGCTTGTCGCTCCTCCGCCCATCACCTTTTTTCTCAGATCCGCGAGCCGCGGGTCTGATTTCTTCTCGAAAAAGTCCGGCTTTTCTGCGACCCGGACGGCCTTTCCGGTCCGCCGGTTGATGAAAGTCCAGGCCCGCTTCCCGTAGTCCCGGAAGATCAGGTTTCCCTTCCCCATCGTCGTTCCGGCAACGTACTGGATGGCATCGATCCCGCAGGCATCATTCTCGACGATTGCCACGAGCTCCTCGTCCACGGGCCGTTCCACGGCGAGCGCCTGGAGCGCTGCACAGGCTGCCCGGTACCCGATCGCAAGCCCCGGGCAGGCATGCCCATGGAATGCAACGACGTCCTCGAAGGGGGCAATGTTCCGTTCCATACCATCTCATGGGATCCGATTGCCCAAAAAAGGGTGGATGGTGCAGGCCGGGCAAAACAGGGGAATAGCCCGGACTGCAGCAGATCCGGTTCCCAAAACATGGTGGATGGGATCAGGGGAAGATCACATCACTGGCTGATCACAGGACCTGGCCAGCAGAAACGATCGCGGCTCTGCCTCAGAGAGAAATGCAGGTCTTCAGAAAAAAGAGAGCGAGATCAGATGCCGGTGATCTGTCTCGGTGACATCTCCATCACGATATCAGAGAAGGCAATGAAGAACAGGGCCGCAATGGCGATGATGATGATCGCAATCACGAGCATCGCGAGGATGACCGCAAGGGCAGCCTTTCCGGTCGTCATCTCGTGGAGCTCCCGGATCCCCAGGATCTCAAGAATGAGGGTCCAGATCGCGAAAATGAACCCGATGAAGGGAATCCATCCGAGGAGCATCGCGGGGGTGGAGCCGAACGTCACCGACTTGAGCGTCTGGAGGTACCCTTTCCTGCCGCCGAGGAGATAGACAAACAGGTGAAGCCACGCAGCGATGATGAACGCAAAGATGAACTGGACGATGATCATCACGATTGCAAAGATGACCACCCCGAACCCTGCCACTGCCGGGAGGGGGAGGCCCAGCGACTCGGAGAGTCCCGCAAACGTTGCCCATACCGCACTCACCATGGCAATACCGACGATCGCGGAGAGGACGGCATTGATCACGAGCAGGATCAGGTAGTATATGAGGGAGTCCCCGAGATCCGTCTCCCTCACCGACCGGAACGTCTCCACGGGAGAGAGGAGGAACCCTTTCATCAGACCGAAATAATCCATGTGTATCGGGAAAACTCTCGCCGTGATGCGATTTAAATCTTTTGAAATACCGGATATTTCCCGGTTTTTTCCCCTCAACTGCCCGGATTATCGTTCGGGTCCCTGCCAACCACTCCTGCGGCAGGGAAGGGGGAAATCCTGATCCCGTGCCCTTTTTGGCCCATCGTCCCCCATATCACTGCAGGTGCAGCCGGATGGAGTATCGTTTCGCACGGCGGATGGGATGCCTCCCCCCGTCATTTTTGGGGGAACTGTTCCGCGTCTCTTCCCAGCCCGGGATCATCTCGTTTGCCGGGGGGCTCCCCTCCTCTGATCTGATCGATCTGGAGGGGCTTTCGAGGGCGACCTGCCAGGTGATCGAAGAGCAGGGGAGGCTGCCCTTCCAGTACAGCACGACCGATGGCTACCTGCCGCTCCGGGAGTACATTGCCGACCGGTACCGGCGCCGCCTCGGGATTCCGGCAGAGGCGGACGAGATCCAGATCGTGAACGGGTCCCAGCAGTGCCTCGACCTGGTCGCGAAGATTTTTCTGGATGCGGGCGATCATGTCGGGATGGAACGGCCCGGGTACCTCGGGGCGATCGAGGCATTCTCCCTGTACGAGCCGGTCATCCACGCGGTGCCGCTGAATGACGAAGGCCCGGACCTCCCGCAGTTTGCAGAGCTCGTACGGCAGCATCCCGTCCGGTTCTTCTACGGGATCCCCAACTCCCAGAACCCGTCGGGCAGGACCTACTCCGAGTCCTCCCGGAAGGCGATCGCTGAGATACTCGAGGGGACAGGGACCCTCTTCTACGAGGACGATGCGTTCGGGGAGCTCTTCTTTGACGGGAAGCCCCGCCTCCCGGTAAAGCGGTTCCTCCCGGAGCAGGGGATCATGTCGGGCTCGTTCTCAAAGATCGTGGCCCCGGGGATGCGTACCGGCTGGATCTTTGCCCCGCGACCCGTGCTCAGGCAGTTCAACACCGCAAAGCAGGCCGCCGACCTCCACTCCAACTTCTTCTGCCAGGTGGTCCTCCACCGGTACCTGACCACCACCGACCTCGATGCCCATACCCGGGCCGTCTCCCGGGTCTACGGGGAATGGTGCCGGCTGATGTGCGAGCTCCTCGATGACCTGATGCCCCGGGGGATGACCCACACCACCCCCGAGGGGGGGATGTTCCTGCTCTGCACCCTTCCGCCTGGAGTCTCCTCCATGGAGGTCTTTTCCGAAGGGGTCAGGGAAGGGGTGGCGGTCCTCCCCGGGGTCCCCTTTTACGTGGATGGGGGAGGGGAGGACACGATCCGGCTGAACTTCTCCAACGCTGGTGAGGATGCCATCCACGAAGGGATTGCGAGGCTTGCCCGGGTCATGAAGCGACTGGCGTGAGGGGCCAGGCACTCACCAGTGCATGGTGATCCTCCCTGTTTTATGCACGAACTCATCATCGGAGTGGTAGCTGCCTACCAATTCGTCGATGATCCGCCCGGGGGCGCCCTTCGGGGGCGGCGGGGTGCATCCCATTGTGATATTCACCATGCATCAATGGAGCCACCAGAGAAAGCGAAGCGGTTGCTATCCGCGTACTGATACTACCGATCCGCGTTCCATCCCGGAGTGGCATTCCCGATCGCTCAGGACCGTTTCCCCGGTTCAATCCGGATGATTATTTATACGAGTAAGACACCCATTCCCATTATTACAGTGATGATATGACGATTCG
>MVZQ01000114.1 GCA_002068435.1 Euryarchaeota archaeon ADurb.BinA087 | reverse complement strand
GGAAGGGACATCCCCGGTCATCGATGCGAAGGGACTGACCCCGAAGAAAGCTGATTGTGACGATTCTGACAAGTCCGGTGCTGTATATCTCTCATCAGGCAGCACAGGAATCGAAGGATTTACGATCAAGAACTCCAAGACAAACGGAGTCCTGGTATGGCTCTGTAGTGAGAAATGTGCAGAAGCCACAATTCTCGACAGTGTAAAAGGGCCCGGCTGTAATGAGAAAACGGGTTGTAAAGAAGTAGATTGTGATAATATTGAGGTCCCATGCTGCCAGGGCAGGATCAATATCGTCATGAACGATATAGTCAACAACTGTGAGAATGGTATCTACGTCAATGATGCAGTAGTTCTCATCTCCGAGAACAAGATCCATGGTAACATCGATGACGGTATCGATGCCGGCTGCCTCTTCTGCGGCGTTAAGACAATCGATCCCGCAGCGATCACTCACAGCCCGGCATGCAGCGAGATTATATTAAACGAGATTTACCACAACGGACACTTCCCAGAAACCGGGGTTGCTCCCAAAGGTGAATGGGTAGTTGAAAAGGCAGGAACAAAGTACTTTACGAGTGATCCCACTGCATGTGGTAAGTACCCGGGCTGGACCGACGCCGGTATCCAGATCCGGTGCGTTGGTGACGTCTGCGGAGAGCCTTGCTCTGAATGTAGGCCCAACAGTGATGAACCAATTGATTCAGCCGACCTGGAACCCTGCGGACCTCTGCCCTGCAATGCGGGTAAATGTTGTTCAGGTACATGCCCGCCGATAATTGAACCGGAATGGAGAGAGAACGGTTGCGGTGGATGCAACATGACCCTCTATATCGTTCACAACAACGTGACCGATAACTTCCATGCAGGGGTATACCTCATGGAAGGTGCTACCCAGGGCGGCCAGATCATCATCCAGGCAAACGAGATTCATGAAAACGGTGTCTTCGGTCTTCTGACGGAAGCCGCAATCCCCAGCAGGATTGACTTCAAGTGGAATGACATCTGGTGCAACAAGTACTGGGGTGTCAAGAACCTCGCCTGCTGTGACCTGGTTGCCAAGGAGAACTACTGGGGCAGCCCCGGTGGCCCGAGTGCCGGACCCGCACCGATCGTTGACTGCATCGACTGTCGCTGCCACGAACTGGATCAGCGGAGCAATGCACTCGGCAATGGTGACGAAGTGAGCCACCGTGTTCACTACGACCCATGGCTGTACCGCTCAGCGATGTGTATGCTCGATGGCTCGTGCACCAACATCAGGATATATGGTTCACAGCTCCCACTCCAGTGTGGCTGGAACACGCTCTCAGTACCGGTAACCCTGGCAGATGAAGCCAACACCATACCCGAGATTGCAACCCTCGGAAAGTTCATCACCCGTGAAAATATCGTGGTGGTCTATAAGTGGGATGCAGAGGATGATGTATGGGTGAATGTCGGGGCTAGCGGCGAAGAGGTCATCCCGGGACAGGGATACTACATCAAGATGAAATCCGAGTCAATGTTCCCGGTGCTCTACAATGCCGGACCCTCGCCCGGACTCTCGGCTATTCCGCTGCAGTCAGGATGGAACCTGATCGGTGCCCCGTGGGGTATCGACCGTGAGGACGGCTGCTGTGATCTCGGCGACCAGGGCCGGTGGGGAGTCGCCGTGGCTGACCTCAAGGACGATGAAGCCTTCAAGCAGGTGACGGATGCCCTTGAATCGATCAAGGAAGGCAACGGTGGCACCAAGGGAGTTGCTATCATCGTAAGTCCCTCGGTACCCGGCCAGTATGAAGCATGGAGTGCTTCCGTAACGAGTGGATTCTGGGATCCGTTAAAGAACACTCAGGATATGGCCACGGGCGATGCTTACTGGGTATTCATGGCAAATCCTGCAACTTATGCAGGATTTGAGATTACCCCGTTCTACTTCCCAGCCGAGACAATCCACACAGTCCATGCATAAAAAGAGAGACAGAGAATGCTCATCGAGGAAGGGGTAATCCCCCTTTCTCCGGGCAGGAGGATTGATCAATGAGATCTCATAGAAAGACGGGGTGGTTCTCTCTGCTCGGTCTGCTGTTGACCCTTGCAGTCATTCTTATTGCACCCGCAGTTGCAGCTCCAATACTTCCCCATACGTTTTACGGCAATGTTACCATCGGATCGCAACCGGCACCTCTGAATACTCATATCACTGCAAGTGTAACCGGCGGTGGTGGAGATATAGTCACTACGAAAGTGGGGGAGTATGGGATACACGATTTCAACACCCTGGAAGTTCAACCCTGGGGAGAGGATGCGACGATTCCGGGTGGAGCGCCCATCACGTTCTTAATCAATGGAGCCAAAGCAGAAGTTCGCGAAGCTGGAAAATCAACCTGGTCAACCAGCTATCCTTTCTCGAGCGGACTGGATACAAATCTCGATCTTCGCATAGGAGGAACTGTCCCGACAACCGTTCCAACAACCGTCCCGACTACTGTACCAACCACTGCGCCAACAACGGTTCCGACTACCGTACCAACCACTGTCCCAACAACGGTTCCGACTACAGTCCCGACTACTGTACCAACCAGTGCGCCAACAACGGTTCCGACTACCGTACCAACCACGGTGCCAACCACAGTTCCGACTACCGAAATACCGGTCTTCCCCTATTATATCAGTGCTACTGCCGGACCAAATGGTGCCATCACCCCGTCAGGCTCTGTTTCCGTGGTCAGCGGTACTGATCAGTCCTTTACGATTGTACCGGCAACCGGATACACCATCGATCAGATCCTTGTCGATGGAACACCGGTTGTGAAAACCCCGGTTTATACCTTCAACGATGTGGCGGCAGATCATACCATTGCAGTCTCCTTCAGGGAAGGGTCGCTGGAATACTTTACCGCAGAACTCGGAAACGGGTGGAATCTCTTCTCAACGCCTATCCTGCTTGGATCAGGTCACCAGTATCTTGAGAATATATTCCCCCCCAGTTCACTCGAAAACATCGATGTGATCCTTGGGTGGAATGGATCCGCCTGGTTCATCCCTGGTTACCACTATGAGCTGGCGCCACTCCACGCCCTCTATGTCAAAGTCGACAATTCGGCTACCGCATATCTCTCTCCCTCCGATGCAATCACAGTGCCTCCTGTCCGCTCCCTTGTGAAAGGATGGAACCTGATCGGGCCTGCACCTGACTATCAGGAGGGTGGATTTTCAGCACGACCCGTTGAAGATACACTGGTCACCGCTTACGGGAACCAGGAAAATCCCGGCTACCTTATCGTCATAAGCCCGGGTGTCAACCAGCCTGGCTGGTCATATGTGCGCGATGCGATGTCAGTTGACCTCCTTCCTTACAAGGGATACTGGGTATTTATGGAAAATCCGGAAACTCTTGCCGGATTCTCCACTACCCCGATTTTCTGAAGGGAAGATGTGAAAAGAGTAAAATAAAAGAAGGAATTACCCTTTTTTTACAGACTGCCGTGATACCATGAAACCACAGAGAATCAGCATTCTATCAGTCCTGCTCGCAGTATCCATGATCCTGCTCGTGGGCACAGCTGCTTCTGCAGAAGAGACCGCCGTCCAGCCACCGCTCCCCCATGCTTTTTATGGATCGGTCGAGGTCGCAGGAAGTCCTGCGAATGCAGGAATTTCTGTTGAAGCAGCTGGCATCGGGGTGCGTTCAAACATCACAGGAAACCCGGTGGACACACTGCCGGATGGAACCTATGGGAAGGCGAATTTCACTGCACAGAAACTCATTGTTCAGGGGAACATAGCAGCAGGGACATCCCTCCATTTCTATGTTGGCGGACTCCAGGCCGAGGTTTATGACGTTACAGCCGGCGGACCATGGAAGGAGACCTATCCTTTTGAAGCCGGAGGAGAGACGGAGTTGAACATCCGTATCGCTTCTCAGCCGGCTGCCGGACAGACCAGGGTACCAACGCCTACCCAGACGGCGGGAACCATGACGAATAACCAGCCGGGAACATCCTCCTCGTCGTTATCAGGCACTACCTCCTCAGGTACTGCCCAGGGAGGGGCTACGCTTCCCCAGGTTCCTTCATCTCCGGGTCAGCAAACAACCGCGGTCACCACCCAGCAGGCCCCTTCAGGAAATATAGTACCAGGAACAGTTGTGCCGCGACAGGGTATGCAGGAGGTGACAACACTGGTGACTGGGACTGCCCCTGCGCATGATCCCGTCTCACTTGCTCCAACGGGGAGTATGCCAATGTATATTGCCGGAGCGATACTGCTCATCCTGATTATCGCCGGAGGAGCATATTACTTCGTCTCCCTGAACAGAAAAGGCACTGAAGAAACAACATCCGATCAGACAAAAGAACCCGAAGAGAAGAGAGACTGATCCTTTTTTACAATGAAGAAGCCCTCCGGCATCTTCCTACTTTATGCTTGAACAAACGGCGTTCTTCGATTGTGCTTACGAAAATGTTTCCAGCATGTTCATCTGGTATGCTCATCTCCCTCAAGGGAATCAGTGTATTTATTCTCAGATGACGATTAAGCTCCGGGATCCCGGTTTCACCTCGTCTCATCCCCACCAAAAATTACCCTGGTATCAAGGGGACGAAGCATAATGCCATGGAACTTTGTTGTCCTACCGGAACTATCCTATGATTTTATAAACCGGACAGGGAATACTCCAATTAAAACAGGGAGGATTGGATCGTAGGAATACGAGTCCGGATCAGCCCGATATCAGATCAAAACGATGCGTCTCATAGTCATCAAAGGCCTGCATCAGGATATACACGACCGGAAAAGAGATAACTGACGATAGGGATACAAGTAGTAAAACTGTACACTTAGTAAAAATAATGTAACCAATTGTCAATTATACTTTACAATACCATGGAGATGAAATGAAGAGCCGATACCGATGGCGGGTACCGCTGCTGCTGTTGTTGTTCCTGCTGGTCCTCGCACAACCTGGGACAGGAATCTCTGATGATTCGGTACAAAATGGTGCGGGGGTATCCCTCTCTCCCATAAACCCTTTATTTACTCGGTATCTTAACGATTTTAGGTCCCGGCTGGATCTCCCCTCTTCTCCCGGAAATGGGCTGGGTCTTGTTCCTACAACCGTTGATCTCTCCCACCTTGCCGGTACTCAGATTTCTGATTTCAGCACCCCGGTCTCCACCGATAACAGCAATACTGCACCTGTCTCTTCAATACGTGATTCGACATCGCCCACTGAAATCACCTCGTACGCTTTGCCGGGCAGCTATGACCTGAGAACCCAGGGCAGGGTGAACGGGGTGCAGG
>MVZQ01000113.1 GCA_002068435.1 Euryarchaeota archaeon ADurb.BinA087 | reverse complement strand
CCTATCAGGGCAGTCACCTTGTTCCGCCGGATTCTCATGCTGACCTCTTTCAGGATATGGGCATCACCAAACCAGAGATTGAGATTGCGCGCTTCAATAACTGGATTGGAGTCATCATATGCTGAAGGATTTTCTGGTTTTCCTGTTTTGATTCCTGAACCTTCAATGAACGCGAGATGCAATGGGATCACCATCTGATGGATTTCTGGAAGCGTGTGCGGAGCAGGACTGCAGCCCCATAGAACAGGGTTACAATGACCAGCAGTACAAGGGCTGTTCCGTATGCATATTGCTTTGCGCCGGGGATGCTTGTCGAGAGGATGTAAAGATAATAGGGGAGAGCCATGACCGGCTCGAATATCGAGTTTGGGAGAAAACGGGTGGAAAATACCACCGCAGTGAACAGGATGGGGGCAGTCTCCCCTGCTGCACGACCAATGGAGAGGATGGTTCCCGTAATGATACCAGGGACGGCCGCAGGCAGGACCACTTTCCGGATGGTCTGCCATTTCGAAGCCCCGAGTGCCAGGCTCCCTTCTCGCACTGCATTGGGGATACTCTTCAAGGCCTCCTCGCTGGTCCGTATGATTGTAGGGAGGATCATGAGGGCGAGCACAATCCAACCGGTAAGGAGCGACACTCCTAATCCCACAAAAATGACGAGAAATGCGAACCCAAAAAGACCAAATACTATCGAAGGAGTTCCATTCAGGAGATCAACCCCGGTCCTGATAGTTTTAGTTACCAGACCTTCCCGGGTATACTCGGAGAGATAGATCGTTGCCCCGATACCAATCGGCAGAGCGATCAGGATTGCCCCCATCACCAGATAGATGGTCCCGACAATGGCCGGGAAAATCCCGCCAGCTCTTCCAAGATTTGATGGATACCCGAAAATGAATTCCCAGGAAATCACAGGGAGTCCTTTTACAATGATGTCGAGAAGAATGATGGCTAGTACGACTAAAACGATACCCACCGCCGCGAACATGCATGAGTAGGCTATCTTCTGGGTAATCTTTGCGGATACCCTCTTCCATAGGATGGAAATTACTATGACCGCAAGAAGCAGCACCAGGCAGGGGAGAATTCCGGCAGCAACCGCAACCAGCAATAGAACCAGCCCAAGGAAACCATACAGCAGGAAACGACGGATTTGAACACTTTTATCTTGAGAGAACAATCGTTTCATATCGTCGCTTCCTGTCTGGGCATGTCGTATACGATTGAGAATGAAAGTCGCTGATAAATTTATGATAAGGGTGATGATGAGCAAAACAACGGCAATCGCAAAGAGTGCATTGTAATGGAGATTCCCTATCGGGACTTCCCCGGTTTCGATACCAAGGGTTGCGGTCAGGGTACGGATAGGAGATAAAACGTTCCAGATGGGTTCAGGCACGACTGCTGCATTCCCGGTAACCATCAGAACCGCCATGGTCTCACCGATCGCCCGGCCGATGCCGAGGATGACTGCCGCGGTGATACCTGAAAGGGCCGAGGGAATGATCACCTTACTGATCGTCTGCCAGCCAGTAGCACCAATAGCGAGTGAGCCTTCCTTGTATTCACGGGGAACAGCATTGATCGCATCTTCGGAAACGCTGACGATGGTGGGAAGGGCCATAATTCCAAGAAGGATCGATCCTGCAAGCCAGGTCTCTCCTGTCGGGACATCGAAGGAGACGCGGATCCAGTTGGTAAGTACCACAAGCCCGAAGAAACCGTACACGACGGAAGGGATTCCCGCGAGCAGTTCAACGGCAGGTTTGATGACGGTCCGGAGGCGGGGGCCTGCGAGTTCGGAGATGAAGATGGCGCTTGCAATCCCGAGCGGGACCGCCAGAACCATGGCGCCGATCATCACAAGGATGGTTCCAACAATCAGTGAGAGAATTCCATAACTTGGTGGGCTGCCGGTAGGGTTCCACACCATGCCGAATAGGAAGTCCTGAAGCCCTATCTGGACGAATGCTGGATATCCATTGTAGAAGAGGTAGCCAAGAATGAAACATACCGTGAGTACCGCGAATATGGCACAAATAAACCAAAGTGACCCAATCGCTTGCTCCTGGATTTTCCTGATCGCAGGAGTGGCCCTTCGGTTCATGATATCTGGTAAGGCCATACGCATCACACCGATGATTGTAGATACGACGTACGATTTAAAAGCCGATAGGAATCTGCACTTTTCTCTTTAGAGTTCGATGACGTTCCTTGATGAGCTTCTCTCACCGTCATGCTGATCCCTTCTCCCTTAATGAGAGGATACTGCCAAAGATGTTCCAGAATTCTCTGAAGATTCTCCCGTAAGGCCCTTAAATCGGCAAGAGCGTCCCTTTCATCCAGATAAAGATCGGACGGGCTTTGTACCGGGCATATGAGGATAGTTTTTCCTGAAGGCATCCAAGGCCCGAGGATATTCGGTATCTCTTGGCTGAATGCAACCACGTAATCGAAATGAATCATGCGTAAATCCCGCAGTGACTTTGACCGTTGTCCGCTGATATCAATCCCAATCTCCTGAATAGTCTTGATAGCATAGGGATGAAGACCTGCAGGGGCAATACCTGTAGAAAAAACCTCGAAACAATCTGGAGAGAGTGATCGCATAAGTCCTTCGGCAATCTGAGAACGGACAGAGTTGTAGGTGCAGAAGAAGAGGACCGTCGGTTTTTCCTTACCGGTCCTTTTCGAGCGTTTCGACATTTGCGTCCTCATATTTCCTTTTCCGAAACGATACATGATCGATACCAGCCTATCCCGACGTCAGGAATGAAGGAACAAAAACTGGAGGGAGGTTTTACTTTACCGGCACAAATCCTTCTTCTGCGAGTATACTCTGTCCCTCTGGGGAGAGGATGTAGTCAAGGTATGTTTTGGCGAGGGCGGTTGGCTGGCCGTTGGTAATCATATAGAGCGACCGGGAGAGGGGGTATGCACCACTGAGTATATTCGCTATCGTTGGTTCAACCAAAGCTCCATTGGTATCGACCTTCACCGCCTTGACAGTATTGTCGATGAACCCAAGACCGACATATCCAATCGCTCCTGGTGTCTGGGCGATCGTCTGTTGCACGGCACCATTCGAGTTCTTTTCAAGTTGGGTGCTGGTGAAGTCCCCCTTATTCATGACCTTCTCGGAGAAGAATTCTCTGGTTCCTGAAGCGCTGTCCCTGCCTACAACGACAATCGCCTGATCAGGTCCGCCAACCTGTTTCCAGTTTGTATAATTCCCGGCATAAATGTCCTTAATCTGAGTGGTGGTAAGGCTGGTAATGGTGTTGGACGGGTTAACAATGAGCGCAACTCCATCTATGCCAATGGTAGTGATCACCAGATTCGGATATTTTTTCAGTTCATCAGACTTGACGTCACGGGATGACATCCCGATATCAGCAGTTTTCTCTCCTGCTGCCTGGACCCCGACACTGGAGCCTCCTCCGGTGACCTGGATATCGGTATTGGGGTGGGTTCCCATATACGCTTCGGCAGTCAGCTGGGCGATGGGAAGAACCGTTGTTGAACCGGTGACTTTGATCGATGTTCGTTCCTGTGAGGAGGACGAGGTTGGCTCGTTTCCCACACACCCGGTCGCGACAAGTGCCAGAACAAGAATTCCTGCGAGTGCGAGGGGGATAGATCCAGTTTGTCTTATTTTCAGAACCATGGTGGTCTGAATAACCGGCGTTTTGTGAGAGTATATAATCTTCCGACATAGAATATAGCATTCTATATATACATCGGATTCATATAGAGAATCAGCGCCTCGTGGACATGAAGTGAGGTAAATTTACACAATCGGGGTACTAAAACACTTAAGATAGATTCGGTTATCTGAAATTTTACATCTATTGCAAACGGGGATGATTAGAAAATATCGCAAGTCAAATTCTTAAGTCTTATACAATTTCGTAACTCCCCTCGGAAAGATTCCCCCCATATTTTATAAAGATCGTAGAGTCAGCAATCTTTGTGTTGAGATTTGATTCTCTTAATTTCTTTTCCAAATTTGAAATACAAAAAAAGAGCATGATGCTGCGGGTGGGAGGTAGAACGGAGCGTTTAATGCGCCCCGATTGGCGGCCGCGCATAGTTTTAATGATCTGACCTGTTTCTCTAACAAACCTGCCACAAACTACACCAAAAAAATAGAATTAGCTAGTGACGTTCTCCATCATCGTTGCCGCTCCTTTCCGTCTGCTCCTCCTTTCGTTCGGTGCTCCTCAATGAAGCTCCGGTCGCACCATACCTCTGATCTTCCTTTCAGATCGAGAAGTGATAGATTCCTGTGGGATAATCAGTCGCTTCTTCCCATCGGCTGAACATTCCCGCACCTCGCGGACCGTAAGGACGGACCGTCTCGGTGCTTTGCCAGACTTATCGTTGATGCTCAGTACTCGCGACAGCACGACAACCCGTTGATGCGAGTCGTAACCGGTGCTCGCTCGGGCTGCTGGCGCCGCTGTACTTTAGGGACAACCCGCCGAGAACCTTTTATTCTCTCCAAAGGTATGCTAGCATGAGAGCTGGACCCAAATGATACTCATATGGATCGTCTATGCGATTGGTATTCTCATCGGATTGTTTGTAATCGAACTCCTCCTGGTTGCACTTCTCCCCGGTTTTGAGGTCCCTCCCCAACCTATTGTGAAAACGCCAAATTCTTCAGGAGAAGCGCCAGTAACATCGTCACCATCCCGGAAAGACATGCGATTCTTTGTCAACGGGACGGCTCTCAGTGCCTGGCTGTATCTCCCGGAACAACGCCCCGGTCCATTACCCTGTATCATTATGGGCCATGGGCTGGGTGGCACAAAGGATGCCGGATTGGAGCCTTATGCCATCCGTTTCCAAGAAGCTGGTTTTGCTGTTTTCGTATTCGATTACCGGTATTTTGGGGAGAGCGAAGGAACACCAAGACACCTGATTTGGATTCCCTCCCAGTTGGAGGACTGGTCTGCTGCTCTTACGTACGTCCGTGGACTCACGGAGATAGATCCAGCCCGGATCGCCCTCTGGGGGACTTCTCTCTCTGGAGGCCATGTGATCGTGACAGCAGCTCATGATCAGGGTATAAGATGTGTTTCCGCCCAGTGTCCTGGTATGGATGGTGAAGCATTTGCCCTGGAGTCATTCAAACGGATGGGAATTGTTCATTCGCTCCGCATGGTTATGCATGGCCAGCGGGATCTCGTACGCTCTTGGCTTGGTTTATCGCCCCATAAGGTTCCCATTGTGGGAAAACCGGGAACGATTGCCCTTATGAATACCTCAGATGCGTATGATGCCTTCAGAAGGCTCATGCCGGAAGGTTATGTGAACGAAGCCTGTGCCCGCATCATTATCC
>MVZQ01000112.1 GCA_002068435.1 Euryarchaeota archaeon ADurb.BinA087 | reverse complement strand
GACTGGAACCGTGCAAGAAAACGTCTCCGAACCTTCCTGCAGAACAGGGATGCCTCGGCTGTCCTCAGGTGGGCAGCAGATAACGAATACGGCCATATGGCTTTCCTCCTCCTTGGAGGGGAGAAGATTATTTATGAAGCCCTCGAGCTAGCCTCAAGGGTTCCCCTGCGATACGGGGAACCCCTCCACCAGATACTTGGCAGGGAACGGACTGTTGAGTATTTCAAGTGGGTGCTCAAGACTGCCTCGACGGGTTTACGTGCCGGATATTCGCGGCTGTTGCTCCAGGATGAAATTAAGGCAGAGCTCCTCCGGTATTTCCGGACGGCTCATGAGAATCTCATGGAGATCTGTGAAGAGCACGCCACGCTTACCATTGATGTTGCCATGGTACTCCGGGATTCCCTTATCGTGATCATCCGGGGAGAGGAGGGGGATTATCTGACCAGGAATGCAACGCGTGCGAAGCGGTTGGAGAGTGAGGCAGATGCCCTTGTAATCAAGGTCCGTAGCCTCTCCCGGCGTATCGAAACAGCGACATTTTATGCTGATCTCATCAACGTCACCGATGATGCTCTTGATTTTCTTGAGGAGGCGATGTTCCTCTCTACGCTTATTCCCCGGGTGACCTCGTCAAAGAAACTGACTGGTGAGATGGTGGACCTTGCAGAGATTGCAGTGAAAAGCAGCCAGGAATTTTTAAAAGCACTCATGGCATCGCAGAATCTCCACAGGGGATATACACGCGATGACATGCAGGATTTTCTCCAGGCGGTCGACAGGGTTATCGGGTACGAACGGGAGTGTGACGAAGCCCTTCGCCAGTCTGAAAAGAGTATCCTGACACAATCCACCGATTACCGGGAGATGATGATCTTTTTTGAAATTGCCCGGACGATCGAGGAATCCACCAACTCCCTTATGAAAGCGGTGTATGGGATCCGGGATCGCATCCTCGAAGGAATGAACCGTTGAGAAGAGATGATCCCTGTGGTACAATCAAGCCAGCGGCTGGTAAAATTCGGTCCGGGTGTCCGGGACGAGGTATCTTCTGCCGAGTTCGGCAATAAAGCGTCCGGCCTTGCGACAATGGCACAGATGGGGATTCCTGTCCCTCCCGGATTCGCGCTCTCGCTCTCGATCTGCGAAGACTATTACAAGAAAGGCAAAGCACTCCCTGATGATTTCTCCACTCTCCTCAACGAGGGGATAGATTTTTTGGAGAAGGTCAGCGGATCGATGTTCGGGGGTATCCGGCGCCCCCTGCTCGTTTCTGTACGCTCGGGAGCTCCGGTGTCGATGCCGGGGATTATGGAGACTGTCCTGAATGTAGGACTGAACAGGGAGACCCTTCGGGGATTGATATTTTTATCGGGCAATCCACGGTTTGCCTGGGATACGTATCGCCGATTTATTTTCGAGTTTTCAAGGGTTGTTTTCCGGCAGGATCCAACCCCCTATCATCAGGCGCTCAGAACTATGCTTGATGATGAAGGTGTTACAGAGCCAATCGAACTCAATTCCGGGAGCCTCAAAAACCTTGCTTTCCTGTACGAAAGGATATTCTCAACCGGAATCGGAAAGCGGTTTCCTTCTGATGTGCATGAGCAACTGGCTTGTGCTGCTGAAGGAGTGATCCGTTCCTGGACCCATCCGCGTGCGGAGGCATTCCGTCAGCTGAACCTTGTGAGAGAGGCAAGAGGAACAGCGGTGACTATCCAGATGATGGTGTTTGGCAATATGGGGGCACGTTCGGGGGCAGGAGTAGCTTTTACCAGAAATCCATGGATGGGCACCAGGGGGCTCCTCATCGATTTCAAGTTCGGGGCACAGGGGGAGGATGTAGTATCTGGGGATCAGTCAGCAGCCAGTCAGGCAGAATTTGCCCGGGCTATGCCGGATGTCTGCTCAGCCCTCGCAGAGATTGGGAGGAGGATTGAATTCCATTACCGGGATATGCAGGATATTGAATTCACCGTTGAAGAAGGAAGACTCTATGTTCTGCAGACACGTTCCGGGAAACGATCCCCTTATGCAGCGTTAAAAATAGCCGTCGCTCTCTGCCAGGAAGGACTCATCTCCCCAGCAGATGTATTGTGGATGCTCCGGGATGTGAATCTTGATTCCATCAGCGTGCAGGAGATAAAATCGGGTGATTATCCTGTGGCGGTAGGTATCCCTGCATCAGCTGGTATTGCAACGGGCATGATCGCCTTTTCCGGAGAAAGAGCGGAAGTGATCGCACGTCAGGGAAATCCTGTCCTCCTCGTCAGAGAGACCGCGTCTCCCGATGACCTTCCGGGGCTTTCGCATGCACGAGGGCTCCTTACCCGTCGGGGTGCCCGAACCTCCCATGCTGCAGTTGTAGCAAGGCAGATGGGAAAGATTTGCGTTGTCCAATGCGAGGCCCTCGAGATTGATATTACTCGTTTACGTTGTACCCTAAGTGGACATGAGCTGAAGGAAGGATCCGTGATCACTATTGACGGGAGTTCGGGCAATGTTTACCTTGGTACAGTGGAATCGACGGAAAAACGACCAGTTGATCTTATCAGCATCGTTCGTAATTGGGAAAGGGAACAGGAATTATAGACCGGTCAGGGAGGTTTTTTCTCCAGTTTCCCGGCCATGAACTTCATGAGCGGATACACGCCGTCCGTCATGGGATGAACCTCAAAAAACTTTTCAAATTCGTGTATTCCTATTCCCTGCCGCATCAGAAATGCCTGATAGGCGGCAATTATCCCTGCTGCCGGTCCTACCGACTCCACACCGCACAGATACCCGGTCTCAGGATCAACACTCACCCTTGCAAAGCCAGTCATTCCCGAAGGTACAGCCCAGAACGTGCCCGGCCCGGCAGGGCCTGGAAGGGATGCGGTTGCTGCACAGGAGGTATCGGTTTCCACAAATGCATATTCATTAAAAAGGCTCATGGACTGGGGAACTGCAACGTAGTCCATGATTTCGTCCCTGCCAAGGATGTTTTGAGCTGCGACAAACCCTTCACGCCTTGCAACGGGGGTAAGGCGGGGAGAACCGATCACATCACCGCATGCATAGACTCCTTTTGTACTGGCCCTCATCCGTGTGTCCACCACGATCTCACCGTTGCTTCGTTTCTCGATACCATGGATCATTTCAGACCGTGGGATAAGGCCTGCCGCGATGAACACCGCGTCACAGGGTATTTCGAAAGCTCCCTTGCTCCCTTTCAGATGGACCTTTGAGATAGTGTCTTCCCGTTCGATGGAGAGAAGGGAAGTATGTTCATGGATAGACGTGTTTGTGAGTTCTTTTCTGATCATAGGGATCAGTTTCGGATCAAGGTTTTTCAGGAGACCACTCCTGCTCACCAGGTGGACATGGGTACCGAACTCCTGGAAGATGTATGAGAACTCGGCAGCCATGATGCCCCCTCCAATAATTACCATCTCATCAGGGAGATCAGACATCTGGCTGAGAGTGTGGGGTGTATAGACTCCCTCAGTGTTGATGCCTGGAATGTTTGGAATGGCAGGACGCGATCCTGTTGCTGCAATAACTGCATCTGCCGCGATCCTTTCACCATCAATAAAAACAGATGACCCCTCAGTCCGCCCTTCCTTCCCATACAGGATAGTTACTCCTGAACCACGTGTTTCGGCATCAAGAATTCCAGCGATCTTTTCCTGGATTGCCTTCATTTCATAAAGAAGGGTAGGAAACCGGATGCGAGGGACATTTTCAATAACTCCCAGGTCCTCCAGGTGTCGTGCCGAGGTGAGTACTCGTGCTGCCTCGTTGAGAGCGCAAACAACCATGCATCCGTAGTGGAGGCACTGGCCGCCGATCCCATTCTTCTCTACCAGTGTTACCTCAAGGCCGCCAAGGGCAAGGGTGATTGCAGCTGTTCTCCCTGCTGGTCCTCCGCCAAGAACGACAATCATGGGGGCGACCTAGAGGATCTCCACACCCTCATCCATCGGGACAGCGAGGATCTCCCCTGTCGTAGCATTCACTTCAATGATCTTCTTGCCCCTCACCTGCCAGACAGGTACATATACCGATGTAATCTCGAGCTGGATGTTCTTTTTCTCTGGTTTGATCACTTTCTCCTCGTAAAAAATGGCATCCCCTTTCACCTGCTTGATCCTCACCTGTCTGGTCAGCATATCGACGAGGTCCTTGAATATCTGATCAGCGGCAGCCTCCTTTGATATTTTGGGTTTCACCACCTCAGAATCTACAGGAACCTCCCTCTCGGCAACAGCACTCCCGTCCAGCTCAATTCTGAGTCCGTTGATAGCGTTGATGGCGCCCACTCCGTCGCTATCGAATAAAACCTTGTGATCCTTATACGTCTGCTCACCGGAGCTGACATAATGGAAGTACCAATGGGGCATAAACCGGAGGGTTGGCTTTCCTGCTACCCCCGCTATCTTTTCAGCGGCCTGCATACTTACTTTTATGGGGAGATGTGGTATCGTGATTCCAGACCCTGCTTCTTTTTCGGGTTCACTCTCTTTTGAGGAGAGAACCTCCTTATGTGAAGAAACAAACGAGAGGGAGAGGGTTCTCTCAAGAACACGTGCAAGCGCAGCTTCACCGGAGTACCTGACGAACTCTTTTATCCCCCAGACAATGCAGTTCTCTGTTTCTATTGTCTCTTCAAGGGTAAATACAAGTTTACGACACTCCATCTCCTTGTCATCAACTTTAAAGCTGAAGCGGGTCCTGTCAAACTCTTCAATCTCAGCACCGTCGTTTGAGCAGAGAATAAGGAGTACTTCTTCTTCACGCATCGCTGAAAAATCGAAAGGAGCTTCCACCTCCTGCACTTCAAAACCCGCAGTTTCCAGTATCGACCTGACTGCAATTCTTGCATTTTCCCGCAATTTTCCGTCCATCAACCATACATTTCCTTCATCTTATAGAACAATTTTTCTATTGCGTAATCGATGAATTAGTGATGAATCTTCCCCTGAAGTTTGTCAGTCATAAAATTGAAGAGTATGCCTTGCAGGTCACCTACGATCCCAGAAAGGGTTCCGGCAGGTTTGTGTACAATCTGTCCTTGATCGATTCGAAAGACCTCGAGAGATCTATTGCCGTCTACAAAGATGCATTCAAGGCCGGAGTATGCGTGAGTGGGCTTGTCAGGTTTGCTTCAAGCGGGGAAGAGATAGGGGATTTCACAATCCCTGCAGACAAAACAGGGATTATCACAGTGTGCAGTACGACACTGGACGGGATCCTGATGCATCGTGGGGTTCCATTGAATCCTATAGGGGGCGGTGTGGTTGAGATTGAGCAGCGGATACCACGGAGGTTCACCCATCTGATCCTCTACCAGCATACCACGATCGATCCCCTCCAGGT
>MVZQ01000111.1 GCA_002068435.1 Euryarchaeota archaeon ADurb.BinA087 | reverse complement strand
TGTGGATAAAGGACTGACGAATGCATATGTGACGAACCTGACGGCCGGGACGAGGAACCTGACGCTGGTGAAGGCGGGGTACCAGAACCTCACCACGACCGTGGACGTCAAGGCAGGAAAGACCACGGTCATGAAGGCATTCCGGCTCCCGATCAATCCATGATCAGATCAATCCATGATCAGGGCACCTGCACTCGCAAAGCCTGATGGCGGGGATCGTGATCTCCCCCCCATCATGCCCTGAATTCTTCCAGGACTGCCGGTGAACCGGTGCCCGGAAGTCCCCTTCTCTTTCCTTCCTCCGGCCTCCCTCTCCCCTGACACCCCGGTATGCTCCGTTCCGGTATCTCAAAAAAGCCCCGTTCTGAACCGTGGTGCTGTCAGCTCCGTACAATCCGGTGAACCGGGATCTGCCGGGTTTTCTGGATCCATGGGCTCTTCGATCCAGCCGGATGTGACCATATACAGGAAGGGTTACAGGAACAGGGAATATTTTCCCGGTGATCCGTTCCAGGAGGGGCCCCCTCCCCCTCCAACCGGCATGAGCCCGTGATCGCTCTCCCGTTCCGGGTGATGGATGGAGCAGGGATCAGGGAAGAACAATCCCCGGTCAGAGGACAGGGCCGGAGGGGAGTATCAGAAAAAGGGGGTGGGTGTTATTTCGCCCGCACTTCACCCACAAAGACCTGGCATCCTTCGAAGGGATTTGCAGTACCGACATACAAGCCATCATCGGTCGATACGAGCGTCCGGAAGCCATAGTTGTTCGCATCACCAAACCCGTTCAGGTCAGCAGGATACCAGTGCACCCCGTCACTGCTCACCCACATGTCGGAGCCGCCGAGGAACGCCGATAGGGCATGGATCAGGGCAAACGGGTTATCATCCCTGATCATGCGGAACAGGGTACCCATGTCACCGGCCGGCATCATCCGGGCGGTATCAAGCTCGTTGAAGGACGGCTCAAGAAGATCGATGAATCCGATCGACTGGAGCAGCTCCGGATCTAGGACCCTGAGGAGGCTGCTTGCATCAAACGTCGTGAGATAGAACAGGCAGTCGTGCTCCTCCAGCTGCCAGCAGTAGAGGTTCAGCGGGTTTCCAAACCCGGAAGGCCAGCCGCTCATCGGCATGCCCCGTATCTCGGTTGTGGCCGTCTGCCGGTCTTCAGGTATCACGTAACTGCCGATAACAAGGTCCCACCTCCCGTGATCGTTGATCCGGATCAGGTCGAATCCTTTGGGTGCACGGAGTCCTGCTGATCCATCCGCGAAGGTGAAGGGCAGGCCCATCGACCCTACGAAGACGTCGCCTCCAAAGGTCTCAATATCAGCACCAAACGGGTTCCAGGTATCCCCTGCACCCCCGCAGACGATCCTCACCCAGTCGCCGGGGCCGGGATCCGTGGTGGTGCTCCGCCAGACTTCAAATCCTTCTCCGCCGGTATAGATACTCTCCCAGGTCGTTGCGTACAGGCAGCCGTTGTAGCTCTCGATCGCACCGATGGCAACATGGTCCCCGAAATCAGCCACCTTCTTCCAGGTATCGGTATCGACGCTTGGATCATCGGTCGCATAGATACCGCCATTCCCCAGGCCTACATAGAGCCTGCCGTCATGGACAGCCATTGCTCTCGTGTCATAGGGCGGGATCGCTCCCTTGAAGGTGACCGGTTTCCAGGTCTCGCCGTCCGTTGACTTGAGCAGGAGGGTCGATCCAAAACCAAGCCCGACCCCGGTATAGAGCGCCTCTTCTCCGTACTTATCGGTGTAGGGGATCATGTACCGGTAGCCGATCCCTTCAGGATAGGTATATCCGTTGTAGGGATTCACAAACGTCTGGGCGGTGTGCACCCGCTCCCAGCTGCCGTCATGGTAACGCCAGATCTCTGCGGACATATCCTCTGCCCAGTGCTCCACCTCTGATGGGTCAGGGGCATACTGGTTCCCGGGCGTATCCGGGTCCGGGTCCGGGCCGAATGGCGGGGGGGCCATGCCACCGGGGTGGGTAATCTCTGAGAGGGTCAGGTCCCAGGGGAGCATTCCTTCCGCCTTGAACTGTAAAAAGACGGTGTAGGGGATGTTTCTCCCGGTTCCCACGTACAGGTCATCCCTGAATTCTGCCATGCACCAGGCATAGTTGTTCTGCGGGTCGTCAAAACCTGCTATGCTGAGCTGTACAAAATGAGGTTCGTACTGATCCAGTTCGAGGGGAATGTCGGCACCGGCCGGCAGTCCCAGGAGAAGGCAGAGCAGCACCACTGCTACCGCTGCCTTTGCGTAAATGTTCGCCTTCATTATCTGCCACCTTGAAAGTAAAAAATCTCCGTTGAAAACATTCCGAAGTGCTTGTATATAAATATATCTCAGATCCGCAGGCTCATTCCCTCTTATTCCGGCCGGATTTCTGGAAAAAAAGTCGTTTCCTCTCCTTTGGAGGGTCCCCGGGAGTGAACTCATCCTCTGCTCTTGTTCCCCGGTCAGAGCATCAGACCCTGGCAGGTCTCCGTTTGATAGCCCAGGACCTCTGAAGTCCGCGTTTCGCAGGAAAAAAGCCGGGTTCATTCCCTTCCTCTTTCCGGCCATCATGATCGGAACATACGAGTTATTCAGCGATCTGTCCGGCGATACCACCGGGAGGAATCTCCCTTACTTTTATATAGGGGGCCAATGTTATGATACATATTCATTATTGTGATAAATGTTAATCATCATGATGAATGCCTGTGTACTCCCGGCACGGGTGCCAGGTGCAAGTTCTTGGTAAGGTGGCGAAATGACGACGAAATCATGGGTGGATCTCGTAGTGATAACCGCGGTGATCCTGTTGATCGGCACTCCCCTGGTGAGTGCAGCAGATCCGGTGCCTTCCGGCAGTGGCATCGCATCCCTGTTCTTGATCATCTCTGCTGATGTACAGGGCAGTCTCCTCTCTGACAGCGAACTCGGAGTCTCCCAGGGAACGAAGAACCTGTCCGACAACCCTCCGCTCGATCCCCAGGGGGAGGGGCAGGCAACGATCGGGTATGATGAAAAAACCCTTGCAACCAGCGGCTCGATCACGTATACACGGACAATGGATCTGGATACCTCCAGCCAGAATGCCAACGGCGCAAACCTCGAGACCGTCCGGCAGATCGACTATGCCAATGGTGGTGATGGAGACGGTGTCGGCACCATGTACTCCAGGGAATCGGTGCTGATCGAAGTCGAAAGCACCGATAATCAGGATGAACGTGCAGGGGCATGCCCCGCGGAAGGGAGTAAAGAACCCTGCCCGACCTGTGAAGGCGATGTCGTTGATGATAGCTCGTTTTCCGGCCCGCTCTATAATCCATACTGTGTATTTTCTGATACCTTTGATGACGATGATGAACCCCTGGATGACGATGACGAACCGCTGGATGAGGATGATGAGGATGATTCGGCGACCACCAGTGAAATTCCCGCCTCACCAGAGAGCATACCCGCCTCTTCGGTCAGGGTGATAGCAGGGAGCGAAGTCCAGCTCAGTGAGGGTTCGGTGAACTCCGCGAGTTCAACCCGGGCTGTTGCAGACAACCCTGATGCAGGGGTGGAGGCATCCTATTCCGTGAATATCGATGGAAGCGGCCAGACCGGCAATGACCGGGCAGAGGGGAAAGGAGAGGTATTCACCGATGCGATCGTGATGGAAGGAGAGGGGACCAACGAGACGACAGAGCTGAGCTATGAGCAGCATGTCATGGCACAGGGACTCATTGAGATCTCGATGGAGACCGGGTACTCATCCCCGTGATGGAAGAGCCCTCCCTTTTTTCACTGAACGTGGCTCCGGCATGGCCATCCCTCACTCACGACCGAACGGTGGTGGTAGAGTTCATATGAATCCGCCTTCTGCATGTTCACCCTTTCTCAAAAACTGAACGGTGTTCAGAGGCGTAATCTCTGAAAGTGCGTCCCTATCTCTCATCTGGTAACGAGCGCTCTCTCCGATGACTTTTTTAACCATTGGAGAACAATTCAGGTCCGGGTCCCGATACATCCCGGACAATTCCTGACTGATCTCATTCACGGCACCAGGGCAGGTTCACCGGAATGACTCCGCGGGGCATGATCTGGTGACCACCCCGGGAGCGAAGAGCCTGAAAATAGATCAGGTGTTTGGGCTCTGGAACGGGACCCGCTCGTCCTTCACCGTGTACGTTGCGCCATTGGTATAGCTCATGTTCACGATGACCCGGTCGGTACGGGTGGTCCCCGAGAGGAGGATCATGGTCCCGATCTCCGGGTACATCGCAGCTTTCGTCTCGGTCAGCCCGTCTGATCTGACGATCGTTGCGGTCATCACCCTGACGGCGGACTGTCCTGCCCCCCCGGCAAAGAGGACCGAGATGTGGGGATCAATCGCCACCGTATTCTTCGTCACCTGAACGACCACCCGCTGGTAGGGGGGAACCACATCGGTCGGCCGGGGTTCGAGGCCGAGGGGAGGGATCGGCCCGGGTGTCGGCAGGGGTGTGGGAGTCGGGCTCGGCGTGGGAGTCGGGGCCGGGGTGATGAGGGGGCCTGTGCATCCGGCTGAAAGGATGATCCCGATGCAGAGCAGGGTGAGCGGGAGCAGTAATTTCATACCCTAGTATCACCGGCCGGTGTCAAATGGTTTCTCCTCCCCTCTGGGGAGAAGGTACGGTCTGTTCCCAACCGGGATGGGGGAAACAGGGAGTCAATCGAGGGAGCCACCTGGCCGGAAAAACGGTCTGTCGATCAGGGGAAACGCCCGGCTCCAGGCCGGACGATGCGAAAAAAAAGAGTGCCGCTGTAGAATCCTACAACGACTCTCCTATGGTATGGTATAAAGATCCTCCTGCAATTATTCGGACTGCATGAATATGCGGATTAATCGATTGTCCAGGTCGGTGTGTGCTCCGGATTTTGAACAACGAAACGGCGTTTTTTTCCTACATTTCATCGATTCTCTGCACCATGTGCAGCGATCGAACGTGACTGATCTCTCCTTTTTGTCTGCACTTCCATGGCTGTTACGAAGGCGGCATCGCCTGGAGGTTGTACCGGTGAGGCAGCCCCGGCACGGGCCGATTCGCCTCCGGGTAATCAGGGTCTCGCTCCCTGTCTTACCAGGCAAGGCATCTCGTGGCCGGCATATTTAAAATACTACGATAGACCGGGTTCAATCCCGCCAACCGGGAGTTTGATCATAGACCGCAGGGGATGGTTCTTGAAAAAAAGGGGTTTTCCGATCATACTGCTCGCACGCAGGGACTGGGAGTCCTGTCCGGTCAGGCCTTCCCCTGCCATCGCTTCGTTCAATGCATTCTGGGGGAAGGATACCTGCCTGGTCTCAACCGATCACACCAATAATCATACCGCCAGGTTGAATGATTTTATATAATGCAGTCCCAACA
>MVZQ01000110.1 GCA_002068435.1 Euryarchaeota archaeon ADurb.BinA087 | reverse complement strand
GATGTACGCCCCGCTCCGCAAGCGCATCCCGGGCTCCGGCTTCCCGATCGACAACAGTGACCACGGTATCCACGAGAGCACCTTCGGCACGGAGTGCCTCAATCCCCCTGATAACGGATCCCCCTGACGTTGTCACATCCTCCACGAGGAGCACCGCCAGACCGCCGACTTTTCCGATGATCCTCCCGCCTTTTCCATGCAGCTTCTCACCAGCCCTGATGATGGCGTACGGCTTCCCGCTTGCAAGCGCCGTGGCAACCGCGATGGGGACTCCCCCGACAGCAACCCCGGCCACCACATCGAACGAGGCGACCTTTTTGATCTCCCTACCGATAACTTTCAGCACAGCAGGATTGGCAATAGCTGACTTCACGTCAAGGTAATACGAACTCTTCACGCCGGAAGCGAGAACAAACTCGCCGTACTCGACAGCGCCGTTCTCCTTCAACAGATGAGCAATTGACTTCACCATGGTACATCCTTTATCCCGGCAATATACCCGATAATGTTCACCGCCCTGTGGAGGAGCGGGGTGATAATGATGATCCAGAAGAGGATCGGGAGGGTGATGTACGATACCACCCACGTGTACTCGAGGATGAGGAGGAGGACAAACGGACCTATCACCAGATCATACTGATCAGCGATCGGCCAGGGTGCACCCCGATCCTTCCCCAGTCGCCGCTTAAAGAAACTTTTTATCAGATCCCCGAGAAGCGCCCCGAACGAGAGGAGGCAGACCACAGGGAGGGTCAGTTCCGGGAGGCGGGTAATCCCTGCAGCATCATAGGTAAGGATCTGGAGCATCCCCATAATGATCCCCGCCGCTACCCCGGCAAAAAAACCCCTCCAGGTCTTTCCATCCCCGAATATCCGCCGCCCGTCGCGAAAATGCCTCCCGCCGTCGATTGGTGTTCCCCCCCCAACAAAGGCCGCGACCGGGTTAGGCACATAAGCCGGCATCATGATCCAGAGCGCTGACAGGAGCGGGACAAGAAAGGAATCAGGACTAATCGCTAATCTCCCACTACCTGTAATAAACAGCAGATATAAGCATTAAGATATCCCACAGGTAACAACTTATGAGAGAGGATCGGTGGGGAACAGGATGATGATCAAGGCAACAAAAACCCTTTGCCCGATCTGCAAAGCCATTCTTGATGCAACAATTGAGGAAGAGGGTGGAAGCATCTGGCTGGTACGATCATGCCCGAATCACGGGCAGTTTCGTGACCTGTACTGGTCTGATGCCGCGCTATGGCATAAGTTTGAGCAGTTTGATTCTGTGGGCCGGGGCGTTGAAAACCCGAATGTGGTCAATCCCGGCGGTTCCTGCCCGGAGAACTGCGGCCTCTGCAGTTTTCATAAATCCGGGACGCTGCTCGCCAATATCGATCTGACGAACCGGTGTAACCTCGACTGCGACTTCTGTTTTGCCAACGCCCGGGCATGCGGATATATCTACGAACCTTCTTTTGATGAAATCATCAAGATGATGCAGCTGCTCCGGGCCGAAAAACCGGTCCCGGCACCGGCAGTCCAGTTCTCGGGAGGGGAACCGACCATGAGGGATGACCTGATGGAGCTGATCCGAAAGGCAAAGGAGATCGGATTCCCCCAGGTCCAGCTGGCCACGAACGGGATCAAAATGGCGCAGGATGTGGGGTATGTGGAAGATCTCAAACGAGCAGGACTCTCCACCGTATATCTCCATTTTGACGGCGTGACAAAAGAGACCAACTCAAAGCTCAAATCAGATGAAAAAGCGGTCAGGAACTGCGAGGATGTCGGTCTTGGTCTGGTACTTGTGCCAACCATAATCAAGGGAAGGAATGATCACGAGGTAGGCCCGATAATCCGTTATGCAGCAGACCATATCAAAGCGGTACGGGGGGTCAATTTCCAGCCGATCGCCTTCACCGGCGCAGCCAGTGAGGAGGACGTGCAGAGGGAACGGATAACCATCCCCGAGCTTCTTGAGGATATCGAAGACCAGACCAGCGGCGTCATCAGGAAATCGGATTTTTACCCCGTACCCTGCGTCGTCCCCTTCTCGGATCTTGTCGAGGCGTATACCGGGCTGCCGCAGGTCAGGTTCACCCCCCACCAGCACTGCGGTGCCGCCACCTACGTGTTCATCACTGACAAGGGAATGGTTCCCATCAACCGGATGGTCGATGTCGAGAGTTTCTTCAGGTCAATAGAGAACCTGACCGAGAAGCTGAAGAAGGGCGGGCAATTGAATAAGTACCTGTCCCTGATAGAGGGAATCCGGGAGATGAATGATTCATTCAGGAAGAGTGAACAGGGAAGCACCGCCCAGTTCTGGAAACTGATCGGAAAGACCCTCGTGATGCAGAACTTCGATGCCCTGCGTGAATTCCACTGGAATGCCCTCTTTGTAGGGACTATGCATTTCATGGACAGGTACAACTACGACCTCTCCAGGGTACAACGCTGCTGCATCCACTACGCGACTCCCGATGGAAGACTCATCCCCTTCTGTACCTATAACAGCGGGCCTGTCTACCGGGAAAAAGTGTGGAGTGCCCACCGGAAATAAAGCCTTTTCCTCTTTTCCTTCTCCTCTTGTACGAGTGTTGATTTCCGGAGACCGGCTCACAGGGATTCCGCCATCATGGAAACCTGAGGGCTACCCGTTCGCGACTGTTCATGGCAATCTCTGCAACTGCCAGGTCCTGGATAGCCAGTCCGGTCGAGTCAAAGATCGTTATTTCATCACGACTCAGCCGTTTCTTTCTGCCAAGGACCACGTCACCCAGCGTTCCTTCAACCCTCTCCGGTGAAAAGAGACCTTTTGCAATGGGCACATTGATCTCGCCCGAGTGAACTGCCTGGGCAGGGTCATCCACAAAGACCCTGGCACGCTGGAGGATGCTCGGATCAAGCTCTTGTTTCCCGGGAGCGTCCGCACCGATCGCGTTGATATGGGTCCCTTCATGGATCCAATTGTCCCGGATGACCGGCTCGCGGGAAGGTGTCGTGGTAACAAGGAGGTCACAGTCACACACTTTTTCGAGCGGAGCAACAGCACAGTCAAGGCTGCTGTACTTCCTGCAGAACGCAACCGCATTCTTCTCATTCCTGCTCCAGACCTTCATCTCTGTTACCTCGCGTTCGGCTGCAATGGCATCGAGCTGGGCTGCAGCCTGTCGACCGCTGCCGACCAGCCCCAGCGTAACGGTGCGTGACGGGGCAAGGTATTTTGCCGCAATTCCCCCTGCAGCCCCTGTCCTCAGGTCAGTGAGTGCCGTTGCGTTCAGAATGGCAACGGGTATCCCCGTCCCGGGGTCAAGGATGATCAGGAGTGCCATCACCGTTGGAAATCCTATCCGGGGATTTCCTGGATGGACATTCACAATCTTGACACAAGCGAGGGAGAGAGAGGGGATGTACGCGGGCATCGTCCTGAAATCACCGTGGTCAAAGGTGACATAGAGCTTGGGAGGCATCTGGACGCGTCCGCGGCCATGCTCGGCAAATGCCTCTTCCACCACCCGGTTCACCTCGCGGATATCCAGCCCCTCTGCAGGATTCTGATAATAAAACATACTACTCACTCTCCCTTCCCGGAAGAAGAAGATACTCACTCCTGCACCCGTTCCGCGGAGCTTATCCCCTTTCCCGGACCACCCTGTACCTGCAAGAGAAGGAGGCGTGGGCGAGCATGATCCATATTATCCCGAAACCAACTGACACAACGGATGACAACTCGACAGCTGCTGTTGCAGGACAGATACGGAGCCAGGGCGGGACCTGTGAGATGATAGACATCCACCGGATCGATCCGTTCATGCCTCCTTTCGAACACGAGATCGTCTGGGTATGCGGGCTTACCCAGGATGAACACCAGTTTGAGGTGCTCCAGGCACTCTCCCTCTCAAATGTCCTGGTGAATACCCCCCAGGCGATAGGGACCTGCGCAAGCAAGGTGTTCACCACTGCCCTGCTCATGCGCCATTCGGTTCCTTCTCCTCGGACTATTTTTACCAGCTCAAGAGAGATTGCAAGCCGATTCATCCAGGAACACGGAAGGGTGGTTATAAAACCGATATATGGATTTGATGGCCACGGGATCTTTCTCATTGATGCTCCCGGACAACTGGGGAATCCCCCCTATTATCTCCAGGAGTATGTCCCCAACGACCGGGACTTCCGGATATTCGTCATCGATGGTGAGCCGGTCGGGGCCATCATGAGGGTATCCGATACCCTTGCGCACAATATCCACCAGGGAGGTATTGGAATTCCCAGTGAGATTGACGAAGAGATGAGATCAATTGCGGCGGCGGCAGCACGGGCGACCGGTATCGATTACGGGGGTGTCGATCTGCTCCGGTATCACGACAGCTATTGTGTCCTTGAAGTGAACGGCACCCCAAACTGGCACTGCATGGCTGCACCCATCCCTGCGCTCCTTGCACGGTACCTCCTCGAAAAAGAGCGCGATCTGAAGGCCTGAAGAACAGGTATGAGGAAATAAAACGGGAAGAAAAACGAAAGATCCCAAAACCTGAAGTTACTGGATGTATTCCATCTCTTTCAATGTCTTTGCGGCAAGTTCCCTCATCCGGGCAGAGATCCGCCCCGATGCAGAGAATTCTACCTCCTTCATCGCATTGGCAAGTTCGTTTCCCAGGACGAAAATAGCATATTTATGCTCCATTTTGCTTTTATGCAGCTGCGATGGATTAATCTTCAAGGAATGATATTCGGAAAATTTCAGGTCGGGATTGGATCCTTCGAAGTAGTCCTTGATCTCATAGAGCATCTGATGCAATGATATCAGCTCCTCCTTATGCACACGCTCACCCGTCTTAGTCTTCTCTCCCGGAGAAATAAATAAGTAACGATGAAAAAAATCAGGAGATTTTAATGAGCCGGATCGTCAGGGGACGTTTGATAATCCCATTGAATTCCCTAGCCGCGATATATTCAATCCCTTTGCCGGCAACCAGATCGAGGATCCGCTGGTTGATCTCCCCATCGGTGACGAGACCGGTAACATCTCCGTTGAGATCGGTAAATTCCTTCTCAATCTCGTCGGAAGGGGATTCTTTCAGCACCAAGAGATCCGAAGAGAGGAATCGTGCTATCCTCTTTCCCCTGACCGCATTGATCTGATCACCGAGGGTTTTCGGTTTTTTCTCCCCGGATTCCTGCTTTTTCTTCAGCGGCACCTTCCTCTTCTCTTCCCGTTCATCCATGGTACCCTCTTTTCGGGAAATGGGACGGAGCGGCTCTTCACTCTCCCCTGCGGATACCTCTTCAGGCACCTGTTCTTTTACGTACTCCACCGGGACCTTGTTTCGCAGTGCCTTGATGATCTCCTTTCTGGAGAGGTCTTCAACGCTCTTTCCCCGCGGGGCATATGCGACGTAATCGATCTCTGCGACCTGGAGGAGTTCCTGGAGGAGGAGATCGCCCCCCCGGTCGCCGTCAAAGAATGCGGTGGCAGTCTTCTTCTCACAGAGCTCGATAATGGTCGGTGAAATCTTGGTCCCCTCGACCGCAACCGCATTTTTGATGCCATACCTGAGCAGGTTGATCACATCGGCCCGCCCTTCCACCACAATAATGGCATCCG
>MVZQ01000109.1 GCA_002068435.1 Euryarchaeota archaeon ADurb.BinA087 | reverse complement strand
AGATGATATGCATCGGCAAGCATCGGGATGACATTGTCGGTACGGTTCAGGTGGACATTCCGGACCATGAGGCGGATAGCACCAGGATTGATGTCAACACCAAGAACATGCCCCGCTTTTCTCGCAAGAACAATGGCAAACGGACCGATACCAGCGAACATGTCAATCACATGCTCCCCGTCGTCCTGAAGCCCGACAATTCTCTGCCGCTCGGTGGCAAGACGTGGTGAGAAGTAGGCTTCTGAAAGATCGATCTCGAAGCGGTACCCATACTCAAGGCAGCGGGTATGAGTGCCCTCCCGGCCTGCCAGCACCTCGAACCTTCTGGTCCGGAACTCCCCTTCAACATCGCTTAATGGAAAGAGAACGGTATGGAGCGAGGATCGGAGCGAGAGGAGCTGTTCCGCCGCTGCGGGATCGTGGTTCAGCATGATTGCTATCCCTCCGATGAGTTCATGACGGGGAAGTTCAGGGAGCGGGTCCCGCGTCTCGAACAATGCCCGCTCGGCACCCTCAATCCATGTAGTCACCGGCAACAGGAGGGACTCTCCGTCAATCCTGGGCTTCTTCTCACGGTCCAGGATACCAGCGCCGATCAGCTCCTGCCGCATCTTTTCACCCCAAACCAGGGGTACTCTCACCATCCACTGCTCCTGCTCCATCTCTCCTCAGTCACCCTCATGTATACCGGCAACGCACACCTATATCTATGGAAGATTATCTCGAGAGGCTTAAAAGGGGGTCGCTGAAACTCTATGCGCTCGAGGAGGAACTCCCGGCAGATGAAGCTGCCCGGATCCGGCGGGCATATATCGAACGCGAAACTGGCATCGGGCTTTCTACGGTGGGTGCATATACCATCCCGGTTGACCGGGTGGCAAAGAAGAACTGTGAGAATCTTATCGGCGCAATCCAGATCCCGGTCGGGATCGCCGGACCAATCGCCATACATGGAGAGTATGCGAAGGGTTCGTTCTTCCTCCCTCTCGCTACCACGGAAGGGGCGCTGGTCGCTTCGGTCAACAGGGGATGCAGCGCCATCACCCGGGCCGGCGGGGCAGAAGTCCGCATTTTCAGGGACGGTATGACCCGTGCACCGTTATTTGCTGCAACTGGCGTGGTCCACGCACGCGCCATTGTTGACTATGTGCATTCGCACCAGGATGAGATAGCTGCCGCTGCGGAGAGCACCACCTCTCATGGGAAACTGACGGGAATTACCTGTTCGGTAGCGGGAACAAGCGTCTTTGTACGGCTCGAGTTTGATACCAAGGACGCAATGGGCATGAACATGGTGACCATTGCAAGCGAAAAGGCGGCAAAACTGATCGCATCCGAGACCGGCGCACATCTGATCGCACTGTCCGGCAATGTCTGCACGGACAAGAAACCGGCTGCCATCAATATGGTGATGGGGCGTGGGCGGACGGCAGCTGCCGGAGTGCTGCTCACTGATGAACTCATCCGCCATGTGTTAAAGACGGACGCTGCCACCCTTGCAGAAGTGAACCTCCGTAAAAATCTTGTCGGATCGGCAAGAGCAGGCTCGCTTGGGTACAATGCTCATGCTGCCAATATCATCGCCGCGCTCTTTATCGCCTGCGGTCAGGACCCAGCCCATGTGGTGGAGGGGAGCCTGGCAGTGACAACGGTGGATCCGGCTCCCGGGGGAGTTTATGTATCAGTGACGCTCCCCTCGTTACCGGTCGGTACAGTCGGAGGGGGAACCGGGATTGCGACCCAGCAGGAATGCCTCCGGCTGCTTGGGGTTGCCGGAGGGGGAGATCCGCCAGGTTCCCATGCGCGGAAGTTAGCGGAGATCATCGCGTCTGCAGTCCTTGCCGGCGAACTCTCGCTGCTTGGAGCGCTCAGCGCCCAGCATCTTGCCAGGGCGCACAAGGCTCTTGGCCGCTAAAACCGGAACCATTTCATCATAACAACGGCGTCCTCACCGTTTGCATAGTAACGGTCGATGTGGAAGACCTCTCGGTATCCGATCTTCCGGTAAAACTGCTGGGCTGCGTAGTTGGAGAGCCGGACCTCCAGCTGAACACCAGTTGCAAGCTCGATGGCAAACTGGTGCTCCTCTCGCCTGACAAGCATCCGTCCCACTCCCATGCTCCGGAATTGCGGTGCGACTGCCAGGTTGCAGATGTGCCCATACACCTCTTCCCCGGTGTCTTCAAGTCCCCCGGCGATGAACCCAATAATCGATCCCTTGAAGGTGGCGACAAAAAAGGTCTTTGAGAAGTACCCAAGTGTCTCGGTAAGGATCCCCGCACTCCAGGGATCCGGGAAAGAGATCCTCTCGATTTCAGAAACAGCGGGGATATCTTCAGGCTTTGCCCGCCGTATAGTGATCATGTCGCCCATTGCCACGTACTATGGGTGTCACTGGAATAATATACTGTCAGAGGAAATGAATAAAGAGAGCCGGGAATTTTCATGGTGAGAATCTATCCTTTCGCAGCAGTTCGGCCGGTCCGGGATGCTGCCCCCCAGGTGGCTGCGGTGCCCTACGATGTGGTAACTGCTGATGAGGCACGGAGGATCATCCGGGACAATCCGATGAGTTTTTTACGTGTCAGCCGTTCGGATGCCGAGCTTCCGGAGTGTTCTCCGACAGATCCTGGGGTATATTCCTCAGCAAGGGATCGCTTCACTGCACTGGTATCATCAGGTGTGTTGGCACGTGATCCGGCTCCTGGGATGTACGTCTACCGGGTCATCACATCAAATGATACATACACCGGGCTCTGCTGCTGTCTCCATGTCGACGATTACGAGTCAGGGATCATCAGGAGACATGAACAGACACGGTATGACAAGGAGGAGGACCGGACGCGGCATATCGATACGGTGAATGCCCATACCGGCCCGGTTGTACTCATTTACCGCGATAGAGCAGGACTCGCCCGTTATATCACTACCCTTGCCTCAGGAAACCCTGATGCAGAAGTGCGCTGGAACGATGGATCTGTTCACCAGATCTATCGGATCTCTGATTCAGCAGTGTTCGACCTTCTTGAAGAGCATTTTTCACAGGTAGGCAGAATATACATTGCAGATGGACATCACCGTGCAAAATCCGCTGTGAACGTGGCAGGAATGCGGAGGGATTCGGGCGTTGATATCGGTGAAGCAGAACGATTCATGGGAGTGCTCTTCTCCGATTCCGGGGTCAGGATCCATGGCTACAGCCGGCTTGTGCATGACCTTGGGGGACGTACTCCTGGCGAGTTCATGAAGGAGATCGCTCAGTATTGTTTGGTGATCCCTTACGGGAAGGTCAATAATGGTTCTTTTCAGATTCCCCCGCAGAGCGATCATCCCCATGTCTTTCATATGTACCTGAAGGGATTATGGTACGAATGCATTCTCAGAGAAAAGGCTGGATCCGATCTGATCGGCTCACTTGATGTGTCGCTCCTCCAGCACCAGGTTCTCGAGCGTATTCTCGGGATTAGAGATCCCCGTGGCGATGCGCGCCTCCAGTATCTCGGTGGCGCCCGGCCGGTTGCTGACCTTGAGGCGATGGTGGACAGGGGGGATTATGCAGTAGCATTCTCAATGCAGCCGGTTCAGGTGAGTACGGTACTCTCAATCGCGGATGCTAACGGCATTATGCCGCCGAAATCAACATGGTTCGAACCCAAACTTCTCTCCGGGCTTGTTATTCATACCCTCTCCTGATCGCTTTCACACAATCATAAGATCAAACGGAGGAGACCTGGAGATCCAGAGGCATAAGTATTGATTCTGTTAATTATCAGGGATGTTTTTTCTCTCAGCTGTCAAACATAGTATGCCATGATTAATATCGCACTTCCCAAAGGCAGCCTGGAGGCCCAGACCCTCCAACTCTTCAAGGAAGCAGACCTTGAAGTGAAGCGGGGTGACCGGGATTACAACCCAATCATTCATGACCGCAGGATAGGCAAGGTGAAGATCCTCCGCCCGCAGGAGATCCCAAAATATGTCGAGATGGGGTATTTTGATGTGGGCATTTCAGGGCTCGACTGGGTGAAGGAAACAGGGGCACGGGTGCGAGAAGTAGCCCCGCTCTCCTATTCAAAGACAGGAGAAGGAACGGTTAAGATCGTGGTGGCGGTCCACCGGGATGAACCAATTGACGATGTCACCAGGATTCGCCCACACAGCAGGGTAACCACCGAGTATCCCGAAATTACAAAAGAATACTTCGGGGGGATCGGAATACCGGTCCAGCTCTTCCACTCGTTCGGTGCATCGGAGGCTAAGGTCCCGGACCTGATGGACGTGGTGGTAGATTTAACGGAAACCGGAACCACGCTGAGACGGAATGGACTCAAGATTATCGGCCAGATCATGGAGTCGTATACCGTCATCATCGCCAACCGCGAGAGTTTCGAGGATGTGGCGAAACGTCGTGCCATCGAAGAGATTGTCACCCTCCTTCTTGGAGTTATCGATGCCCGTCACCAGGTGCTCCTCTCCATGAATGTCCCGGTGGAAGCTATGGAGCGGGTTGTCGCCACACTCCCCGCCCTTAAAAGACCTACGGTCAGCCGGCTGCACGGGGTGGATTATTACAGCATCCAGACCGTCGTCCAGAAAGGTTTGGTCAATACCCTCATCCCAAGTCTCAAGGCAGCAGGGGCACAGGATATCCTTGAGATCCCGATAGCAAAGATCATCAGATAATTTTTTTATCTTCACGGGTGTTGATACCCTTCCGACATCGCATAGCGGTTTTTTTCTCATACAGGGCATACTAAACCGTTATTTTATCGATCAAAGCAAAAATATTAAATATTACAAGCCCTGAATTTCTTCTATAGGCGCCGGAGGGAGAGAACCGGTTGCAACACTACAGGAACAAGGGGGAGAACGCGGATGATCCGGTGGCCCCCCCTCGCGCCCTGTCGTCTTTTTTCCGACAAGAAGAAACCCCCGGAGTCGCGGCTGCTTTCATTTTTCCGGGACATGGTGATGAACCGATGCAGGAACGGATCGAAATTGTGGTGGACGGGAGCGGGGATGGCCATTCGGTTGCTCTGTTCCCGGAGGAGGAGGTTTTTTTCTCCTATGAACGGGGAGCGTCCAACAACGAGGCCGAGTTCAATGCAGTCATCCTTGCCCTCGAGCACCTGCCTGAACACTCGCATGCAAGGATTCGGACCGACAGCCAGGTTGTAGTCTGGCATCTGTCAGAGTACCAGAAGTCCCGCCATCCTACATTCTTCCGGAAGAAGGTAGCCATTAAGGACCTGATTGTGACAAAGAACATCAGGCTCGATATCCAGTGGATCCCACGGAAGCAGAATGATGCGGACCGGTTTCTGAAACACTATATCGCAAGCCTCTGCGGTGCAGGGGGGGCCGAACCACTCTACCGGCGCGTTCGCCGCCTTGAGAATGAGAATTCCCAGCTTAAAGCGCGCCTGAAACGGGCAATGAAGATGCTCGAGCGGCGGAATGCGATTTCACCGGATCCAATTCCTCTTCAGCTACAGTGAGGCAAGGGAACTCAAGACCAATTTATTTGTTCGATCGATATCGATCCACCTGTTTGCTGTATTCACATGCATCATCGCAGAACGCACGTTTTTACCCTTTTTCTCCAGTTTTACCTCCCCAATATCCCATATCCGGGATCCTTATCATATTTGATGGCATCATCCAGCGGCCAGATTCCTGAAGTATAATCGG
>MVZQ01000108.1 GCA_002068435.1 Euryarchaeota archaeon ADurb.BinA087 | reverse complement strand
AGCCATGGGAAGGAGGAGTGAATACTCCCTGAATGCGACCGCAACAAGAAGGGGAACTGCAGTCATCGGGCCGATATATTCGAGCATTCCCCCAAGTTCGGCAAAAACGGTGGAAAAATACCGCATGCGGCCCATGGTAACACAATGATAGTTTTAAGGAGATTATCTTTTTTGCGTGATGAGCCCGTTCTCTCCTCTTATTGCTCCGCAATAATATCCTGGATAATTCTCCAGGCGAGCATTGCCCGGACCACATCCGGAGCGGTGAGCATATCCCGTTCGCCCAGGATCTGGCAGGGGCTCACCCCGGCTTCCCCTGAAAAGAGATCGCGGAGGCCCGATATAAAATGACAATCGAATTCGCCATCGAACGTGAGCGAGGCCAGGGTCCGGCCGCCAAGGATCAGACGGGAGTAGGAAAGGGAGAACTGCCCTGGACTGAGGGTCATCAGGGCAGGAAGGTTCAGTGCCAGATCCGTCCTCGGAAGTTCATCGCTGATCGGGATCTGGGAGAGGGTGGTCTGGTAGATGTTCTTCTGCCATCCGAGATCACGTCCATAGCGTGAAAATCCGATATGGATTACGGCATCGGCATACTCTCTCTGGGGTGCAATGTACCGGTAATAATCAGCCTGCCGCTTCCGGATCTCTTCCATCACTTCGTGCCGGGTATAGCCGCGTTTTTCCATATCCCTCTTCAGTTTCCATTCCTTTTTCACATCGTCTGCAGGGTCGACGTAGAGGGAGAAATCAATGAGCGAACGGAGGGTACTGGTATACAGGGGATGCAGGCCTTCCAGGATCACGATTTTGGAGGGGCGGAACAGGACCGGCCCTTCCAGTGTCCCGGTCGAATGGTTATATACCATCTTCTCGATTGCCGCCCCCTGCTTCAGGGACGCCAGGTCCTCTTCGAGTCCCCCGAGATCATTTGCCTCTGGCGCGAGCGGGGTGATATCCCGTTCCTTCCGCTGTTCCCGGTCGAGCAGATGGTAGTCGTCAAGGGTGATGGTCGAGACGAGCTCCTCTCCCAGCAGCTGCCGGATCGACTGGGTGAAGCTGGTCTTCCCTGAGCCGGAATCCCCTGCAACACCAATAATATACACGCCGCCCCGGGCAGAAACGGCTTCCCGGAATGAATGTTGGCCGTTCATTACTCCGGGCTCCTTCGGTGGTTGCCCGGTCGCAGGAGTACCGGGTACCGGGTTCTTTCGAATTGTTCCTTGCTCATGGCAGCGGGGGGGGTGAATCGTTCAGCAGGCCTGCTTCCCGGTGCTTTGCAGCAATCCGGTCTGCGAGGGCTTCGAGTTCGCGCAGGCAGGCAGAGTCGGGGGCTCCCTTCACGTAGACGGGATCGATGATCTCGGCAGAAAGGTGTTTCAGCATTCCCTTGAGTGCCTCCACGGTCTTTCCACCCCACCCGTACGATCCGATCACCGTCGCATATTTCGCTTTCGGCCTGATCAGGTTGGTGATGAATGCGGCATTGGCGACAAGAGGATGCGGCCCGAAGAGGAGGGTCGGGGTGCCGATGACGATGGTGGCGGTATCGACCAGAGCGGCGGCCAGTTCACCAAGGTCTGTTTTTGTCAGGTCGAATGGTTTGACAGAGATACCGCGATCGATGAGGGCCCCGGCCAGGTGAAGGACCATCTTCTCAGTGCTCCCGTGCATGCTTGCATACGGGATGACGACCTCGTTCTTCACGGTATCCGAGATCCACTCCCTGTAAAGCGCGAGGATCGGATCTGGTGGTTGGTACAGGGGACCGTGGCTGGGTGCGATCATATCAATCTTGAGGTCTGCAATCTTCTTCATATGGTCCCGGATCTGCATCCGGAACGGCATCATGATCTCAGCATAGTACCGTTTTGCCGGGCGATACATCTCCGCCACATCATGCACCACCAGAGTGCTTGTTGCGAAGTGGGAACCGAACAGATCGCACGAGAAAAGAATTTTATCCTCCCGGAGATAGGTCAGCATGGTCTCCGGCCAGTGGACCCAGGGAGCCATGATAAATTCGAGGGTCCTGTCGCCGAGGGATATGGTGTCATGGTCTTTCACCACGAGACACCGTTCAGGAGCGATCTCAAGCAGGCTCACCACCAGATCCTTGCATTTCTCGCTGACGATGATCCGGGCTTCCGGAAAGAGCTCTGAAGCCATGGGAAGCGATCCCGAGTGATCCTGCTCTGCATGGTTGATAATGATATAATCCACTTTTTCAACACCGAGCTTGATCAGGTTGCAGACAAACTCGAATTCCTTGGTCGGATCAACGGTATCGATAAGGGCGGACTTCTCGCTTCCCTTCACAAAGTAGGCATTGTAACTTGTCCCTTCCGGGAGAGGGATCAGGGAGTCGAACAGTCTCCGGTTCCAGTCGATCGCCCCGATCCAGTAGATATCGTGACCCAGTTCTCGTACAGTCATGGTAGCGTCTCCTCTAGGCACCCATCGGCTCTCCCCCTGCCGGCAGCAGGACTGCACAAGGGCTACCCCGGATGATGCCCGTCAGCCTTCAGGTTCGGAGTCTATGGATCCGTCTTCATAGGACGTGATTCCCGTGCCGGTATAACGGTTTCTATCGCAGCACAGGAAGAGAACGAAGCGAAATATCTCACTGGCGCAGTGAGCAGGGAGAGTATCAGGCGAATTCGCGGTCGTATTGTTGAAAAGGATCAGGGCTGCTCCGGATCCCGGACAACTTCTTAAGGAACAGGGTCCGGTCGCCGGCGCAGGTCTCTTTATGCAAGGAAGAGAAGCCCGGGTCTTCCCAGTTCGAATCGCTTTTCTCTGATCGGATCCCTACGTACGATCATGAAGGATACCGATGAAGCGGTCCGGCTGGCCATCTCCCTTATGGCAGTATCAGCACGGACCGCACCAAAGGGGAAGGGGAAGGACTCGATCGTGAACCGCACGGTCCTGAACGCTGATCGTTCCCTGCTTTCCCTCGAGATGATCCGTTATGGGAACGAGCATTCCCAGCCTTTTTTCGTTCGTGATGGAAAGAATATCGCTGCGTCCGATGCATGCCTCCTGATCGGAGCCCGCGGGTACGAGCCGCTGGGCCTGAACTGCCATGGGTGTGGTTTTGGGTCCTGTGCCGAGATGGAGGCTTCCCGGGACCGGGCCCCGGTCAAGGGACCGCCATTCGCCGGGCCAAACTGCATCATCAAGATGACGGACCTCGGTATCGCTGTCGGGTCTGCCGCAAAGACCGCTTCCCTGCTTAACCTGGACAACAGGATCATGTACACGGCTGGAGTTGCGGGCTTATCCCTTGGCTGGATGGAGAGCTGCAGTGTCGCCTACGGGATCCCGGTGAGTGTCACCGGCAAGAGCATCTTCTTTGACCGGCCGGTAGGATAAATACCCCTCCCTTTCCGGACACCAGTTTTTTCTGTTTCAGAGTACCAGGAAAGAGTACTTATGCGGATCCGGGACCTGATTCTGCCGGAAGATAAAGTCTTCTTCACCCTCTTCAAGGAGATGGCGGAAAAGATCGATGAAGCAGCAGGGATTCTCAACGAGATCACCCACGAACTGCCTGCCGGAACAGAGAAAGGGCAGAAAGTCCGGCAGATTGAACATGCGGCCGATGAGATCACCCGGCAGACCTACGAGCGGCTGAACGATTCACTGATCACACCACTGGAACCCGAGGAGATCGCACGCCTTGCTCCGGCACTTGACGATGTGCTCGATCGGATCGACTGGGTTACCCACCAGATCTGCAATTACGGGATACCCCAGTCAACGGAACTCCTGAAAGAATTCTCCTACCTGATTACCCTATCAAGCGCCGAGATCACGCACGGGATAGACGATCTTGCCACCATGAAACGATCAGGGGAGATCGAACAGCATGCACGGGAGATCAACAGGCTGTACAATGTTTCGAATGAACTTCTCTCGAGAGCGGTGATCGAGTTGTTCCAGACAAAAGATCCGCTCCTCATCATCAAGCTCAAGGACATTTACGAGGGGATGGCAAGGGTGATGGAGAAGTACAACGATGTCGGGCATGCCCTCACCGACATCTCCCGGAACCATGCCTGATCGCGATGGATCTCCTGATCATCACCGGAATCGTCCTCGCACTCATGCTCAACTTCGTGAATGGCGTAAACGATGCATCCCATTCGATCGCAACCGTCGTTGAAACGAGGGCGCTCTCCCCCCTGAAGGCAAGCATCTCCTCAGCGATCGCCAATTTTATCGGTCCGTTCGTGTTCACCACCGCTGTTGCTGCAACGATCGGAACCGCGCTGGTAGTCCCGGGTGCAATGACCCCGTTATCTCTCGTGGTAGCGATGCTGGTCTCGATCATGCTCATCCTTGCTGCCACCCATATCGGGCTGCCCCTTTCAAGCAGCCATGCCCTCATTGGCGGGATACTGGGGACCGGGGTGGCTGCTGCTGGTCTTTCTGCTCTTATTCTGCCGCCGGCAGGAATGATCAAATCCCTTATCCTCTTCTCCCTCATTGGCGCGGGAATCGGAGCCCTGATCCTCGGTATCCTGGCGTATTATCTCAAGGAAGGGATCAGACCCGCCCTTGTGCTCGGGGTGATCTTCGGCATTTCGGTCACTATCCCCCTTATGATCCTTGCAGATCTTCTTGTCCTTTCCGGGATCCTTGCCATTATTGTCTTCATTTTTATCTCTCCCGTGATCGGGTTCATTGCAGCATTTCTCTTCGATCTCCTGGTCTCCCACCTGTTTCGCTTCTCCCGGCAGAACCGGATGAGACGGATTTTCCAGCCGCTGCAGGTCGCCGCAAGCCTGTTCCAGGCAGCCGGGCATGGAGCAAACGACGGGCAGCATGCTGTTGGGGTTATCTCTGCCCTGCTCCTTGCCGGGGGGCTGATCCCCTCATTCATGGTCCCACGGTGGGTGGTCTTTCTCTCCGCCACCGCGATCGCGCTTGGCACGAGTTTTGGGGGATGGAAGGTGATTAACAAGCTGGCAAAAGAGATCACCAAAATCCGTCCATACCAGGGATTCTGCGCTGCAACCTCAGGGGGTGCTGTCCTTGCGATGGTGACAGCCTATGGGATCCCGGTATCCTCCACCCAGGTGATGAGCGGATCAATCGTAGGCGTCGGTGCAACACGAGGGGTAAAAGCGGTAAAATGGGAGGTCACGCGCCGGATGATGGAGGCATGGGTGGTGACCATCCCCCTCGCATCTGCACTCTCCTGGTCTGCCTATAGAGCCCTCGCGTTATTCCTCTAAGTGAAAGGTGCCGGGATTTTGCTACCAGAACTGGATGTACAAAAGGTGTTTTCCGATGATTTTTGACCTAGCCCACGGGTACTGAACACCAGGAAATGGTTCCCGGCGTTGGTTCCTGCTACTGGAAAAGAGGCGCAGATCAGCAGACAGACTCCCATGGGGCAATTTATGAGCCTTGATACCGGAAAAATGCGCCATTGACTCTGGGATCATCCAGATTGGTGGTTGATGAACATCCTTAAGACCCCGGGGAGCTACTGGAAACATATGCTCTGATCGATCATAATCGGTCACTGGAAAGGAGAGTTATACAGATGGCCATCATGAAAATTCGCGGCGGAGATCTCGATCTCGTCGAATACGAGTTCATCTCGTTTCATCCCGGAGAGAATATCAGGACCCTCGGGCTCGAACGTTCCTATCCCCTTTCTCCCGTAGAAGGCACGGTCACGGTCCGTTCACCTGCACGGATCCACCTGACCGTTTTTGACATGAACCGGTTTGCACCGGGACGGGCGGGAGGCGGGGGGCTCGGGTTTGCCCTCCAGCTCTACTGCAGCGTCGATGTCTCCTGCACGGAA
>MVZQ01000107.1 GCA_002068435.1 Euryarchaeota archaeon ADurb.BinA087 | reverse complement strand
AGGTGCTTTCACAGGCACGCACCCTTTCTTGTCACAGTATATACACCCGAGACCCTCGCAATGAGAACAGGTGACTTCAACATAAGATACTTTTTCGACCATGGCTTGCAGGAGAGTTATGGCAGCCGATGCACATTAAAAGTTATTGAAAGGAGGGAGGTGGTTTCGCTACGCTTTACCTTTGGGAACATGAGGGACTCGAAGAAAAGGAAAATGACTCGAAAAAAGGTCATAGAGAGAACGGGCTGGTGATACCGAAGTTCGTCCCCTTATGTCAGGAATATGACGATTAATCGTATCTTTCGAGCACCGCTCCCTTATCGGCCTGGCCCACCATCCTGGCATAACGGGCAAGAATCCCTGCCAGTGTTTTTTGTTTCGGGGCAAAGAACGCCTTGCGCCGTTTCAGTTCGGCTTTCGATAGATGCAGGTCAATTCTCCGCTCCCTTATATCGATCTCGATAATATCCCCGTCATGCACGAGACCGATAGGCCCTCCGGCTGCTGCTTCTGGCGAAACATGCCCGATACAGGGACCCCGGGTCCCGCCAGAAAACCTCCCATCTGTCACGAGAGCAACGCGGGTATACCCCAGCCCCATCAGCGCTGATGTCGGGGAGAGCATTTCAGGCATTCCTGGTGCCCCGCGTGGCCCCTCATAGCGTATCACGACCACATCACCTTCCCGTACATGGCGGGAGAGGATGGCTTCCATCGCCTCTTTCTCCCCATCAAAAACCCTTGCCGGGCCCTGGTGGTGCCACATCTCATGGCTGACCGCTGCTGATTTTACAACGGCCCCTGCGGGTGCAAGGGTTCCCTTGAGAATCCTCAGTCCACCTGCGGGATTCACCGGTGTTTCGACTGATTGAATGATTGATTCGGCCGGGATTCTGGCTTTGTGTGCTATCTCCTTGATGGAATTTCCGGACACTGTCGGAGCATCTTCGAGCTCGCGCTGAAGAGCATTGAGTACTGCCGGTATTCCCCCGGAACGATGCAGGGCAAGGACCGAATGGGGGCCTGCCGGCATCATGTGGCACAGGTGGGGAATCCGGCAGCCGATCCGGTTGAATGCATCAATATCAAGGGGAACCCCCGCTTCGGTGGCAATAGCCATGAGATGGAGGACCGTGTTGGTGCTTCCCCCAAGCGCCATGTCCACCCGGATGGCATTCTCCAGGCTTGCAGTGGTGATGATATCACGGGGGGCTACTCCCTCTTTCACAAGACCTACCACCCGTTCTCCTGTCTTGCGTGCTATCCTGAGCTTTTCGGCGTCTACTGCCGGGGCTGCAGCACACCCGGGGAGAGACATCCCCATTGCTTCAGTCATGCAGGCCATTGTATTTGCTGTATAAAGCCCCTGGCAGCTGCCACAGCCGGGCATGGCGCAACACTCGAGGGTGCAGAGATCCTCTTCCTCCATGGTCCCTGCTGCAACCTTCCCTACGCCCTCAAATACATCGATGAGAGAGAGTTCCCTTCCTTCATCATAACCGGGAAGCATGGGACCCCCGGTGAGAAGTATCGACGGGATATTGGTCCGGGCTGCTGCCATCAGCATCCCGGGGACAATCTTATCGCAGGTACCGACCATGACCAGCCCATCAAACCGGTGAGCTTCAGCCATCAGTTCTATCGAGTCGGCAATAGTCTCCCGCGAAGGTAACGAATACCTCATCCCCTCGTGTCCCATCGCAATGCCATCGCAGATTCCGATAACACCAAATTCAAAAGGAACCCCCCCCGCTGCCGTGATCCCTTCCCGGACCTTGACGGCCAGAGAACGGAGGTGGGTATGTCCGGGCACGATATCGTTCCATGCATCTGCTATCCCGATAAACGGCCTTTCAAATTCCTCATCGGTGACCCCAAGCGACCGGAGCAGCGCTCGGTTGGGTGCACGTTGATAGCCCTGCTTGACCTCATCACTCCTCATCGTATGCATATCTGTCCCTGGAAAATTGGTAGGTGTTGATCTCACTTTATGACTTTGTGAAATCCTTCCCTGGGGAGGGGCAACACCACACGGTGTATGTGAACCTGGGTGCTCAGGATTTCCGGCACCGGGTTGCCGCATCCACCATGGCAGCAACAAAACGGCCGGAGAAGTAGGAGTGGGTATAGACGCCGATCGTCTCGTTGCAGAAGAGTCCGTCATTACCGTCAATGATCCCTTTTCCCCGGGTAAGTCTGACACAAAAACGGGCATCTCTCTCCGGGTTTATCGTTGAATAATGAAATTCATGGCCGCGGACCTGACTACCTGGTACCGACATTCGGGGACCTCCTGAAAAGGTGCCATCAGAATATCCGAGGGCCTGGATGTGGCTGGTCATCTCTGCCCCTGCCGGCAGGATCCCCGCCATCGGATATTCACGCCCTTCCACAAGAAGATATTCTGAGAGATAGAGGAGCCCTCCACATTCACCGTATACCGGAATGCCATTTTCAGCGGCACCTTTCAGCATAGCGCGGCATGGTGATGCAGCAAGTGCCCGGGCATACAGTTCGGGATAGCCGCCACCGAAGTAGTAAGCATCGGCATCAGGCAGCGGATCTCTGATGGGGGAGAACATGACCAGATCTGCACCTGCAGCATGTAAAGCATCAAGATTATCCTGATAGTAGAAGCAGAATGCGGCATCCGATGCGATGCCGATACGAACCTTTGCCCCGGGTGATCGCTCCTGCGGGATATTGCGGGGCAAGGGAGGAGCTGATGATGCAACAGAAAGAAGTCCCTCCAGATCGCAGGACCTGCCGACCAAATCAAGTGAACGGGGTTCCTCTTCAAGTTCAAATGCCATTTTCAGGCCAAGGTGACGACTCTCCACCGTGAGGCACGGATCGCGCGGGATCCATCCGAATGCAGGGACCCTCAGATTCTGCTCAATCAGGATGCGGTGTCGGGGGCTTCCCAGTCGGTTGAAGATAACCCCCCTGATGTCAAGGGTGCGATCAAAAGATCGGAATCCTCCAATGAGGGCATGCGCGCTACGCGACATCCCTCGCACATCGACCACCAGAAGAGCAGGTGCCCTGAGGAGGCGCATCACATGAGCGGTACTCGCATTATCAGTGCCATCAAGGCCGTCATATAATCCCATCACCCCTTCGATGATGGCGATATCGGCACCCTTGCAGGCCCTTAAAAATACTTCTCTCACCCCGTCCTCTCCCATCATGAAAGGATCGAGGTTATGGGAGATCCGCCCGGTAATACTGGAATGATAGGTGGGATCGATAAAATCAGGCCCCACCTTGAAAGGTTGTACAATCAATCCCCGCTTCCGGAGACACTGCATAAGGCCCCTTGCAACCGTTGTCTTCCCGCACCCGCTATGGGTTCCGGCGATTACAATCCGGGGGATGTCCTGGGCGGTCATTCCTGCAAGATACTCCACTATTATTCTGGTCGTCCCGGGATGTTAATTCCGTTTGCCCGGCATAAACACTCCTCCAATTCAGAATATACCAAATATCCGGGGAAATATTCACAGAGAATGGGATCCGCGTTCTCCCAGCAAATCCATTCATATCCGAAGGACACACCCTATCATGAACCGGATGAGAGAGTTATTAAAAAATGCGGCTGATGGTACCTAAATAAAGGAGGATTTGGAATGGGAGATGAAGACGATGAAATTGCGACCCTCCACCTCGCGCGATGGGACTCGAGGTTCTGGGCCTGGCTGATCGATTTTATCCTTGTCAGCCTTGTCCTGAATATCTTCTCGAACCCGTTCCATTTCTTCAGTGGAATCCTGGCGGGGGATCCATTTGACTTCCTGGTACGAAGTACCGGATTTCTCATCTACTGGACTGTTCTGGAAGGGTATACCGGCCAGTCGATCGGAAAGATGGTGATAAACCTCAAGGTTACTGACCGGTCGGGAAAACCCGTCAGGTTCCCTGCAGCATTCATTGAGAGTTTCGGGAAATCCTTTCTCCTGCCGTTCGACTGCCTGATTGGATGGTTCGGAATGCCAGGAAAGAAACTAAGGCTCTTCAACAGGATCTCCGGGACTATTGTCATCAAGACCGACTACCAGGAACCTGCGGGCATACGGTATGTCCGGGAACATGAATAACCTGAAGGAAGGAACGAGAGGCATCCCTTTTCTTCACCGATGCAAGAGGATATCTCCATCCACTTCCACCAAAATGGTGTGACGATACCCTGCCCCACCGGAATAAGCCCTGACATGAGGCACCCATTCAGATACAGGATTTCAGGAGTGGATCAACTTATAAAAAGGGTGCAAATGGTCTTTTCAAAATGGGCAGTCCTGCCGGGCAACCCTCCCCTCTTTCCACCGGTCAGGTATTACGGTCACCCGATACCCCACATCGAGAGAGTTGTTCTGGAAGGGTCGATATCGGTCCATGACCATCCCAGCGCTTCGATGATTCTGGATATCGGCTGTTGGAGTGTCTTCTGGAGCATCAGCTCCCAGTCCACCTGGAATTCCGAAGGGACCTGATCTCCGTATTCAAAACAGAGCACGTCGGTCTTCCTGTACTTTTCCTTAACATTCCTGATATAGACCCTTTTTGGCTTACTACCCTTTGCAAACTCCATGCCCAGATGCTCGTTGGCATATTTTGCCCCGCGGATATGTGCATCATCGGTCTGGTAATCGAGCAGGTCCTTACCGATGCCTCCCGGGATCCCGATCTCATCAAGGGTGTATCTGCCAGCGCGGTAGCTCTTGATCACCTCTCCAAGATACGTTTTGATCGCTTCATACTGTTCGCCATGAAGGATCATCTCCATCACGCGTTTCTGCACGGTTTTTGTGATCTGGGGATAATCGCTCCTTCGTATCTCGAACCCGACCACATCGATCTCATCAACCGTTTTGCCTTCCTTCCAGATGAGACGGCCTGCATATCGCTTCTTCTTTCCGGCCTGGAAAAAACGCTGGTAGATCTTCTCAAATTTGATGGAGAAATAATGGGTATCAGCGTTCAATTCCTGTCTGGCGAACTGGGAGTAGCTCGCATTCACTTCATGTTCAATCTCCCGCGCTCTCTCGATAGTGTTTTCAACAGATCCAGGAGGAATAAGGACCATGCAGGAATCCGTATCACCGTAGATGACATGGTACCCCATCTCCTCGATCACCCCCCGGGTGTGCTCGATAATAGCCCTCCCGACCGAGGTGATTGCCGCGCCGATCTCCCGGTCGTACAACCGGAACCGCGTATATCCGCTCACCCCATAGTAGGTATTCATGATCACTTTCAGGACATTCTGCTGGATGTCATAGATGACGTACTCATCGGATCCGAACGGGTACCGGTTCCTGTCCCTCTTCTTCTCTTCGCGTTCCCTCAGCAGATCGGAGAGGATACTCCGTGTCAATCCATCGGGGGCTTTTCTGAACCGGATACCATTGGGTGCTTTCAGCTCACCGGCAGGATCCTTTGTCTCAGGCGATGCGTTGATGGTCATCATGGCCATGGGGTAGAGGGAGGCAAGGTCGAGTACCACAACGTTCTCCCGCACTCCGCGGCTCGGTTCAAACACGGTAGCCCCTTCAAACTCCTCTGATGCGGCAAATCCTTTGGAGGGGAGCACATAGTGGCCATGCGCTTTCCTGAGCACGAAGATATCGATGACACTGGACGAGTTGAGGGTCCGGTCAAGCGGACAGCCGACATACCGGGCTATCTCCCGGTAAAACTCGATGATCCGGTTCTTTTCATTGATGGCTACACACAGTTCAACATCCTTAAAGTTATACTCGACAAGAAGGCAGGGTTCCCTCTTCCAGAGGTCACTGATCGTCCCGGTATACCGCACCTTCGTCTCTCCTACCTCTGCTTCCGCTACGGCA
>MVZQ01000106.1 GCA_002068435.1 Euryarchaeota archaeon ADurb.BinA087 | reverse complement strand
AACGACAGCACGGGGGAACCGCTTGAACTTGGGATCATGCGGACCTTCAATCGTCCCGGTGATGTTGTATGCAGCGAGCACAGCGTTCACGAGGAACATCCCGATAGCAAACATCCCTGCGAGGGTAACTGCGATGGGGACGATTTGTGCAGGCAGGGCGTTCATCATCGCTGGCAGCTCTGCTTCGTAGAGGTCGAGAAGCATCAGGTAGATGAGCGTACCGCCAGCTCCTCCAAAGAGGCCACCGATAACACCGCCTACGTAGGATACGAACGGCAGGCCATGCCCCTCGGTTCCCTGGGACTTGAATTCAGCCTGAGTATCTCCGGTAATCGGGTCTTTTGCAACCTTTCCTGATGCGGAGGGGATACCCATCCCGAAGACGTAGATGAAGTTCACGAACATGCAGGTGATTGCCATCATCAGGCCGCCACCGATTGCACCGGTTATGGTTGCGACAACCACTCCCATTTCAGCAGCCCAGGCCCCTCCAAAGAGACCGGCAAGACCTGCACCAGCCGCGAGCATAGCCACACCGGTGGCAATACCGGGAGCTTGTCCCATGGCAGCCGGAGCTCCTCCGACCGGGACGAAGTGGACCCCGAATCCAATCAGGACACCGCCAATGATGATCCCGATGAGGGCCATAAATGCAAGGCCGGATCCGAACAGGTAGTAGGTTGCACCAATGACAAGAAGCAGAATAATGATACCGACAACCATTGCGGTTGTATCAACCGCTGCCCCTGCAGCGGGCTTGGCACCAATCGCGCTCATGACGATGCCTCCTCTGCAGGTTTCGTGTACGGTCCGTAGTTCTTCCGTGCCCAGACCTCGATGTAACGGTCAATTACAGTGAATACGAGTATAATGATGATACCGATAATGATCGCACCCCAGCCGGCGCCAATCTCTTCAAAGAGAACAGTGCGCCAGAGTTCGAGGAAGACGATCAGTCCGAAGCAGACTCCTGATGCCGGGCCGCCGAGTTTTGCGGAGAACCAGCCGTTGTCAAGAGAGTTCCTCTCACCAGCTTCGGCATACCTGACGATGTTTCCTGAAGCAGCAATCGGGACACCTGCACCAAACTTCTGGTTCTGGTACTGCCGTTCTTTTCCATAGAACGGGTTCCCGGTTGCTGATCCGGCTGCCCCGAGAGCGATTCCCCAGACGATGCCAAGCAATGGCAGCGGGAACGGGTGCCCGAGGGCGGCGTTGATCAGGTGGCACAAGGTCACCGTGGCGAAGATGGCAACAAAGGCGTGTGCCATGGTCACCGTTGTCATCGACTTCAGGATGTCGACGTATACCGGCTGTCCGAATTTAGCGAGACTTGCAGTCCTTCCGAGATATGCGGTGGTGGCATAGACGCCCTGGACGAAGACGGCGATACCGCTTCCCAGAACAATTGCAAGTATCGGGTTAATCTGCATAGCCATGAAAGCCCAGGCGATTCCTGCGCCGAGCGCAATCCACAGTCCGTATGCTGGTGGCTCACCGGCCACTGCCTTATTGAAGATCCGGTGAATATATCCCATCTGCGGAGCAAGCTGAACCTGCGAGTTCGGGTCACCCTGTGAACCGATATCCGACTCAGTGTTCTCTGCAGCACCGGCAACTGTGGCAAGAGCTCCTGCCAATGCAGTTATTCCAATGCCAAATACAATACTTTCCATTTAGCCTCCTCCCTGCGTGCTGAATAGTGCACGAGAGTGTTCATCATGCATTGCCACTCACAACGAGTACAAACCCTTTGTGGTTCATCTAACAGTTACGTCAGTAATGAGTTAAAGGTTTCGAAATATTTGCTTATAAACCGGTTTTTTGGGTTTTAATCACAAAACGGAGGATTTTCCTGCGAAATTAACTCATCTGAAATTTACTTAATTAAAAAAAGGTTGTATTGTATACAAGAATATTTGTATTAACAAGATATTTGGTGTATCTTCAGGGCTTTTCTTATGGTTCACGTATCCCGTCATGAGCTGCCTTCCGATCGGGAGCAGGTATGATGAACTCCAGGGGGATTTCAGAAGGCGGACCAACATGGACAACCTTTCCCCCTTTCATCAGGGCTACCCGGTCACAGATATCCTGAACGAAGTCCATGTCATGGGAGACGATAATAAACGTTTCGTCCATCTCCTTGCGTGCAGTCAGGATCGAGTGCTTTACGTCAAGTTTTGTGATTGGATCCATGGTACCGGTCGGTTCGTCTAGGACCACAATCCTTGGCTCCCTGATAAGGACCTGGGCAAGAGCGACGCGGTGACGCTCCCCCTGGCTCAGTTCTGCGGGATACCGGTGCAGGAAGGCACTGATGTCATCCTTGATAAATCCGGCCATTTTAAGGCTGATGACTGCCTTTTGCAGAGCGAGCTCTTTTGGGAATTCGAGACCGATTGCATCGGTAAGATTATCGAGAATGGTCCGGTGGGGATAGAGATCATATTCCTGGTGGAGGAGGCCAATGTAGGGTTTTGCCCGTCCACGCTGATCTATCCCCGGGCTCGTCATGTCCACCCAGTCATCGCCAATCCGGATGTTCATCTCACCCCCGGTTGGCTCGATAAGGCCGGCAATGATCCTTGAGAGGGTGGTCTTCCCGGCACCACTCGTCCCGATGATCCCAAAAATTTCGCGTTCGGCGACGTCAAATGTGACATTCGTGACTGCCTTGATCAGTCCCCTGTCAGCCGTAATGTACCGTTTCATGACCTCTCTTGCCTGGAGGATCAGTGCCCCGTATTCACCAGAATCCACCCGTTCTCCCGCATGGTAATTCTGCATGAATTTCCCAAGGATATTGGCAGGTGTTCCTTCCTCGATCACCCGCCCTTTGTCCATGAGCAGTGCACGGTCAGCCACCTGGTCGATGACCCCTGAGAAATGCGAGGTGATGACCATTCCCATGTGTGAATTGCTGGTCGCATCAATGAGCAGCTCGTGGACGAGATGGGCAGTCGTGGGATCTAAGGTTCCGGTGGGTTCATCAGCAAAGAGGAGCAGGGGTTCCTTTGCAAGCTGTCTCGCAAGAACCACCCGTTGCTTTTCACCCCCGGAAAGATCGCGTGCGATATGCATCATACGGTGGGTCATCCGTACCCGTTCAAGGAGTTCTGCCGCACGGTTCACCGACTGATCGGGCGGATACCTGATATCGTCAAGTGCATGAAGCACATTCTCTATCACTCTGTCATTCCCATACAATGCAAACGTACGCTGGAACATAATGGCGGTTTTACGCAGCATCAGGGACTTTCCTTTCTCATCATCCGGATTCCAGAGATCGATATCAACGGGGAGGAGCATTCCTCCGCAACGGGGGCAGGGCATTCCTGCAGCACTCCGGGGTTCGAGGGAACAGTGCTTTTCACAATGGCTCATGTGGTAGATGACAGCACCCGATGTTGGCGGATCGTCGATACCCCTCATCAGGTGCATGAGGATCGATTTTCCGGCGCCGCTCCTTCCGATAATCCCGAGGACCTCCCCTTCGTTCATGTGAAAGGATACGTTGTCAAGAATCAGGGTTCCGCCAAGCTCCATGCTGAGGTTTCTGACGGTTAACAGGGGTGAAGGTGAACCAGACATATGCTACTCATCCATTCAGTCACTGGTTTTTCCGGATCAAAGGGCTGGACCCTGCCGGAATAATAGTGCAGGGGCTGGGCTGCTGCCAGACCATAATTACACATATGAGTAAAAAATAATTAAAGGTATTTAATAAGACAGAAGAACGGGTATCGATCCTGGGATTGAAGCATGGAACTGAATGCCGGTATGAAAAATAATTTCTTCACATATGTGAATAAATTAAGGGAGTGAAATCCATGAAAATTTGTATTCCCTCAAGGGGACCGGAGATCCAAGATTTGGTTGATGAACGGTTTGGACGTGCTCCCTATTTTATTATCCACGATACCGAGAGCAAAATGACCGAGGCCCATGTAAATTCAACCGCAGGTGCCATGGGGGGCGTTGGCCCGAAGGCTGCCCAGTTCCTCCTGAACCATGGAGTAGACAGCCTTGTGACGGAACGCGTTGGCGGAAATGCCCTTGAGGCATTGAAGGCGGGAGGAATCAGGGTGCTTCTTTACGAAGAGAAAGGAAGCACCGTCGCCGATGCGATCACGGCCTTTCTTAAAGGGAACCTGAAGGAACAATAATCCTTCTTCTATTCGTTCTTCCGATAAGGCAGGAGAAGATGACAACGAGTATGAAAATTACCATCGCAAGCGGGAAGGGAGGAACCGGAAAGAGCATGGTGGCTGCTAACCTGGCCTGGGCCCTCTCCCAATCGGATCGGGTTACCCTGGTCGATTGCGATGTCGAAGAACCCAATCTTCACCTTTTCTTCCCCCCGGACGATCCTGAATCAACCGATGTGCAGGTATCAATCCCCTCCTTTGATAATTCGCGATGTACCTTATGCGGGGATTGTGCAAGGTTCTGTGCGTTCGGAGCTCTGGTCGTGGCAAAAGACCGGGTACTATTCTTCCCAGAACACTGCCACGCATGCGGGGGGTGCGCCCTTGTCTGTCCGGCTGGTGCAGTCACCGAGATTCAACGCCCCATTGGTACAGTAACAACCCGGCATCTCTCGGCTCACCTGTCCCTTGTCACCGGTACACTCAACGAGGGCGAGGTGCTCGGAGTAAAGGTGATTCGGGAGGCAAAGAGGTGTGCAGCAAAGCCCGGGTGGCTGGTCTGCGATGCGTCACCTGGTACATCCTGCCCGGTCGTTGAGACTCTGCATGGATCCGATTTCTGCCTTCTCATCACTGAGTCGACACCGTTTGGGATTCACGATTTGGAACTGGCGTATTCCGTGACCTCCTGCCTGGGTATCCCCGTTGGGGTGGTTATCAACCGGAGCGATGGGAAGGATGAAGATGTGCGGAAGTTCTGTAATGAACGCGGGATACCGGTGCTTGCTACCATTCCATTTGACCGATGGATTGCCTCAGTCCAGGGGAGCGGGGATCTGATATCCCGTGTTGATCCCACCTGGAAGGAGCGGTTCATTGCTCTTGGTGGAGCATGCAGGTCATCCGTGGGGGGGACATGATCCGGCTTGCGGTGGTCAGTGGGAAAGGAGGTACAGGAAAGACGGTGATCACGGGAGGTATCGTTCACCTCAGCAGATGTGCAAAGGTGATGGTTGATTGTGATGTTGATGCCGCGAATCTTGAGTTGATTCTGAATCCTCGTATCATCAGGCGCGAGGAATTTACCGGTATGGAGGGGGCATATATCAACCCTGCCCAGTGTTCAGGCTGCGGTGTATGCTCCGATGCCTGCCGGTTCGGAGCGATTGAACCCATCGGGGATACCTGTGTGGTGCACCCCGATCAGTGTGAAGGCTGCGGGGTCTGCCGGGTTGTCTGCCCTTCGGAAGCAATCAGCATGCGGCCGAGGGTATGTGGAGAGATATATTATTCAGAAACCCCCTATGGAAACCTGGTACATGCAAGGCTGGCTCCAGGTGCGGCGAACTCGGGGCTTCTGGTCGGAAGAATTAAGAAAATTGCGTTGGAGCGAAATGGTGAATGTGACCTCATGCTCGTTGATGGTCCCCCGGGAATCGGATGTCCCCTGATATCAACCATCACAGGGATGGATCAGGTCCTTGCGGTAACTGAACCGAGTGTTTCCGGACTTCATGACCTGCAGCGGCTCATTCGTGTATGTCGTCCGCTTCGGGTGAATGTGGTGGTCGCAATCAACAAGTACGATCTCAACCCCGGCATATCCGACTCCATCCGGGAGTATTGCGGACAAGAGGGCATTCCTGTTTTAGGAATGATCCCTTATGATGAATCGGTAATGGACGCGGTACGGAAAGGAAGGCTGGTTACTGAATAT
>MVZQ01000105.1 GCA_002068435.1 Euryarchaeota archaeon ADurb.BinA087 | reverse complement strand
GATTAAAGTTCACCCTCATGTTCGAAAGGATATCGATAGCTATGATAATCCATACATAAAACGTCTAATTTTCGAAAAAATACAGCAACTTCTCAAAGTATATCCGATACCGCGTAATTGGAAAGAAATTACGGAAACAGGACGAATTAAGGAGTTCACAATTTGGAGACTACGAATTAACGATTATCGTCTTCATTTTATTACAGAAGAGAAAGACCGATTTTTCTTCATATTCAGGTTTGAAAAGAAAAGCGAAGACGAACAGACCTATGATTATTCGAACTTGGATATCTCAACATTAAGACGTTTATTATTACGCGAAACCTGATTTTTTTCTTTTATCGTGATGTTCTTCCAATGAAAATGAGATTCTGTGCAGATAGATCAAAGGGAGAATATGCGGCAGGTCCGGGAATTATTGGATACGGATACTTATACTTTGTAATTTCTTTTTGCGCTTGTGTAAATCGGAGCGATTTCTACGCTCCGTCTGGACGCCGGGCTGAGGCATCTTTCTCAAAAGACGCATCGATTTTATTTAATTCAAATTTTTAACCCTCTAATCCTCAATCTCTTAAAAAAATGACTCTTTCCCAATCAAAATCCCTCTTGAAATCCCAGGACCAGCCTGTCCGATATGTATGAAAGATATGAGATCAGCTTATCGGTCGGCAATTGCTGCAAGATGAAGTGAGACTCTTTCATTCGACGGGGATCGTGCTGTTTGCAATTCCAGGTATCCAGATACTCTTTACCAAATCAGAGAAGGTTCCGGGTCAGGCATCTCCAGTCCAGATTCGCTCCCGGGATTGATCCCCACTACTTCAGCATATTCAGATTGGATCATTCCAGGATGTCAGAAAATGGGTTTTAGCGCCTCTATTGTCAGAATATACCCGCACTGACTGACTATGTCTCATGATTGGATGTCATGACCAGAACGCTGATTATTTGCCTTTTGACGGGATTACCTGTAAACATATGGATCAGCTGCCAGTTCCGTTTCGAACTATTATGGCTTCACGGCAGGCGGACCTGGCAGCACTGCATGCATATCCTATTGAAAAGCTCGCCGAAATCATATCAGAAGTTGGCTTCCATTGTACCTGTTGCTCACGGTGCTGTACAAGGGATTTCAATGGACATGTCCTGCTCCTGGATGCGGATGTCATGAGGATCCGGTCATTTGCACCCGGTTCTCTGGAACCCGTTCCTGTCCTTGATTTTTGCGACCAGAATGGGATGTACTATGCTTCCGGGTATACCCTCCGGTCGCAGGGAGATCCGAAGGGATCATGCCATTTCCTGGATGAAGGAAGATGCAGGATTTACGAAAAAAGGCCCTCGATATGCCAGCTGTATCCTTACCTGCTTCACAGGGAACCAGACGACAAGGGCACTATCGACTGGCGCCAGATCAGCGGACTCAATCTGCATGGCGAGTACAATATGGAAATTTCCGAAAAAGAGGCATATTCTCTCGCACTTAAGATTAAGGTGTTTGAAGAGGACGTCCTTTCTCATGAAATTGCGTATCTCGCATACACAGGGAGATATTTTCTCGACAATGGCCTGAGAAACGTCAGGAAACGGTTTGATGATGGCTTGCGATCTGCCTGGGACGGAGGAGTGATCGAGGTCATGGTTTTCTTAAATAGTGGGTATGATCGGTGGATGATCAGAGAAGGGATTCCAATACAAAAACAGAAGACAGCTTCTGACAGGATATCGTAAAAAGAGAATTAAGAGAAGATTGAAAAATCGTTTTTAAGAGCGATTGTGTCGATCAGCGGTTTTATTGCTGTTTCTGAGATTCCGAATTTTTCCATGTACTGCTGGAGGATCTTCTGTTCGTTCCCGGCAAGGATGCCATCTGCCATTGAAAGATCAAGCAGGATCACCATGGCAGCCATCCGCTGCTTCTCATTGAGACATTTTGCAACAAGATCCATTGTTTCCTGGATAGAATTGTTCTCCAGTACCTGTACTGCATCGTTCACGGCACTTTTATCTCCTCTGGCGATCTTTGCAAGGTCCCCCAGCTCCGCCTCATCAAGAACACCATCCGATGCGATAACTGAGATTGCAGCTGCCACAAGAGCAGACTTGGGAGTCAGCTGGATGGTTTTACTCCCTTTTAATTTATCAAAGATTCCCATTATTTCACCTGGTTTGAAGGATCATTTTTCTCCTCTGAACAATATCCTCTTTGTGGTTCTATTAATGGATGAATCCTCCAGGTAAAGGCAATGTATCACCTACAAATTGTTCCGGAAGCCTGGAATTCGTGCTCAAAGAGGACGTAGCGGGCCTCATGCATACCCAGTGAACTATATGCTTTCATTGCAGTGGTATTGTCACGTTCAACGTAGAGCCTGAGACCGGCCACTTGGGATTTTTCTCTTGCCCTCTTGTATATTTCCCTGAAAATCTGAGTGAATATTCCCATTTTCCGGTATTCTGGGAGAACGTACACGCTCTGAATCCACCAGAAATTTCCACACCTCCAGTCACTCCATTCGTAGGTGATCATACACTGGCCGATGACCCGACCCTCCAACTCTGCGACCACATAGAATCCGCGTGACGGTTTGTCGAAGAGTTCAATAACCCCTTTCCATGCGACTATCGGATCAAGGATGCGGCCCTCGGTCTCTTGTGCGGTTGCCCTGTTGTTCTTACAAATAACAGGGGCGTCATCCTTTCGTGCGGGGCGTATTGTTACCTTTCCGGATTGCTGCACACACCATGGTAATATGTACAGTGGCATGAGTCTTACGTTGTAGTTCTTGGGACCGGAATGTGGTAGTATGCTATTCTCCCGTTAAACCCACCCACTACAGTCAAACCATTACAAACAGTGGATCGAGGCAAAATGAAACGCATATATTCATTATCGTTGAAACGTTCTTGTATGAAATCCATGAAAGTTATCGCATTTCTGGCAGTAATCACTGCCATTCTGATACTGTGTGCCGGCTGTACCCAGACCGGGACTGAGCAACCATCACCGGAAGCAAAAGTATACATCGTTGGCATTGACGGGCAGTATCCCCCCTTCAGCTATGTGGATTCAAGCGGGAATGCTACCGGCTTTGACGTCGATTCCATGCGCTGGATCGCTGAAAAGGAAGGACTCAATGTTGAATTCCAGTCTATCGCCTGGGATGGCATCATCCCTGCACTGCAGGCCAAGAAGATCGACCTCATCTATGCAGGGATGACCATTACCGACGAGCGGAAGGAAAAGGTGAACTTCAGCACCCCCTACTGGGTTGTGAACCAGGATGTGGTGGCAAAGAAGGGATCCAACGTAACCGTGGAGGATGTGCTTTCAGGAAAAGCGATCATTGGAACGCAGCGTGGCTGCACTGCCGCCATGTGGATCGAGGAGAATCTTATCGGGAAGGGTCTGATGCCACAGACCAGCCTGAAACTCTATGACAATACGCCCCTTGCGGTCAACGATCTGGAGTCCGGAAGAATCGACGCGGTTATGTACGATGATCTCTCCCTGAAAGACATGATTCAGGGCAAGGAGATCGAAAAGATAGGCTCGGTAGAGACAAAGGAAGAGTTCGGTATCGCCGTCAGGAAAGAGGACACCGAACTGCTCGCTACCCTGAATGAAGGGCTGGAAGCGCTGATGAACGATCCCTACTGGCAGGAACTGATTGCCAAGTATAATATGAAGTAACCCAGAGCAGGGGCGTTGGAAGGCCTGAATCAACCATCCACCCTGAAACGGATCAGATCCGGGTCCTGGGATCCGATCCCCTCCTCCCCTGCCTGGTCTTTGGATTTTACATCATAATTACCCTGATTCTCTGGCGAATGCATGAAATTCACCATCTCCCTGCCATCGTTCCGGACCATTGACCCGGTCTATTTCGGCCTTGGCACAGCGGTCCTTTTCGGGTGCGGAGCGCCACTTGCAAAGCTTGCGCTGGACGGAGTCAGCCCGATGATCCTCGCCGGACTCCTCTATATCGGTTCCGGGACAGGTCTTCTCCTTTATCTCGGTCTGTTTTCATTTTCCCGGCCGGATAACTCACGGAATGAATCCGCGCTCAAAAAAACGGATATTCCCTGGTTGTCGGGAGTCGTGATCTGTGGGGGATTCCTCGCGCCATTCACCCTCATGATAAGCCTCCAGTTTCTGGCCCCTGCCTCTGTAGCCCTCCTCCTCAACTTCGAGGTGGTGATGACCACCGTTCTTGCCGCACTTGCTTTCCATGAAGCGATAGGAAGACGGGTATGGACAGCCCTCCTCTGTATCACCACAGCATGCGTCCTGCTTACCTATAATCCGGGGGCCGTGACCAGCATCTCGCTCCCTGCAATGGGGGTCCTCCTGGCATGCACCTTCTGGGCTCTCGATAATAACTTTTCGAGGAATATCTCGATACGCGATCCGGTCATCATTGTCATCATCAAGGGATTCGGCGGTGGTATTCTCTCGGTTTCAGCAGGACTGCTGCTTGGAGAGACATTTCCTGGCGGAGCATCCACTCTTGCAGCGTTATGCCTGGGATTTGTCTGTTATGGTGGCCTTGCCAGTGTCCTCTTTCTCATGGCCCTGAGGGGTCTTGGCAGTGCCAGATCCGGTGCACTCCTCGCCGTCTCTCCCCTGTTCGGGGGGCTGCTCTCCCTTCTCCTTTTCTCAGGTCAGTTTACCGCACTATTTTTCATTGCGCTCCCGGTAATGACAACAGGCATTATCCTCCTGCTCACCGAAGAACATGTTCATGTCCATACCCATCATCCCCTCGTACATGAACATCGCCATAGTCATGATGATCTTCACCATATGCATGCACATCCTCCGGGGATTACAGAACAAGGTATCGGATCTGAGCATTGCCATTGCCATCCCCACCATGAAATAACCCACGCTCATCGGCACCGGCCTGATATCCACCACCGGCATCTGCATGATGAACATGGGGGCGGTCACAAAAAGGAATAGTATCAGTGGATCATGCCGGGGACGGCCACTCTCTTTTCCAGATAATGGACCGCAACGGTGGTGAACGTAACAAGGGCAAGGTAGACGATTCCGACTGCGATGAATACCTCGTTATAGGCAAAATACTTGGTAGCCACCAGCTTCCCCGCACCAGAAAGTTCTATTACCGTCAGCATGTAGGCCAGTGAAGAATACTTGATCAGGTAGATGAACTCATTTGACAATCCCGGAATAGCCCTTCGCAAAGCCTGGGGGAGGACCACCTCGCGAATCACCTGCCACTTCGTCATGCCAAGAGCCTGTGCAGCAATCGTCTGGCCATCTTTTACCGAAAGGATGGCTCCCCTGATATATTCCGAGTTATATGCGGCATTGCAGAGGATGAACCCAATGACCGATGCGGCAAAAGCAGTAAGGGTGATCCCGATCGAGGGCAGTCCGAAATAGAGAATGAACAGGAGGAGGAGAAGGGGGCAGCCCTTGATAAAGATTACATACAGCTTGCAGAAGTTGGTGAGGGTTTTTCCACCATACTGTCTTCCGAGCGATATCCCAATCCCGAGAAGCAGGCCAAATGGTGCGGAGAGAACAATCAGCTGCAGGGTTACCACGAGCCCATGGGAGAGGGCCGGGATCAGGATATCAGTGATAAATCCTGCAGGCTCCATCTAATCTTTCCTCTGGGTAAGGTCGGCAAACTGGCCGACGAATTTTCTTGTTCTCACATAAGCCGGGTCATAGAGCAGTGCATCGGGAGGACCTTGTTCAACAATGTTCCCGTTCTCCATGAAGATGATCTGGTTTGCAACGGAGGCTGCAAATCCCATTTCGTGGGAGACCACCAGCATAGTCATCCCCGATTTTGCCAGTTTCTTCATGACCTCAAGCACTTCTCTCGTCAACTCAGGATCCAGGGCAGAGGTG
>MVZQ01000104.1 GCA_002068435.1 Euryarchaeota archaeon ADurb.BinA087 | reverse complement strand
TCTTAAGTCCGGCTCTTTTGGCCTGGCTTAGATACCCTCGCCCGGATTAATACATATGAAAGGATTGCAAGATATTACTTTTTAGACGAGTGGAACGTATCATTGGAACAGAGGATACGAAAAAATTGTTATGCCCTCTGCAAAACTCCCCGACATTTCAGGGTGTTCCCGATCGACCGAACCTTGGAATGATCCGCCCTGTCCGTTCCATATACTGCTCGTATGCTGCACCGAACCTTCCTGCAAGCATTTTTTCCTCGACAGGGACCCGGACGACATAGAGGGGAATGAAGGTGATGAGCAGGCCAAACCCGGCAATCCAGTTCCAGAGCAGGAGCGGCTGGGCGAATGCCCAGAGGAAATGGGAGGCATACATCGGATGCCTGATGTACTCGTAGACCCCGGTGGTGACCAGCCGCTGTCCCTGCTGCACCTCGGCATTGGGGGTGAAATTTGCACCAAGGTCTGCATGGGACCGCCAGAGGAGAAGGAGGGCGGCTCCGAATATGCCAGCCCCGACCCAGCCGGTAGATTCCGGGAGGGTGTAATCGGCCGGGGCAAGGTACGGGGTGAGGATGTAGATCCCAGGGATGATGAACATCCCGAGGGCAGGCAGGTACACAAGCCAGGTATCAAGCGCCGGTTTCCAATGCTGCTCTTTTATCTTTCTCCGGTACTCCTGGGTATACCAGAGACGGATGGCTGCCGCAAGGAGGAAACCGGAGATGTAAAGGCTGAGGAAGATCGGCGGGGTCATTGTCGAAGGACCACTCCAGGGAATCAGCATAGCGTGCTCCTGGCATATCTTTTTTTCTCTGCCGGGAACGTTCCGAGACACGGGTAGTTTCAGTGATCACCCATCACTCATCCTCTAAGAATCATATGAAAATGGATCAACAATCATTACTCCAGGATCACTCCTTTACAATCGTTCCCCGTTTCATGAGCTCTCCCCTCAACAGGTTCTCTTATGTCTTCGTCCGGCACATGATCCTGTAGAAATGAGGGAGCCTGCCGTCAAGAAAACCCTGTACTGGTGCGAACAGTGCAATGTGCCGCTCATCGGCCGGAGCTGCGGCTGTGGAGCCCAGGGTAAAGCACTCCCCCTCCTGCAACCCTACGATGTTCGTCCCGCTCTTTCTGCCGACCGGGAGCTGATCCACACCCTCCTCATTGAGCGGTTCGGTCCCATCCCGCTGCCGCAGATCATCCTCCTGAACAAGACTGGCGGGGTCGACAGGGCTGACCTCGTGATCATGCACGGGGACCGGTTCGGCTGGCTGACCTTTGACCCGGTGACCCGCCGGTTCAGCCTCGATATCGCCCCTGAAGCACTCCCGTATCTCATTCCCCATGTTACCCAGGGGATAGTCCGCCTTGGGACCGATGCTGATCTCGGCCCGGAGGGCGGTAGGATCGGAGGGAAACGGTTCCCCCTCAAAAAGCCGGCAGGGGAGGGGACCGTGATCGTAACCTACAAGAACCGGTTCGGGACCGGCGTCGTGAAAGAAGGGTTTATACGGGTCAAGGAGGTGATACCGGTGACGCCGAAGACACCTCCCGACCCGGACTGGGACACGGCCATCCGGCAGAACCAGTACCATTTGAAGAACCTGGAACGAAACGCGGTCCGCACCATAAAACGGCACCTCCATGACAGGCCCTGCGTCAATGTCTCCTTCTCGGGAGGCAAAGACAGCATGGCAGCACTGCTCCTGGCAAGGAAAGCAGGCGTAGAGAAGGCATTCTTCCTCGACACCGGCATCGAGTTCCCTGAGACCGTGGCGTTTGTCGAGTCGCTTGGGGTGGAGGTGATCCGGCAGGCCGGTGACTTCTGGAAGGCGGCCGAGAAGGCAGGGCCACCGGGAAAGGATCACCGCTGGTGCTGCAAGCTGCAGAAGCTCCACCCCCTGAAGATCTACCTCGAGACGACCGGCCCCTGCCTCACGGTCCAGGGAAACCGCTGGTACGAGTCCTGGAACCGGGCTGACCTCGACGAAACCAGCCAGAACCCGGCCAATCCCCTGCAGCTGAACATCTCGCCGATCCGGAACTGGCGGGCGCTCGAAGTATTCCTCTACCTCTGGTGGCAGCATGCCCCCATCAATCCCCTCTACGAGCAAGGGATCGAGCGGATCGGCTGCATGGTCTGCCCAGCGATGCTCGAGAGCGAATACGAGATACTCAGGACCCTGCACCCCGGGGAGACCACGCGGTGGGATGCGTTCCTCGACCGGTGGGCCGGGAAGAAAGGGTTCCCCGAAGAGTTCCGGAGCTGGGGCCTCTGGCGCTGGAAGGCACTCCCGCCCAAGATGCGGGAGCTCTGCAGGAGCAGGGGTATCCCCTTCAATGAAGATTTCACCCTGAAGACCGTTCCCGGGTGGAGAACGCCCGGGGGAGAGGGAAGAGAGAGTACCATGAAACCAGAAGGAGAGAGAAAGGATCGCGAATCCTTCGCCGTTGAAGAGATCCGGAAGGACTTCCCGATCCTCGGAGAGATCATCTACCTTGACAACGCCGCCACCGGGTTCTCCCCGGAGCCGGTGGTCGAGGCGATGATCGAGTTCGAGCACCGCTACCGAGCCAACGTCGGACGCGGGGTGCACCGCTATACCCGTATCGCCACCCAGCGATACTGGCATGCCCACGAGAAGGTAGCAAATCTGATCAGTGGCAACGACGGGACCACAGTATTTTCGAAAAACACCACCGAGGCCATCAACATGGTCGCCCATGGCCTCTCCTGGAGGCCGGGGGACCGGGTCGTCACGACCATCCTCGAGCACCATTCAAACCTCCTCCCCTGGCGGGAACTCTCGCGCATGGGGGTGACGGTCGAGATCATTGGGATCGCTGAGGATTTCCAGCTCGATCTCGATGCCTTCAGGGCAGCCCTCTGCGAACCGGTACGGCTGGTCGCCATGACCCATGCATCGAATGTGCTTGGAGTGGTCACACCGGTGGCAGAGATAGCCCGGATGTGCCGGAAGAACGGGGCACTGCTGGTCGTGGACGGGGCACAGTCGGTCCCCCACCTGCCGGTCGATGTCCGGGCGCTGGACTGCGACTTCCTCTGCTTCTCCGGCCACAAGATGCTCGGGCCGACCGGTACCGGGGTCCTCTGGATGAAGGAACCACTCCTTGAGCCCTCCATCCTCGGCGGGGGAATGGTCGAGTCGGTCACTGCGGACGGGTACGTCCCTCTCGGGGGGTATGAAAAATACGAGGCGGGGACCCCGAATATCGCCGGGGGGATCGGCCTTGGCGTTGCCGCAGAGTATCTCATGGCAAATGGGATGGATCGGATACACCGCCATGAGAGCGCCCTTACCACCCGGCTGATTGACGGGCTGCAGGGGATCGATGATGTCCGGGTATATGCCCCACGGGATCCTGATGCACGGATCGGCGTGGTCTCGTTCACGATCAAAGGGATGCACCCCCACGAAGTCGCCCAGCAGCTGGACGACCAGGCTGAGATCCTTGTGCGATCAGGGTACCATTGCTGCCAGCCGCTGATGGAATCCCTCGGTCTCCCGGATGGCACGGTCAGGGCGAGCATAGCCCTCTATACCACGGAACAGGAGATCGATCTCCTCCTTGCCGCGGTACGGGCGATCTCAAGGGGGAGGTAATCCTGCCAGGAGACTGGAAGGCGAATCCTCCCTGATGCAGGAAGAGAAGGACCCTCCTTCTTTACTGTCCGCACCCTTTTTAATATGAAAATGCCTCCGGCATTTTCATCTCGTATACATGTGTCCCTCGAAGGAATCAGGTATTTTTTAACTTGGTGACTGAGGTACCCTGGAGAGAGTTCAGGGCAGCATTTCCATTCCCGGATTCCCTGCCGAAATTCACCACTATAGAGAAGAGAGCCTTAACGAAGAGGCATCACTCCTGCCTGCCCCCGCCATCCTTGTCGCCCGCATGGCCAGTACAAAGGAGGATGCCAGCCCATGTGTTTTTTTACCCGCCAGAATTCATCATAGAGTAGGTAGTATGGCGGAAGATAGTGAACTGAGGGAGGAGATCCTCACACTCAAGGAGGAACGGGATGCGGTCATCCTGGCCCATAATTACCAGATCGACGCCGTGCAGGACATTGCCGATTTTGTCGGGGACTCGCTTGAGCTGGCACGGGCTGCCGCGTCGCAAAAAGCCCCTGTCATCGTGTTCTGCGGCGTGGACTTCATGGCAGAGACTGCGGCAATCCTCTCTCCGGAAAAGACGGTGCTCCTCCCCGCCGCCGGTGCCTGTTGCCCGATGGCAGAGATGGTCACAGCCGGTGAACTTGCCGTCCTGCAGGAGCAATATCCCGATGCTGCCGTGGTCGCCTATGTCAACACCACTGCGGAGGTCAAGGCAGTGAGCGATATCTGCTGCACCTCGGCAAATGCCGTGAAGGTGGTGGAATCCCTGTCAGAGCAGCAGGTGATCATGGTGCCGGACCGGAACCTTGCACGGTATGTCGCCCGTTTCACCACAAAGGAGATCCTCCCATGGGATGGATTCTGTCTCGTCCATGAACGGTTCACCTGCAAGGACATCCAGAGAGCGAGGAGCCGCCACCCCGGTTCAGAAGTGCTCGTCCACCCCGAATGCCGGCCCGAGGTGATCGATGCAGCCGACCGGGTCTTCTCCACGTCCGGGATGATCCGCCATGTCTGTGCAGATCCGGCAGGAGAGTTCATCATCGGCACCGAGATAGGGATCCTGCACCAGCTCTCACGCCGGTGCCCGGAAAAACACTGCTACCCGCTCTCCTCGCGTGCGATCTGTGTCAACATGAAGAAGACGGACCTGGAAAAGGTCCATGCCGCCCTCGATAGGATGTTACCCCGGGTCCAGGTCCCTGAGAGGATCGCCATCCCGGCACGGAGGGCTATCGAGCGGATGCTTGCACTTCCGTAAAGCCGGACCGGTTATCGGACCTTGCTAACCTTTTCTTTCGAATCCTTTATGATCGCCTTCATGTGCCGTGCGGCCGCCGTGATATCATCCTGCGCCATGACCGCGGAGATCACCGCAACCCCTTCAGCACCGGCAGCGATCACCTCCGGCGCATTCCGGGGAGTGATCCCGCCAATCGCGATCACGGGGAGTGTCACCGATGCACAAATCGCCTGTAACTCTGCAATCCCATGGCCGGGCCCGGCATCATCCTTTGACGTGGTCGGGAAGATCGGGCTGAGCGAGAGGTAGTCTGCCCCGGCTGACTCGGCAGCGACTGCCTCATTGACGTTGCCGACCGAGACCCCGATGATGAACCCTTCCGGGGAGATCGACCGGGCATCCCTGATAGGGAGATCATCCTGTCCGATATGGACTCCGTCAGCTTCCGAGGCAAGGGCGATATCGATCCTGTCGTTTACAAAGAAGAGCACCCCGGCTTCCCATGTTATCTCCCGGATCTCGCAGGCGACAGCCAGCAGGTCTCTGCCAGGGAGGATTTTGTCGCGGAGCTGGACTGCATCGGCGCCTCCCTCCACCACCCTGCGGGCAATCCCGGCATGGGGCATCCCGCGGGCTATTGCCGGATCGGTGATCACGTAAAGGTCAAAGGCCATCCGGCACGCTCACCTTCGCCCCGGCTGCAAGGTCAGCCGCTCCCAGCCTGTACATCGCATCGAACAGTGCCATCCGGAACGAGTACGGACCAAAGCACCCCTCCATAGCCCTCTCTCCGGCAAGCCCGAACGCAGCAAGGGCTGCAACAGCGGCAGTGGTTGTGTCGTCGGAGATCGCGGCAAACGCACCAGTGACCGAGGCCGCCATGCAGCCGGTTCCCGAGAGGTTTCCCATCATCGGGGTGCCGTTTGCGACAAGGAAGGTGCGGCGTCCATCGGAGACGACATCGATCTCACCCGTCATCGCGACAACCGTCCCGGTTGCCCT
>MVZQ01000103.1 GCA_002068435.1 Euryarchaeota archaeon ADurb.BinA087 | reverse complement strand
CCCGGGCGATCGCAACCGTTTTATCCAGCCGCTCCCTGATAGGACTCCATGGATATCGGCATGCGTGACCGGTTCACCCGGTTGTGGAACCAGTATTTTGAAGGGGCGGACCTGCCGATAGCGTTCTGGATCGGGCCGGCCGGGGAGGGTCTTTCCAGGCTACCGGCGCCAAAACGGTGGAGGTGTATGGTCTGCGACCTTGCCCGGGTTCGGAAGGGGCACCCGGTGGTTATCGACCGTGAGTCCCTGTCCTGCAGCGGTGCGAAACTGTATCTCGGGTATACCACCGAACGTCCCCCGTTCTTCCGGTATTTCCTCTCCTGCGGAAAACCGGGGGTGGTCGAAGGGGAGCGATACAAGCGAACCCCGGAGATCGTGGATGAATTTGACCGGAGCCTGGCTCACATCCCCTCGGAAGGGACCACCTATACCTTCAAGCGCTGGGACATGCTGACAGGGGAGGATGTCCCTGATGTGGTCATCTTCTTTGCCCGGCCGGAGGTCATCTCCGGGCTTTTTACCCTTGCCAGTTTCGACCAGGGAGATCCGGAGGGCGGGGTCATCTGTCCCTTCGGATCAGGGTGCTCGTCAATCGTCTACTATCCCTGGCTCGAGCAGCAGAAGGAGCACCCGAAGGCTGTCCTTGGCATGTTCGATCCATCGGCACGCCCCTGCGTGATGCTGGATGTCCTCTCGATGGCGATCCCCATGCGGAAATTTGCCCTGATGATCGAATACATGGAAGAGAGTTTCCTCGTCACCGGTACGTGGGAGCGGGTGAGAGAGAAGATCCGGAGGAGTGCAGCACTCAACGGACCCTGAAGGGGAAACGGGGCAGGAAGTACAGGTGGGGAGTATGACCAGATCGGATACGGGAACGGGAAAACGACGCACATTGATTATCATCGGGCTCATCATTTTCATTATCGCCGCTGCGGGATTTGTCTGGGTCCTCTTCCAGTTCGACCGGATAGCAAAGGAGAGTGAACGGCATGATTACTCTTACTCTCTCACCCTCTCCATCTCGTCCGTGATCGAGAATGTGACCTTTCTCCTCCCGGTGCCGGAGCTGAATGGCACGGTCTCTCTTGCTGACATGGTGGCAAATGGGACCGGGTACGGGGTCCCGGAAGACTGGCATATCGCCATCGAGACGGTAGATGGTATTCCCTTCCTCCAGGTCCGGGCAGCACGGATGGTTCCCGAGTACCATAGTATCCCGATCCCTGTTGAGCCCGGTGCACAGCCCAGCGGGACCCCGCCTCCCACGGCTACCGGATACTCGGAAGAGACCCCTGTTCTGCTCCCGGTTGAGATTGGAGCGACCCTGGAAACAGAGGTTCCGGTCGATACCCGTGATCCGATCGGCCGCGAGCCGCTCTTTAGCCAGGGCGGGGAGTATGCCCCACGTCTGAAAACCACGCCGCCTTACGAAGGAATGGAGTATACCCATCCGGTCCGCCTGTATCTTTCCTACACGGCCGATAACCCTGTCCCGGTCTCTATCGTTGCCCGGGTCTCAGGCACCAACTCGATCTGGCGGGGCGGCTGGACCTTCAACTCTTACCGGGACCAGGTGCTGGTGGAGGCCGGGGACCGGACCGGGTGGATCGAGACTGATGCCGTCCTCGTTGTCGGAGAAGGGACCTACTGGTGAAGCACGGGGCTCGACCGGATCTCCCTTCTATCCTTGTCCACACGATAGAGCACCAGCCTGACCGGAAGAGACCAGAGCAGGCTGCTCACATTCTGATCCCACGGAATGATGCAGAAGGAGAGAAGGCAAGAAACAACTTCAGTCTCCGCTTCTAATATATAATTCGATGAACCTCATCCGCTCTGGCATTGGGGCCGTGATCCTCCTGACCCTGGCAGTGACCATCCTTGCCTATCCCGGTCTCCCTGACCAGATCCCTTCCCACTGGAACTGGAGTGGAGAGGTGGACGGGTACCTCCAGAAGTTCTGGGGAGTGCTCATCGTCCCTCTGGTGATGATCACGTTCATTGCATTGTTCGCCCTGATCCCCCGAATCGATCCGTTACGGGCAAATTACCAGAAGTTCCAGGGATACTACGAGGGCTTCATCCTGGTCTTTGCTCTATTTCTCCTCTTCATCCAGCTCCAGATCCTTCTCTGGGGGCTTGGGTATCCGGTCAGCCCGAACCTCCTCCTGCCCCTGATCATGGGTGCTTTGTTCATCGGTCTCGGGTACCTGATCGAGCATGCAGAACCGAACTGGTTCGTGGGAATCCGGACCCCCTGGACGTTGTCCAGCGAACGGGTCTGGAAGAAGACCCATGCCCTTGGAGGGACCCTCTTCAAGATCGCGGGAATACTTGCAATGATCGGAGTGGTGTTCGGGAAGTATTCAATCTGGTTTGTCATCGTCCCGATCCTCGCAGTCTCGGTATACCTGGTGATATATTCCTATCGTGAGTTTGGGAAGGAATTACATTAGCAGAGCAGCGATTCTGTTGATTCAGGAATTTGTTTGACGAAAAGGGGTTGCAGCCCCCTTAATTTTTTAAATAATCGCAATAATCACTTTTTTCAGATACAGGCATACAGGATAATAAAGGAGGAACTTTCATCAGCCTCCCATACCAGCCGTTCTGCCGAAAATAAAACGATGAAAGTGCCGGAAGCACATTCATACAAAAAAAAGAATCAGATCGGACCTGGGTCTCATCCGACATTCGGGAGTTCGGGGCAGTTGCAGTCCGTCACCATGCCTGCATCCATTCCCTTCCTGAACGCTTCGACCCGCTCAGCTGATGTGCCATGGGTGAACGTGTCGGGGACAACGTATCCCATCGACTGCATCTGGATCCGGTCATCACCGATGGCACTTGCGGCGTTCAGGGCTTCTTCAAGGTCACCCCGTTCAAGGATCAGGTCACCATACTGGGCCTGGTACGCCCAGACCCCTGCATAGCAGTCGGCCTGGAGCTCGAGCGCAACTGAGAGTGCATTGGCATCGGCCTCGTTCAACCGGGCCTGCTGCCGGTTCACATACTGCAGGGTACCGAGGAGGTTCTGCACATGGTGGCCTACCTCGTGGGAGATGACGTAGGCCTGGGCAAAGTCACCGGGAGCCTTGAACTGCCGCTCGAGTTCCTTGAAAAAGTCGAGATCAATGTACACACGCTGGTCGGCAGAGCAGTAGAACGGCCCGGTCTGAGAGGTCGCCTGGCCGCACCCGGTGCTCACGTAGTCCTCGAACACCACCAGGTTCGGGGGATTATACGTTCCTCCTAACTGGTCTTCAAAGATGATGGACCAGGTCTGTTCCGTGTCGGTGAATACCCGTGCTGATGAGTTGAAGACCTCCTGGTCGGCCTGGGTATATTCGGGTTGCTGCCCGTACGATTCGGGAGAGACCTCGGTCCCCTGGATGAACTGGCCCGGATCGACCCCGAGGAAGATTGCAGCGACGAGGATGATGATCAGTCCAATCCCACCGATCCCGCCTGCTGCTCCCCCGGGGATTCGACTGGAGGTGCCTCTCCGGTCCTCGACACGGGTACTGGTCTTGTCGGTACGCCACTTCATCGCCTGTTACACCTCTTCGGGTCTGTTGCACTGGTCATTGTTGTCACCATCGTTCGCTACAGGACTCATTGTGAGGATGTGACGAAAAAAGTTCTGATACATGAAAGGGGAGCACGGGATTCCAGGGATTTCCTGTGATGAATATGCAAATCCCCCCCTTCATATAACCGCCGGAAACAGGAATGGACTCATGGATCGAGCGGCTCACCACTCGTGAACCATCGTGCAGGCATGCTGTCACCGAACTCCTGCACTGGATTCTCTCAGGGAATGGTACGTCCGAAGCTGATTTCGGAGTTTATGAGACCCTCATAATCCACCGGGGGGCTATGGCCTGGGTGGGGCAGAACTCCCTGCACTTGAAACAGGCCACACATAAATGGGGACGAAGCGGTTCTGCCTTATGGTTCACCATCTGGAAGACTCCCATCGAACAGAGATCGATGCAGGTACCGCATCCGTTGCAGAAGATGCGATCTACATATACCTCCATCAGAATAGTCGGCGAGGGGCCTACTTCCAAAACGATCCGCCTTGCTCAGGTGTCACCTGCTGGAGATATATAAAATTCGAATTAATTTCGGTGAGCATCCGGCATCTCTCATGCAGGAAACCTGGTATGCTCCTCTCCTCTCCGGCCGGTGTGAAAACGGGATGGTCGAACTGTGGAAAAATGCTCTAGGATGGATCCGGAAAGGCACCGGGATTCGACCACTTTGCAGACCGGAAAATGAACGATAACCTTTTAAGCAACCCGATAGGATCTTTTATAGCACAGCTTCCGGGCTCTCATCCCTCTTCGGAATGAGACCCAGCTGCTCTCATTCTCATCTGTTGTTGCCATCCTCGGATTCCCGAAACCTATCGCCTGTTATCGCCATTCAGGTGTGTAATTTTTTCTGTTTCCCGGTTGTTTTCCGTGTTCGATCGCCGCTCTTAATATCCAAGATATAAGCCAATGGTTCTGGTAGCAGGGATACTCCCCCTCATTCCGCCCGAGCTATCGGGGGCCGGTGTTGTGGTAGACAACATGAAAATACGTCACCCTCATTCCGGCCGGGCGGTGAACTCAAACGACTGGAGCCCATCCTGGTGCCTGATAAGAAGGGTCCCGCCGGCGCGTTCTGCGAGTCCCCGGAGAAACCTCCATGTCAGGGGTTCCCGGGCTCCTGTGACGGTGAGGGTTCCGGTTATGGTGATGGTTGCCCCCTCTTCTCCCTGCCGGGTTCGGATCCCGATCCTGCAAGCCCCGGTCCCGACAAGGTCTTCGAGGATATACGTGAGCAGGTCAGTGAAATGGTCACGGTCGATCCACGCGAGGAGCTGGGAATCTTCTGCGACAACCTCGCATTCCACCTCCTCGAGCAGGGGGCGTGAACCGATCCGGGAGAGCAGGATGCGGGAGAATGCCCCCTCTTCGTCAGGACCAGCGAGGATCTCCTCATCGGAAAGGAGCGGTAGTGAGAGACCGGTGACGATGGCTTCAATGACCGGGACGAGATCAAGGATCTGCCTCTCACCCGGCAGCGTGAAGCCGCGGAGCATGGTGATGTAATCGGCAAGGAGGCGTGCCGCCCTTCGGACGAGGGTCGGGTCGATGATGCCGGAAAGTTCGTTCCGCTGGAAGGTCCGTTCCAGCTTCCCCATCACCTGGGCAGCCTTCAGCATCAATGGAACGGGGCTCGGGGAGGTCTTCTGGTACTCCCCGGCAAAATCCCGGAACGCCTCCAGCAGTTCATCGATCGCATCAGATGAGATGAGGGCAGTCGCCTCTTCAGCCATACCGGCCTCACCGAGTTCATCGAGAATATAGGTGACATATGCCAGGCGTCCTGCCATGACCGTGAAGAGCTCGTTTACCTGCTCCATGCAATCGGTAGCGTATTCTGCGGTCGCCACTGCCCGATCGCGGTTCAGCTCCGCGATATGCGAGAGGGATTGTGCATCAGCCCTGACACGGGAGAACATCCGTGCGGCATCTCCGGCAGGGATGATGTTCCCGTGCCCCGGGCAGACATGGGTAACCTCCCCTTCTGCCACCAGCCGTTCGGCCCCGGAAAGCGATCGGACGAGCGATTCCTGGGACCACCCGGTCAGGCCGGCAACGCCCGGATTGGCGGCAAAGAGGAGGTCGCCAACAAAAAGGAGATTCCCGATCCGAAGACAGATGCTGTCAGGGCTGTGGCCCGGGGTATGGTAGAGATCGAGAGCGGGTCCGTACCCAAACCGTATCTGTTCATGCGGGAGTCGGGGAGAGTCAGTCTTGGCAGGATCCTGCACAATGGTGATCTCGGCACCGTTTGGAAAACAGAGCGATGCGGGAACACCGGCATGGTTCTCCCGTTCAGGGGCAAAGAGGCGAAGGCCTACCTTCATGGGGGAGAGG
>MVZQ01000102.1 GCA_002068435.1 Euryarchaeota archaeon ADurb.BinA087 | reverse complement strand
GGTGACCTTGAAGTAATCGCCGATATCCTCCCAGTAGGCAGCATCACGCGTTTTAGGGGTGCATACATAGTAGATTTCAGGATAAACCCCTTTCGCGTGCCCGGATTTCATCCAGACTTCCCAGGGTACCAGTTTCGGGAAGATCATCTCGGTAAATCCCATGGGCCTGATGATCTCTTCGATGACGATCTGTTCAAATGCCCGGAAGAGCTGTGTTGACTGCGGTCCATGGATCCACTGCCCGCGGGAGAGTGCATGCTTGATCCAGCCCCACTGGATCATCTCTGCGGTTGGATCCCCCTCGAAATGCCGGGCTTTTGTTCCACTCTCATAGAGAAGCTCCCAGTGCTCTCCCTTTCCTCCATAGCCCGCAGCCTCGATCTTCTCTTCAAAAAGCCTGACCAGCCGGTCAGGGATACGATTCTCGAGATCCGAAGCGGAGACGCTGAGGTCGACAGAGAGTACCCGGCCGGAAAGGACCGCCTTTTTGATGAACGGGAGTTCCGGTATCCGGAAGTGCTCCGGGAATGCACCCTCCAGCTCAATCGAATAATCGGTTACCACGATCTCGCGGATACCGAGCCGGTGTTTCCCGAGTGAGGGGGCGACCTGCTTTCTGAACCGGAAAAGTGCATCGTGGGCCCTGGTGTATGCCCCGCTCTCAATGGTAAGGGCGAGGGTATTTCCCGAAAATTCGGATTCCGTGATGTGGCCTACTTCGCTGTGATCCACCCCTTTCGGGACACCCTTCATGAACAGCACCCTGTTTGCCTCATCAATCAGTGCCCGGCAGGAATCCTCAGCCTCCTTCGAGAAGGGGGCGCTGAACCGGAGCTCTGCGTCTAGTCGGAAGCGTACCTGCATAGATCCTCCGCAATTGCACAATTCATAAGATAGTCGTCAGTTGATGCAATGAGGGAACGAATTTTCCTGCCAGTTATCATCGTCCTGACTTCATCGCCGCAGGCAATCGTGCTCATGGCAGAGAGATTGTCAGGGCGCAAAGCCCCGGCAACACATCCTGCATGACGGTGCCGGGTGATAATAATCCCCTCTATTTCCTTCATGCCACCCCCATCCTTGCAAGAGTATCACGGAACTCGCCAATCCGCGAACAGGCAACCGTAGCCCCGGCCCTCGTCCGATGGCCACCGCCAAAACCGCCGCACCGCACTGCCGCTTCATGGATCAGATTGCCTAGATTCAGGTCCGATGTTCCCGGTGCACGGGCAGAGACATGACAGAGTTCATTGTCACGCGCTGTAACGAGGACTGGGCGTTCCTGGACCGTGTCCCTCGCAAGCACATCTGCCACATCACTGGCCACTGATCGCTCCTCCACTTCATAGAAACTCTGCTTCTCGTCTCGTCCGGCAAGCGCAGTCAGCGATTGAAGAACGCGCCATCGGTGGCCGTGTGCTGCTTCCCATGCCTCATTCGTCCCTTCAGAAGATCGGAGACAGAGTGATGCCGCAAGTCCGCCCTGGCCGCACTTCCCGCATGCATCCACGATGGTCGTGAAGGTATGGGCGTCGCTGATGACCTCACGGTCAAGGGAAAACCGTTCTCCGTAAAGGGAATTCAGTGTTCTTGGAGAGACAAACAGGCTGATCCGCAGAACGATAAGGGAGAGCAACCTATCCCCCTCGATCTTCCCTTCCCGCGAAGAAGTCTCGATAAGATCAGCGACAGCCATCTCATCCCCGCTTATTCGGGGAAGGTAGGGATTGATGCTGCAGAGCAGCTTCTCATGGAGATCTCTTCCCACCAGCCGGCATCCATTGTTCATGCTGATGACTGATTCTCCCATCGCTTCGTTGAAGATCTCGCGGTTCATCCCTGACAGATCCTGATCATCACCGATGATTCCAAGCATGACAAGGCCGGCAAGGTCCCGGTTATCCCCTAGCTCATTTGCCACAAGGTAGGCAGTCCCGGAGGAGGAGAGTTCCCGGTCAGCGTCGATCCCATGAAGCCTGGGATTGACATGGAGATCACCTTCGAACCGGGGAATATGATGGTCTATCACCATCACTCCTTCAGGAAGGTTCTCGAGTCCCGAACCGAGGTCACAAAGCACGGTCGGGATCCCGGGAGAGAGGGACGCAGGGCTGATATGATCCAGGATTCTGAGCCGGAACCGGATCCCTCTTCGGAACAGTGCAGAACACAGGATGGACCCGGCAGCAATCCCGTCCGCATCATGGTGCGCATAGATCTCGACAAAGTCCTGCCGCTCGAGCTCCTGAGCAACCCTGGATACGGCTTCTTCGAGGGACATGGGGATCAGCGGGAGAGCAGGATCTCCGCGGTTTCAGGCTTGTAGCTCCAGTCGCTGGGAAGTCTTCCGCTGGATACGTAGTACTTCACCAGGCGGCGTACTTTTGATTCGGTCAGTTGCAGCTGCCGCTTGTTGTGCAGGTCGTTTCTATTCTCCCCGAGATGTTTCCGGAGGCCAAGCGCCTTCATCATCAGGTTCCGGAGATCCTCAGGAATCTCTGACTGTAGCCCGTTCTCTCTGATAATCTGCTCGATCCGTTTTCCCATCACCAGTTTGACGTCAGGGACACCATACTGATCGCGGAGAACAAGGCCGATCCTGCTGCTCGAGTACCCTTCTTTTTTCAGGTCAACGATTACTTTCTCGATTGCTTTCACGTCGGTATTCGACCAGGATGGAGCTTCGCTCCGATGCGGGCGGACCGATCCTGAATCGCCTCTCCGGCGTGCATGTATACGTGCCATGGTTCACCTCCATATGGCACCATGTAAATCCGAAAAAAGAGCAGCCTCTGCTGACTCTTCTGTAATCCCAAAAGCCTCTGAAAAAGCGAGGCCGTGTTGTTACCACACGTCGGACTTACATATGCCAGCACACTTGTTGTGCCTGCTTATTATTCATGCGGGCAGATGATAAGCATATCGAACAGATCAGAAGATCTCCTGCCCATACCGGTTGATCACTGCAATCAGCCCGGAAAACCCTTCAAGCTCCATCAGGAGGACCCCCTCCCTGGTCATACCCATGCTGGTCTCTGCATCTGCAGTCAGCATTTCAGGGCCGCGGAGCACCGTGCGGTCGTTTCCATCAGCGGTTAGGATTCGCTCGGCCTCTCGGTCATGGATGAATGCCCGTCCCGGGATCAGAACAAGGCCTTCCATTTCTGCCAGGTCGAGCGCCTTGAGGTCATCGGCCGTGATAAGGCAGGCGATCTCTTTTCGTGTTGCGATAACGTTCACCCCTCCTCCCCGTGCATCGAGAATGGCCTGGATGGCCGGTGCGGCAATACTCCCGGTGATGACCGTTGCCCTCCGCTGGAGGAGCGGGAGTTTGTCGAGGAGATCAGGTTCGTTTCGTATAGCAAATGGCGAGCCGATTGCCGGATCCCAGAGGGGTGTCCCTGAAATCTTCATGCTGAATTGTTGAGCAAGACCGGTCACCATCTCCTGGAACTCCTGGGGGGACTGGACCGGCTGCCCCTTAATAACCGGAGAATTCCCGAGGATGAGGCCCTGATCGGTCCTGTTCGCAAAACGCATGAGGATCAGCCCTTTTGCCCCCCGGTCATCCAGCCACCGGCATGTCTCTTCGAGTGATTTGCCATCATTAATTCCCGGGAGGACAACCGCGGCTCCGTATACATCGATCTCGCCACAGAGCCTTTCGAGGATCTTCAGCGAGACATCCGGGGAAGGATCATGCATGTACCGCTTCCGTTTTGCCGGATCCACGGAAAAGACGGTGAACGAGACTTCGGCGAGCCCATGGTCGATGAGAAAGTCCGCGATCCCGATATCATCAAATCCTTTCCCGCTGGTATATCCGATGTGGAGCGGGACCTCCATCCCTGCAAGGAGTTCGATCAGATCGGTAAATTCCGGGTAACAGCTCGGGTCCCCACCCCCGCTGATGGTCACCCTTTCGACATCGCCGGTCATCATCTGGAGGGTGGCAAGCGTCTCATCTCCTATCTGCCGCAGACTTTTCCATCCCTGGTAGTATTCACGCACGCTCCGGCTGCAGTAATCACATCCCACCCGGTAGGGGGGACAGTGGCGGCATCCGAAAGGGGGGACCTCCTTCACATGTTTAAAATAACAGTATTCGCAGAACCCCCTGCAGTTGACTCCGGGTTTCCCGCCAATATCCACCGTGAGATGTGCCATTAATAACTATCCGTCCTCTTTTCGGATTAATCCATGGATAGCGGATGGAATTCCGGAAATGGGGGTGAACTATTTTGAGGGGGAACTGCATAACGAGGAAACAGCATGCGGAAAAGCAGAGCGCTTATCCTCCGAATGTATCATGATCCCGGGTATCGGTTTGCCGATGTCGGGATCTGTTATATCAACCGGGGTGCACCAGGTGATTTGAGTTGCATCGGCGGAGACAGGATTCTCCGCCTTGATCGCTATTACATCGAGATAGCATCCGAAAAGGGAACAACTCCGATCCCGTACCACCGGGTCATCAGGATCTGTTACCGTGGTGAGGTGGTATGGGAACGGGGAAATCCTGGAAAATCCGGCAGTTGCTCACCATAGCGGGAATGTATCGAGGTCTCCGATTAGATTATCCGCGCCTCTTCCGGGATTTTTGATATCCGATTGAATTCCTGGTTATCGTAGACCGGAATGGTGACGGTATCACCTGCTGGATCGTAGAGAATGGCCAGGTCTCGCCAGATAGCAAGAGCGGTCACTTCTCCATACCCGATATGCTGTCCGGTTGTGGTGTACTCGTTGCCTCCCGAGACATCCCAAGTTCCAAAGTACTGGTAACGATAGTCCGGCACACCCGCTGCGCTCCGCGACCAGGCGTTGAACGTCAAATTTTCGTAAAAGATGAAATAGGTAACTGAATCCGGGGACTCCGAGAACCAGAGCCCCACAATAGGATCTTTGTCATTATTGTAAGAGGGGGTTTCAGGCTGGAGGGTGCTGCAACCGGCAACAATTATCATGATAACGATAACCGCATAAAGAGTCAGTTTCCTTATACAACACATGCTCTCAGGGTGATTTTGCAGCCCATATGATATCCCTTCCCGTAGCCTCCTGTTAGTCCTGGGATGAGGACTCCACTCATTCACCACTTTTTTTATGATATAACACGTATGGTATATGGCGCCCCAGTGGCTTAGCTGGCAGAGCGGCTGACTTGTAATCAGCAGGCCCCGTGTTCAAATCACGGCTGGGGCTTCAGAAGTTAACCTTCAATTTTCTTACCCAAAATTTATATACATCCTTTCAGACGCCCTTTTATGGCAGAATCTTCCACACTGATTCAACACCATGCGCAATTCTCGGGCATGAGACCTGAATTCGCAGACAAATCCATCGAGAATGGACTGAAAAAAGGCTGGATAACGCAGAACGATATTGCTCTGATCCGCGATTTTGTTACTGAGAAAAAAGTCTCGGGATGTATCGGCCTGTCCAGGGTGAATAAGATCACGTACACCCTTGTACACTGGCGCAGGTTCCTCCCCGAGTTCAGCGGGATGACTATTTCCGATGTCTACAACGGCATCGAAGCCTTGAAGAATGGAAATACCACGAAAGGCACTCCGTTCGCTCAGAACACAAAGCACGACTTCGTCCGGATCCTGAAACAATTCCTTGTCTGGCTGGTGGAAAACGAGTACACTTCGCTCCCAGAAAAGAAGGTGATGAGGATCAAGGTCCCTCCGGACAACCCGATGACCAAGACTGCGTCCCAGATGATAACTCCTGAGGAGATTCAGCGTCTATACAAGGCATGCTACCGGAGCTACGACCGAGCCATGATTACCTTCATCTATGAGGGAGGCCTTCGCATCGGCGAGGCCGGGGCCATGAAGTGGAAGGATCTCACCTTCAACAAGAACGGGATCGTGGTAAACGTGAACTTCAAGACAAACGTCCCCAGGTACATCCCTATCATCGCAGGAATGGAGTATATCATACAGTGGCGC
>MVZQ01000101.1 GCA_002068435.1 Euryarchaeota archaeon ADurb.BinA087 | reverse complement strand
CTCCCCCTCCCCGATACTACCGATCCCCTCAGTCCGGTAACTGTATCCCCTTTTCTTCGGGACGATAAAGAGGATGGGAGACTTCATGTCCACAACTCCCTCTGCAAGCGTGATCATATGACGGGTCTTGTATACCGAAATGGCATCATAGACCATCAGGATGACGAGGAGAATGATCACCGGAATAATCGTGAGCGAGATCCCGAAAATCGAGGCTGCACCAGCAGCAATAAGGATCCCCAGGGTATCGATGACATACCATTCGGGGTACAAGTAGAGTAATACTGTCGCAGCAGCCGAGAGTATCAGCGAGATTGCAAGGGTGCCCACGGTCAGCCCCAGGAAGTATCCCGCAATCCCGACAAAAATGTAGATAAAGGTAAAGAATATGGAGAGGCCGATGATCGCCCCGATCAGCTTTTTCCAGCGGAACCGCAATAAAAGGAGGAGAAAACCGGTGAAAAGAAGGAGGATGGTGATGAAGATGAACGGATTTGCCACCGATTCAGGGTCTTCAAAAGCGGTTATCCCGGTACTCTGCATGGGAAGGGAGAGGAAGAGAGCAGCAAGCTCGACGATCACAAGCATTGCCGGAATGATGAGAAGGGGAAGAAGCCGGGATTTTTCCATTATATGACCACGATATCCTCAGGTAATTTAATTACCCGGTCTTCATCAAGTAAAAGCATGGATATACGTGAGTATCTGGGGGATATAATACTCATTATCATTCTCTGTTCATCGACGTATCTATCCCTTGCAGCCATCAGGGCGCCGCCCTCATTGATCGCGTACGGACTCCTGATCGCCATCTCGATCTCCGGGCTCTTTCTGATCATCCACCACAAAATCCGCACTATCGAGCTGAATATCACCAACCGCGAGCGCATGGTCAGGGTCAGCCTGGAAGAGATCTCGGTAAAGATGGCCCAGCGGTACGAGAGCAGCATCGAGCGTATTGAAGAGACGGTGGCAGAAGTCGCAAAACGGGTATACCGTTAGCCAGAGTGCCGGAGGCTTGAGCACCGCATGGGAGTCGCCTTAAGGGATATCGTTGAAGGATACAAGATCCCGGTTGCCTGGGAGGCTCTTTCCGGGATTGCAGCAATCGATGCCCATAATGCATTATACCAGTTTCTGAGCATCATCCGGCAGCCGGACGGGACGCCACTCATGGACCAGCGAGGCAGGGTGACCTCTCATCTCTCGGGAATTCTCTTCCGCACCACGAATTTCATCGAGAAAGGAATCAGGCCCGTCTATGTTTTTGACGGCCCCGCGCCTGCATTCAAGCAGGACACTATCGAGGAGCGGCGGACCGCCAGGAAGCAGGCACAGGCCAGGTGGGAAGAAGCCCTCGAGAGAGGAGAGGTCGCGGAAGCATACAAGCAGGCACGCTCTGCATCGCGGGTCGATGAGCAGGTCATCTCAACGGCAAAGACCCTCATCCACCTCCTTGGCATCCCCACTGTTGAAGCTCCGAGTGAAGGGGAGGCCCAGGCAGCAGCGATGGTCTGCCGGGGGGATGCCCGGTATGTCGTCTCCCAGGATTATGACACCCTGCTCTTCGGAGCCCCCCTCCTTGTCCGCAATCTCACCGTGAGTGGAAAAAGGAAACTGCATGGAAGATCGATCTCTGTCTCCCCTGAACGTATCGTCCTCTCCGATCTTCTCAAAGGCCTGGGGCTTACGAGGGACGATCTGATCCGGATAGGGATACTCATCGGAACTGATTTCAATGCCGGTATCAAGGGTATCGGGGCAAAGACAGCCCTGAAGATCATCAGGAAGGGTGAATTTGAGACAACGCTTGAAGAAAAAATCCAGGGGATTGACAGCGATGCAATATTCGATTTTTACAGGCAGCCACCCGTGACCACGGAATACACCCTCTCATGGGGAGAGCCTGACCATGACGGTGTCATGAAAATGCTCTGCAACGAGTACGACTTTGCCCCGGACAGGGTTGAAAAGGCACTTGCAGGGATGCAGGTCAAAAAAGGCCAGAAAACACTTGATGCATGGTTTTGAACGTCAGATCGCTCCTATCGTGAACCAATCCTCCAAAGAATGTCAGAATATAAGCAGGGTATCGTGGCATTCTCAACCCCTGTTTTTTCCTCTATCTTAAAGGGGGTCTATTAAGAGAGAGATCGTGGGCTGCATTCACCTGTCCTGCCTTGCTGATGAACTCACCCAAGCTCTTTCCAGACAAAAATGAACCTCTGGATGGCAGTGATGTGACCAATGAGGCCAAAGATCACAAGGAGCCACCCAAGGAAGGGAAGTCCAAAGACCCCGGCAGGGTAGATGATGTTCAGGATGCCGGCGATGATGAGAAGGAGGAGGCGGTCAGCCCTGCCAAGTATCCCGCCATAGTACCGGCCAACTCCTACTGCCTGTGCCTGGGTTCCAAGATAGGAGACCATCAGCACCCCTGTCAGGGCGAATACCCCGATCGGCCAGGGGGCAAAACCACCGGCAAAAATCCCGGTGATAATGAAGATATCAGCATAACGGTCGATTACATGGTCAAGAAAGTCCCCTTTCCTGCCCTGGATGTTCATCGCCCGTGCCACTGCCCCGTCCATCGAGTCAAAGGCGGCATTACACATGATGAAAAAGGTGCCGAGCACCACTTCCCCAAAATAAAAAGCAATGCCGGCAAAAAGAGCAACAAAGAATGCAGCGATGGAGAAATGATTCGGGGTTATCCCAATTCTGATTGCGATGTCGACAAAGGGCTTATAAATCCATTTCAGGTGGGGTCTGAGGGAATCAAGGGTCATTCTATCTGTCCGATATAATCTGACCAGTCAATGGCACCGAACGAGGCCTTTACCTGTCCCCTGGCAAACTGGTCTGCAATCATCGAGCATTCTGCGATACTCTTGTCTGTTGTGTTGAGTTCATAAACCTGTTCCGGTGAGAAGGATTCCAGGGTCTCGATAAGGATGACATCGAGCGCTTCTGCAAGGGCATTCTCCCGGACCTTCTCTTCCCGATAACCCCTTCTCCTCAGACGGTCCATAAGGACATCCGGCCTGCACCGCAGGATAATAATCCGGTTGCAGGGCAGGAGATGGGCGAGGTGACCTTCCACAAATCCATTGAAGCAGGAGAATTCCCGGGCCCACCGCTCTTCATCGATAACCCGGGTGTCACGCTCCTGGTCCATCTCGATTATGTAGGGGGATATGGTTTCCGAGAGGTGCAGGACAGGAGAACCTCTCTGCGCAAGCGCTCCGGCAATTGAACTCTTCCCGGTACCGGGGGTCCCTGTGATTCCGCACATCATAGGAGGTCCGGTTCATTGGGAAAGACCGGAATTCGCCTCCCGTATCCCCTGAATCTCTTTCAGAAAGAGGTTGTTCTCCCAGTCATCCCCGATACTAACCCTGATGTAATGGTCGGGAAGTCCGGGGAAACTGGCACAGGACCTGACAAGAACTCCATGCAGGGCCAGTTCCCTGACCATTGCATCCCCGGTCCAGGGAGCTACATCGACCATGATGAAGTTTGCCCCCGAAGGGGTAACGGGAAAGCCACACTCCCGGGCAATTCGCTCCCTCCACTTCATTACGTGCGTCACATACCGCCCCATAGAATTTTTGTCCCTAAAGGCACCTATGGCAGCCTGGGCAGAGGCCGAATTGAGGGCAAAAGGGGTAGAAGCCCGCCGGTAAAAAGGGACGATCCATGCGGGTACAAAGGCGTATCCGACACGGGCACCTGCCAGTGCATAGGCCTTGGACATGGTCCGCCCGATCACAAGGTTGTCATACCGGTTCATCAGCGGCTGGTAATCGGTATCACAGAACTCGATATAGGCGTTATCGAGAAAGAGGATGCCTTGGATCCCTGCGAGGATTTCCTCGATAATCTCGGGAGGGGTGACCGTCCCGGTGGGATTGTTCGGCGAGCAGAGAAAAGAGATCTTCGCGTCTCCTGCTGCATCGATGAAGATCTCTGGGTCAACAGAATAATCCTCATTTCTCCGGACGGGGCGTATCTCGGCGGACTGGGCCTGTGCCGCCAGCCCGTAAAAAGAGAAGGTCGGGGTGGCAATCCCCACCCTGTCACCGGGATTCACAAGGATTCGTATCAGGGTCTCTATTACACCGTCCATTCCCACTCCGCTCACAAAGTGGTACGAACCGTAGGTCTCCCGGAGGCACTGCAGAAGCTGTTCCATGCCTTCATCAGGATATCTGTTTGCTTCCCTGAGTGCGTCGCAACCCCGGCGTATTGCATCCGGAGAAGGAGGATACGGATTTTCATTGCTTGCAAGCCGGGCAATACGGCTGATCCCGTTTTCCCGGGCTATGTCCCCCGCTTTTTTGGCAAAGACATAGCCTCCTGCACGGAAACAGTCCCTTACCAGAAGAGCATCCCGCTCACCCCTGGTTATCCTGCCTGCCATTCCTGATGCACCAGTCGTATAACAGGTACCTCCCGAAAGAAGATAAACTGCGGTGCCTGCCAGACTGAGAGAAAGGATTGCGGGGAGGGATCCCCGCTGTTACTCCCCGATACCGGCCATGGCCGCATTGATCACTGCTGCGGCCTGATCAATCTCGTCGTTAGTAATAACAAGCGGGGGTACGAGGCGGAGGTTGCCATCTGCCGCGCAGTTGACGAGCACCCCGTTCTCGGCGCACCTCTTCTGCACTGCGGAACAGTCATTCCCGACATGCAGCCCAATCATCAGCCCCCTTGCCCGTGGCTGGTGGCTGGAGAGCAGGCTGGAAAACCGCTTCCCCTTTCCCGGGACATCGGGGAGTATCGTCTCGATCACCCCTATCGTCGCCCTGGCAGCAGCACATGCCAGCGGACTCCCGGCAAAGGTGCTCCCGTGTTCGCCCCGTTTAAACTCGAGACCTTCCCGTGCGAGGAGGGCCCCCATGGGGAAGCCGCTTGCGATTCCCTTTGCAAGGGTGACGATATCGGGTTCTATCCTGGTGTGCTGCATGGCCAGCCATTTACCCGTCCTTCCCATGCCGGTCTGGACTTCGTCCACGATCATGAGAGCTCCATGCCGGTCGCATATCTCCCGGATACCTGCAAGGAAACCATCCGGCGGAATGATCACCCCGGCTTCTCCCTGGATCGGTTCGACAAAGACCCCGGCAACCGTCCCATCTACGGCCTTTTCAAGCGCGTGGAGGTCCCCATAGTCCACGAACGTGCAGGACGGTTCAAGCGGGAGGAACGGTTCCCGGATTGCAGGCTTATGCGTGACAGAGAGCGAACCGAGGGTACGTCCATGGAACCCGTGGGTAAACGCAACGAAATTTTTCCTCCCTGTTGCAAGGCGGGCAAGCTTGATCGCTCCATCGTTTGCCTCGGCACCAGAGTTGGATAAGAATACCTTGTGCATTCCGGTAATCTCCACCAGTTTCCGGGCAAGCTCAGCCTGCCCGGGGACATAGTAAAGGTTGGAGCAGTGGATCAGTCTCCCGGCCTGCTCACAGATGGCCCGGGTCACCTCCGGATGGCAATGGCCCGTACTGCATACAGCGATTCCTGCAACGCAGTCAATGTACTCCTTCCCGTCCGCGTCCCACACCTTTGAGAGGTGACCACGCTCAATCATGATCTCCCTGGAAAATGTGGGCATATAATACCGTGCCTCAGAAGCACGGTAATCCATGTGGTTCATGTATGTTCTGCCTTAGTATCTTTGGGTATATTCCCTATTCATACTCTATGGTGGCAGGTGGTTTCGGGGTGACATCATATACCACCCTTGCCACGCTCGGAATCTCCGAAGTGATGCGGGAAGCCACGATGCCAAGTACATCGTACGGGATCTCGATCGGGTCCGCGGTCATCCCGTCCCTCGAATTCACTGCCCGGACTGAGATGATCCATCCGTGAACCCGGTTATCACCCTTCACCCCCGTACCAAGCCCCAGTACCGCCGCAAAACACTGCCAGGGAAGATACCGGTCCACCAGTTCCTCTTCGACGATCCAGTTTGCTTCCCGTACTAC
>MVZQ01000100.1 GCA_002068435.1 Euryarchaeota archaeon ADurb.BinA087 | reverse complement strand
GGCCGTTGACGAGGACGACCTTGAGGGCGTGGTCGAACAGGCACTGGCCGAGATTGGCCTCGTGGCCGACAAGTTATCGGTCGAGACCATCGTGGTGTATCCCTATGCCCATCTGAGTAGTGATCTCTCGCGGCCGGACGCTGCGGTCTGGGCGCTCAGGGCGCTTGAGGAAGGACTCACCGGGATGGGTTTTACGGTGAAACGGGCACCCTTCGGATGGTATAAATCCTTCACGCTCTCCTGCAAGGGCCACCCGCTCTCCGAGCTCTCAAAGACCATCCTCCCCTCTGAAGAAGCGGCAAAGAAGGAGAAGAAGGAGGTGACCCACGAGTTCTTCGTGATGACGCCTGATGGTGCCACGCATGACGCAAAGCAGTACCTCGACAACAGCCCGTTCGGCTGCCTCCTGAAAAAGGAACTGGGCGAGCCGGCTTCCGGGGGAGGCGAGCCTGCCCACGTGGAACTGATGCGGGCAAAAGAGCTGGTCGACTACGAGCCGGTCTCCGATGTCGGTCATCTCAGGTGGATGCCGAAGGGCAAGCTGATCAGGGACCTCCTTGCTGATTACGTCCTCGGCATCGTCCTCCCGTACGGGGCAACCCCGGTCGAGACGCCGGTCATGTACGATCTTGCGGACACGGCCATCTATGAACATGCCGAAAAGTTCGGCGAGCGCCAGTACCGGTTCAAGAGCGGGAACAGGAACATGATGCTCCGGTTTGCCGCCTGCTTTGGAATGTTCTCGATCATGAGGGACATGCATATCTCCCCGAACTCGCTTCCGATGAAGATGTACGAGCTCTCCACCTACTCCTTCAGGCACGAGCAGAAAGGGGAGGTGATCGGGTTGAAGAGACTCCGGGCCTTCACCATGCCTGACATGCACAGCCTCTGCACGGACATGCCCGAAGCCCTCACCTGTTTTGAGGAGCAGCTTTCGATGGGATGGAAGACCGGGAAGGATTTTGGCACCGCCCTCGTCGGAGTGTTCCGCTGCACCCGTGACTTTTACGATGAATACCATGACTGGGTGAAGAAGATCGTTGCCGATTCAGGTGTCCCGATGCTGATCGAGATCCTCTCCGACCGGGTCCACTACTGGATCGCCAAGGTCGACCTGGCTGCCATCGATGGGCAGGGCCGGCCGATCGAGAACCCGACCGTCCAGATCGATGTCGAATCCTCGAAACGGTTTGACATCAAGTATTACCAGGACGGGAACGCAGTCCATCCCCCAATCCTCCACTGCTCACCGACCGGGAGCGTGGAGCGGGTCATCTGCGCAATCCTCGAGACCACGAGCATGCAGAAGGTCCCGATGCTCCCGCTCTGGCTCTCGCCCACCCAGGTCAGGGTCATCCCGGTTGCAGAGCGCCACCTCCCGTTTGCCACCGAGGTTGCCGCCCGGATCAGGAGTGCCGCGATCCGTGCCGACCTCGATGACCGGGACGAGAGTGTCGGCAAGAAAGCCAGGGACGCGGCAGTTGACTGGGTACCGTTCGTGGTCGTCATCGGTGACGCCGAGGTGGACAAGGGGATCCTGACGGTCACAGTCCGGGCGAAGTCCCAGCCGAACAAGCCGCACAAGGAGACGATGACCGAGGATGTGCTGATCGAGCTCGTGCAGGAAGAGACCGCCTGCATGCCCTACCGGCCGCTTTACACGCCGGTCCAGCTCTCGAAGAAAGCCCGGTACATATAATTTTTTCAGACCTCCAATCCCAGCAAAAATTATTATCTGCATTCTCCCTCTTCCCTTCTAGAGAGTTCCCCATGGAAAACAATTCCCTGGTTACCTATTGCGGGCTCTGCTGCCTCGATTGTCACGGCCATACGGGAAAAATTCCCGACCTTGCACGCAGTCTCCGGAGTGAGCTCCGTAAGGCGCATTACGACAAATTCGCTGAAGCCCTGTCCGAACTTCCCTTCGCACAGGGTTTCAAACAGTATCAGGAATGCTATGACGTGCTCGGATTGATGATGAAGTTCCGGTGCAAGAAAGGATGCCGGGACGGTGGTGGTCCCCCCTTCTGCATAATCCGGAAGTGCTGTCTTGACCAGAACATCCAGGGATGTTGGGATTGCAACCAAGCCTCCGGGTGCGAAAAACTGGATTCCCTGAACAAGACGCACGGGGATGCCCACAGAAAGAATATCGGGATCATCAAAAAGAGAGCGACCGACGCCTTTCTCAAAGGGAAGAGATACTGGTAAAAGTAGTTCGTCTCATAGAAACTGGGTAGTTCCAGGGAAGCACTGATACCGAAGGCATCTTAAGATCCCTCTGGTCATCTACCTGGCACAGTCTCGAAGAAGGCCGGGTCTATCTGATAAACCTCATCCATTTTTTCAGGATTGGAAAGGAACCCGCAATTGCATTATACCGACAGCAAAACAAGGGTATCTGCCGTGTTCTTCCCATTTATTACAATCAGTTCTTAAAAATGATAGAAGTAAGTCTTTCAAAATGAGAAAGTTTTTGGATTTCCTGATGCCTCTCATGTACCGGAAAGCTTTGCCTTCAGTTCGGTAACAGTAAGCCTGTCAACGATCCAGTCTTCTTCAGGGATCTCATGAATCATGACCCATGTGTAATGCTGAGGCATTCCAGTCTCCTTGACCATCAGATCGGTAATTTTGCGGGCGAGATCTGCCTTTTGTTCCGCATTTTTCGATCCTTTATCCAGATATACCTTGACCAATGGCATAGATAGTCCTCCTTTTCCGGCCGGCATAGTCGGCAGTCCACCTTATTATATACCTTTATTTAAATTTTGTGTGATTCTCTCCAATAATCCAGACATTTAAGCAGAAGGAGCATTCATTCAATGTTTGCGATCATCATGAAAATCTCAATCATCTTTCACTCGTATTCCGGCATCACCCGCGGAGTTGCCGAGAAGATACAGGCAGCCTGCGGGGGAGACCTCATTGAAGTGAGCCCAAAAACCCCTTACAACAAGATCACCGAATATACCACCGGGAGCATGAGGGCTCGGCGCGAAGAAGCCGATCCAGTCGAGCCCGGCGAGATCGATCTCGCATCAGCGGACCTGATCGTGATCGGAACGCCGGTCTGGTTCTGGAAGACAACCCCCGTGACAAACGGTGCCATCAATGCCCTCCGGAATGGTGAAGGAAAGAAGGCCGTGCTCTTTGCAACCTGCGGCTCAAAGGCAGGCGAGACCATCCCCATCATGAAGAAGACACTCGCCCGGAAAGGGGTGACGGTGATCGGCGAACATGTGCTGACCCGGCGTGATATCATCGAAGGGGAGAAAGTTGCCGAGGTTGTGGATGCCGTGAAAGCAGCGGTCGGCAATCCCTGATCTCTGCCCCCTTACGACATATCCTGCCGGATATTCCATCAAAAGGGGATATCAGCCGTCGGCTTCCCCTCTTACTTTGGCCAGTATTTTGCCTTCTCTCCTGATTTCCCGGATTATCCCCTCTTGTATCCAAACTTCCGGAGCAGGTCGATCCTGTTCTGTACATCCACAGGACCTTCAACCCCTACCGGGGACAATCCATCGATGACGCCCAGGATCCCGCGTCCAAGATGGGTCTCGGCGATGATCACCTCGACAGGATTTGCGGTGGCACAATAGATAGTGCAGACCTCCTGGACATTCTTGATGGTGTTCAGGACATTGATGGGGTAGCAGTTCCGGAGAAAGAGGAGAAACGAATGGCCTGACCCGATATGGAGGGCGTTCTTCCCGGCAAGTTCCTTCAGCCCCTCATCGTTTCCTTCGATCCTGACAAGCCGGTCTGCCGATGCTTCGCAGAATGCAAGCCCGAACAGGGCAACGGGGACAGCCCCGGCAACCGCCTCGTAGAGATCTTCTGCCGTCTTGATGAAGTGGGAGTGCCCCAGGATCACGTTGACATCTTCAGGTTTTTCTATCGGTACAACAGAGAGCGTAAGGTCGCCGGACATGGATATCACTATTCCGTGATGGGAACCAGGGAACAATAATACCTTGTTGCAGAGGGGTAGCACCAGCAAGAAAAAGACGTGGCCAGGAACGCAATTTCGGGAAACGATTAGTCGGATACAGGATAAGAATAATCGGGAGCCGATATCAGATGAGGAGGTGAAGTCATCGAAAAGCGACATTTCCCACCCTTCTCGATAGGAGTGGCAGGTTCGTCGCCATATCCACTGCCAATGGTATAATAACCAAGCACGGACTACCATTTTTTATGCGACGTGATCTTCTCATCATTACCCTCATCGTAGTGATTATCGCAGCGGGTGCGGTAATCGCATATACCTATTTTTTGGGTCCCGGTAGTGCTACCATCACCTCCGTCACCACTGACAAAGACCTGTACCATTCCAAGGAAGTCATGAACATAACCGTGTCTGTAAGCGCCAGAGGGGATATGAGCAACACCACGCTCAAGCTTGTTGGGCTAAAGAGCCGGCACGGTGACTACCAGCTCGACAAGGAGATCCCGGTAACGCTCTCCCCGGGACAGAATATTCTCAGGTACAACCATACGCTTCCCACCTGTTCGTCCTGCTCAGGGCTGAGTGCCGGAATGTATGATATTGACGTTGAACTGGTCCGGAACGGCACTGTCGTATCGAACATGACCTATTCTTTTGATTTAGAGCAATAACCTTTTTTTCTGCCGGTTGGTATCCGCGAAGATCCTCGTCATGAGGTCGGATCCCCTGCACGGAAACGATGAAGACCGTTCCCGCCTTATCCATCGCTGATGAACGAGAAACAGATCCGTATCACTCTCGACCCCGCACTGAATGAAACACTGGAGCATATCATGAACATTCGCAATGTTCATAACCCTGATCAATGCATCGGGGAGGTACTCGAACTCTATTCTGCCTCGCTTGGACCGGGGGAGAGTATTGAAGGCGATGCAGATCGCGAGAGAGAGGTCCTCCGGATGAGGATCGCATGGCTCGAAGAACTGCTCGAACGAAAAGAGAGAGCTCTTGCAACCCTGGTGGATCTCTGGGAAGAGTGTGTCCTTGACAGGCAGGCAAGGGAAGAGGAGTCCACTGATATTGATGACCGGATCAGTCAGCTTATCAGGGACTGGTACTTTGATGCCGAGCGGAAGGACCATTCTGGTACAGATGGCGGAAAACCCGGGCATGTATAACAGGGATTTATGACCCGGCATAACATCTATCAAGGGATCGGCCGAAACCAGGGGTGCCTCCAGTAATTGAGAACCAAGGGTGGGACAGGAAAGGGTGTTCATCGGACTATACACAAAATTAATCCCTTTAACATCACCTTTTCAGCCAGGGCCTGAAATTGGTTATTGAGTGAAAGCCGGTCAAAATAGTTATCCCTGCTAAAAGTACATCAATACAAACGAATTTTACGACAGATCTCTGTGAATATCTGCCTAATCTCTGATGGGAAAGCGCATTCTTGATAAATTTAAAAAAATCCTCAATCGTGGAACGAATATCAAGATCGTTGGTCCACCGATTCAGTTCATATTGTAAGGTAGAGCAAGCAGTCTCTCATATTCCGATTTCACCTTTTTCCCTACCCTGCAAGCTTCTTCGCAATCTCTGCGACATGCCTTCCCTGGTAACGGGCTGCAGCCAGTTCGTTCTCGCTCGGCCACCGGCTGTTCGGTCCGTTGCCCGCAATGGTGGATGCCCCGTACGGGCTCCCTCCGGTGATCTCGTCAAGCCTGCTCTGCCCCCCGAACGTATACGGGAGCCCGACGATAACCATCCCATGGTGCAGCAGGGTGGTATGCACGGAGAGGATGGTGGACTCCTGCCCTCCATGCTGGGTCGCTGAGCTCGTAAAGACACTTCCGGGCTTTCCCACAAGAGCTCCTGCTACCCAGAGCTTACCCGTTGCATCGAAGAACTGCCGCATCTGGCCGCACATATTCCCGTACCGTGTCGGCGTCCCGAACACTATCGCATCCGCTCCTGCCAGTTCCTCCATCGTGCAGACCGGGATTCTGGAGAACTCCTTCTGGAACTCCCCTGCCCCCATCTTCTCC
>MVZQ01000099.1 GCA_002068435.1 Euryarchaeota archaeon ADurb.BinA087 | reverse complement strand
GGCGGAGCATTGACCACCAACGGCACAAGATCCGCAGCCTCGGACGCCGCCGTTGCTACATTGAGAGCGAGAGGATGGACGGTTGATGGATCATGAGCAAACTGATGGACCCCGGAGCCGGTGAGAAAGATCGGGCGACACGCAAGAAGAAACGGATGAAGGCATGGAAGAAACTGAAGAACAAGAAAGAGCAGGATGAACAGAGGGAAGCCCGGTACAAGGATTGGAGGGGTGAGAAATGATCCTGATCTTTGCATCACAGGCAACGCTGGATGATATTATGTGTACGCCAGACATAGAGGGCGGGTGCGGTCCCGTGATGATCGGCACGCCGGTAAGAGCACAGGATGGCAGGGTAGCGATCAGCCACCCATTCAGCGAGGTAGACCTTGACTGGTTCGCAGCATACACGCAGGGAGAGCATCCTGCTGTGGTAATCACTGATACCCTGCCAGTTGATTTCATCCCCATTACAGGAGAGTAAGCAGTGTGAGTAAACGAGAGATTAAGGGTAAGGTATACAAGGCGCTGAAGACCGGTCCTAAAGACTTGGATGAGCTACAGGCATCTATAGGCACCTATACGTCCAAGAAGGATATCGCCCGGGTACTGGACATTCTTGTTAGGGATAAATGGGTTGAACGTGTCGCCCGTAAGTATCAATTAAAATACACGATGGGTCGTCCCGGCAACCCTTCCAATCGCTGTAAAGGCAAGTACTGGAACTACGAGAAGATACAGGAAGCGCAAGGCGGGTTAGATGCGTCTACCGAAGACGAATGGTTCAACCATCATGCCGAATGTGTCCCTCACGAAGATGACGCCAGCTCTACCTCTCATTTATCAAAACTAAAATATTTTGAGTTGGCCGACCCCATCCAGGATACCCCTGACGACCAGTTTGATGTGACTACCCATACGGGAGGCTACGCCAGTATCGCCACGTGGTCCGGCGTGAAAGACGCGATCAGGAACTACGGTGTCGCTATCCTCGAACTTAACCTGTATGAGAACTACGAGAGTAAGTTCAAGGACGAGATGTTACCTGACCCGGAAGGCGACCCTATCGGCAGTATCATGGTGTGCGCTGTAGGGTACGATAAGGATACTATATGGTTCCTGAACGTATGGAAGAAAGGCTGGCCGAAGTATAGCGGGATCTCCAGACAGTATTTTGAGGTTGGGTGCGGGTCGGCATGTGTCTTAATCGACACGGAAGATTACGAGGTGGCGAAGAGTATGTATGGCACGGTGATAGTATCATCGAACGTCCCCTGCGAGATATGGATTGGGAAGACGCTGTATACGGGTAAGGTAGCGAGGTCCAGTGTCGAGTTAGGGAAAGAAGTATGTGTCTACGCTATACCAATGGTAACTACTGTTGAAGGGGATATGTATCACCTGATTACCCCAACTAAAGAAGATCCTAACGTCAGTGTGTCATTCGTATTCGATGAAGAAGTGCCGTGGATTACAAGACTACGTAAACGGATACAACTATTTTTATAATAACTACAGAATAACATATTACATGTCTAATATCGAACCTCTCTTAGATGCAGTAGACACTTTACTAGAGTATATATGGATACTCGACTCGTCTGATGAACAGGACGATCTCTGGGGGTCAACGCTGGCACAGGCTGATTATATCGCGGGAATGATTGCCATGTATCGAGCGATGAATAAAACCCCGCCGCCGATAATGAAACCCACTATTGACAGGATGACCACAACGGATACGTATCGTGACTCCGGCGGCCAGAAAACGTATACTACGACTAAAGATACTCTCTACAATATGAATGTCCTGACGGAGATTAAGTAATGGCTCGTGTTAATAACAAGTGGGAGAATGAGGAAGCCTGGAACTTCCATATTAGAGACAAGAATAAGATGCGTGAGATTATCCTGTCTGCCGACGACGAGAAGATGAAAGAACTCGCTGATATCCCTCTGGACGAGAAACTGTTGACGCCTGATAACCCGAACGAAGGCGACCCGCCGAACATGGATTTCCTCCGTGGTATGTGGGCTGAATACTACAAGTACGCTCAACAGATCGGCATCCCAATCTTTGAGAGGGTCTGGCTAGAGAGTGGCGGTAAACGTATCCTTGCATTGTATAGACAAGACTCGGCGTATGCTGAACGTATTGGCGGCGTCATGCAATACATCATGTATAACGGCAAGGCATGGAAACGGTGCAAGACCAAGAAACAGCGGTTAGAGTTCATTAACGATGCGAAAGCATGGTGGAACGAGAACGATGCCCGTGACCGTACAAGATCATGGATTGAACGTATGTGGAACAAGATGATTGACTGGTATACTAAGAAAGAGTTCTGGGAGAAATCAGTCAACTTCCTGATCAACTACTGTGTAGACCACGAGAAAGAGTGGCAGGCTCATGTCATGTTCGACCCGAAGGTATGGTATCCCCGTGGGAGAGGGACCATCAATATCGGCGTTCACGGAGGCATGGGATGAAGAAAGATCTATTCTCATGGTCTGATGAGTATACAAAGGAGACCCTTGAATTAGAGCGATGGAACTATGAAGACTATAAAGTAGACAAGAACCTCTGTGAACAGTTGAACTTCCTCAAGTTGTTCGATAATGGGGGGAAGCGCTACGAACATCCGTTACTGACCCTCTTGGGGGAATCGCAGACTGACTTCCAGAAGCATCAACAGGTATGCCGTGACCCGAACATGATGGTGGTCTGGAAATGGATGCAGACTATCGAACGGTTCGAGCCAGAGTGGAAATATAAGAACGCTTTTATAAATTGGGCGAGATTAAATACTATACTGTTCCAGGAGAACCCGTACTGGCGGTCCAGATTAGGGCATCTCCTCTGGTGGGGAGCGAACTACCAGAATCAAGACAGCTATTATATCCTGAGGTGGGAGTATCACAATGACCCGAGAGCATGGTATAAACCGGGAGAACCCCGGCGTAAACAAGACATTCCATCTGCTCCAGAAGGGGTCGGGACTTCAACTCGTAGCTGATTTTGAGATTTCGGGCGACCGTGAGATATACGGTATCGCCCACGTCCCTGCTATTGACAGGGAGAACGAACTTATCCTTGCTGATGCGATCAGGGCAGCGTTGCCTCAGTACATGGAACTTCCCATACTCCATGTGCAGCATACCGAACGACCTGTAGGAACAGTAACCAAAGCTGTCGTTGACGGGGAAGGCAGACTGCATCTCTATGGCAAGATCAAAGAGACTCCTGATACCGACGATGTTTGGGAAGACATCAAAGGTGGCAGACTGAACAAGTTCAGTATATTCGGCAAGCGACTGGCTGGCTCACCAGAATGTTCGTTATCGCCCGGACAGCGTATCAACCCCTGTATCACGAAATCGTTACAACTCTTCTCAATATCCGTGGTCGGGGATAACGCAATGAACCCGGCGACCTTCCTCGAAGTTGCGAAGGCGTATGGAGTTGATGGGATGGAAGAGGAAGACGACAAGAAGAAAGAAGAGGATGTCGAGAAGTGTGGCACCTGTCCGAAGAAAGGCGACTCTGAAGAAGAGGTCGAGAAGTCCGAGGAACCCACACTGGCACACGAACCGTCCAACATCTCCTCAATCATGGGTCGTATCGACGGGCTTGAAAAGGCTATCGAAGAGATGCGGTCCAAGAAAGAGGAAGAGGAGTCGGTTGAGAAGTCTGATGATGAGGAGGATGAGAAAGTGGAAGACGAGAAGAAGGAAGATGTTCAGAAGGCTGCTCCCACCGAACCCGTAACGGTTGAAGCGAAGAGTAGCGTTGAGACTACCCCTGCTCCAGAGTATGTTAAGAAGGCAGACCTGTCAGGATACATCACCAAAGCCGAACTTGATACCATTACGAAAGCGATGGGCGAGTTGCAGGCACGTATCGAGAAGATGGAGAAGGAGACTATAGAGAAAGGCGGGCATGTTGTCGTTATCGGGAAAGAGTATATTGAAGATAACCCGATGATTGCCAACCACGCCAGGATACAGTAGAGACGAGGAGGGATAGAGTAGATGTATGGACATTCAAGCTTAACTCCCCGCATTGTAGAGAGGGCAGGGTTCGGTCGTATCACTACGAACGATGCTGCCGTTATCGGGGAAGCATACTGGGGGAACATCCCTGACGGTACTCCAGTTAATATGGATATCGTGACCAAGAGTATCCAGGACAAGTTCGCGAAACAGGCTCCTGGTGTCATGGTCCCGTTGCAGGGTCCGGTGTTCGATAAGGTATACCGAGACTTCATATTCGCGCCGACACATCTGATGGAGAAGTCGGATTTCAACGAGTATGCGATTAAGGCGAGAGAGAAGATCGATAAGTATACTACCAGTTACCTTGACCAGATCGTGAAGGCGGCTGATACCGATAAGGTGGAGAAGGCAGATTCTACCACGTCAGCTATCGGTGCCGCACTGATGCACGTCATTGTTGACGACCAGGTAACGTATCTATACAAGAGACCATACCCGTTCCAGACACTTATTCCCGTAGAGGCGAATAAGGGGAAGACTGCGGCTTGGGATTCAATCGGACCATACGAGATCGGTAGTGCTGCGTTCGGGCAGGAAGATCCTGACCTGACAGAAGTCGATATCACGGCACACACTCGGACTGACACCATCAAGTATATGTATGCTGTCGGCCGTCTGACCAAAGCCGTCAAGCTTGCGGGACTTGCACAGGTTCCGGCTCGTGATATTAAAGCCATCCGTATTGATGTCGCACAGGACGCTATGCGCTCTCTCCGTGAGAGGAGTATGCTCGGTATCGACAGGAACGTATCAAGCATTACGAACGCTTGGACTGCTGCTGCTGCGAACGAGTATAAGGGTATGTATGAACTCGTGACTGCTAACACGTCAGGAAACCCGACTACGGGAGACCAGTGTTGGTATGATGTATCTTCCTCAAGTGTGGATACCTACGGCGAGATCATGACTTACCTTGACAAGACCTACGACGCGATGGTGCTCTACGGAATGAGACCGAACCTTGCGATCTGCGATTACAAGACGTTCGGTATTATTCGTAGGGGGCTTGCCGAGTACTTCCGATACAGTGGTGAAGCACAGGAACTCATCCCCGGTGTAACGAAGCTTACACTCAGCTTCCCGAACCAGGGTGGATTGCCGTTAGTGCCGCATCCGTTCCTGCGGATGACTTCGGGAGCATACGGAGCGATTGCGTTGCTGGATACGTCACTGTTCGCCCGGAGGGTACTGTGGCAGGATACCTACGAGGAACTGGCGAACATCAACACCAGTGACAAGTTCGTTATCTCCGCTGCCGAGACCCTGATTGACAAGTCGGATATCGACGGAACAAGCTCACTTCACGGCGGGCTGTTCGGGATAACCATCTGAGGGAGGTGAAAGAGAAATGGCATACGCTAATGTAAGTGGAGTCACCGGCGCGACGATTGTCGGATACCCAATGCACTTCCTGATTGCGAATAAGGTTGCACAGAACGATGTTGTTACTGTGTTCGACAAACCGGGCATCATCCCGTTCCTTGTCATGGACCTGACGAACGCTGCCAGTCTGTCCAGCGGGACGCAGGACTGGTGGGAGTACTGTACCATCCGCAACACCGGTGGCGAGCTGTCAACCAGTGCGGCTATCGAATATGATACCGCTATCGCCAACGAACGCGATTCCAGCGACTACTACCTGATGGCACCCGCAAGCGGAGAGATTATCTACGTCAAGGGAGACAGCGGGTATACCTCAACGTCAGGCAACCTTACAGGTTGTATTAGGGGCGCGTTGGGAACCACGGCGGCCGACATCGCGGATAATGACTATATGCTGGTGATGAACGCTATCAAGCTGAAAGGGCCTAACGTGGGGAAAGTGCTTATCGGATACTTTGCGCTACCGGACGAACCGAAAGCCAACTTCTTCTAATCTTTTTAGGAGGTTAGTAAAGATGTCTTGGTTTTATAGGTTCTTCAAGAAGAGCGACGATGAACAGACCGTCACCGTCACTGCGCCAGCAATGCGGTGTAATGGTGGTGCGTTCTATCTTGGCACAGGTACACAGGCTATTGTATGGGGCGCATCTTCAGTTG
>MVZQ01000098.1 GCA_002068435.1 Euryarchaeota archaeon ADurb.BinA087 | reverse complement strand
GACCCATCCGCGAGGGTGATGTGCTGATGCTCCTTGAGACCGAACGCGAGGCCAAGAAACTCTCACGGCGGTGAATGTACTATGGTAGAACAGAAAAACTGCAGTTTCTGCGGTGAACCAATCGAGCCCGGGACGGGGAAGATGTTTGTCAGGAAAGACAGCACCATCTTCTACTTCTGCAGCTCAAAGTGCCAGAATAACTTCCGGCTTGGCAGGACTCCCCGCAGGGTCGCCTGGACAAAAGCCGGGCGAAAGGCGCTCGGAAAGGAGTAATGCGGCATGGACCGGACCTTTGTGATGGTCAAACCTGACGGGGTAGCCAGAGGACTGATCGGGGAAATGGTCAGCCGTTTCGAAAAAAAAGGGCTCAGGCTGGTCGCTGCCCGTCTCGAGAAGCTCCCTGAAAAGCGGGTGATGGAACAGTACAGGGAACACCTCGAAAAACCGTTCTTCCCGTCGCTCCGGCACTATATCACCAGCGGCCCGGTATTCCTGATGGTCTGGGAGGGGAAATCAGCCGTCACGGTCGTTCGGACGCTTGTCGGTGCCACAAATCCGGCCGAGGCTGCCCCAGGGACGATCCGCGGTGAATTCGCACTTGATATCGGCAGGAACGTGATCCATGCCTCCGATTCACCGGAAAGTGCAAAGCGGGAGATCGCCCTCCATTTCACCCAGGACGATCTCTGCTCGTACAAGAGGGTCGACGAATCCGTTTTGTATGAATAAGTATCACCGGAATCATCCCCTTTTTTTAAACGATCTGAGATACGCTCTTCTGGTCACATGCCCTTCTGAGGAAACCCGCAGGTGCAGCTATAATGCCGGATAGGCGACGCCCCGTTTTCAGGGTTCATACTCAGGGTTCATGCTCATGTCTCAGCGAGAGCCATGTCTGTTATCCCCTCTGTTATGACGGATCCTTAGATGTGCCGGATTGGGGGAAAGGCAAACGCTCTTCCCTTCAGAGGGCACACCATCCCTTATGGCCGGCGAAATGGTCACGTTTGCGCTCCTCTCGCTCTCGTCGATCATTATTATCGTGAATCCGCTTGGAGCCACCCTGACCTTCGTCTCCCTTACGAGCTCGCTCGATCATGAAACAAGGCTGAAGGTGGCGGTAGAATCCTGCCGGTATGCCCTCGCGATCCTCATCGCGTTCGCCCTGGCGGGAGGGATCATCCTCCAGCTCTTCGGTATCACGATCGATGCATTCCGCATTGGAGGCGGCATCCTCCTGTTCGTGATCGGGATGGAGATGGTCTATGCCCGTACCTCACGGTCTAAGCTGACCGCAACGGAAAAATATGAGAGCAGGGATGCAGAAGATCTCTCGGTCACTCCCCTTGCAATACCCATGATCGCAGGCCCTGGTGCAATCACCACCACCATCGTTCTGATGAATGAAGCAACGGGATCAGTACCGCGGATTGCTCTCATCCTCGTCTCGATCGTGATCGCAATCCTTCTCACCTACCTGATGATGGCACGATCGGATCAGATCGTCAGTCGTGTCGGGCAGAAAGAGTTCCGGGCCATCAACCGGCTGATGGGGATGCTTCTGATTGCAATCGCAGTCCAGTTCGTGATCGCCGGACTCACTGCGGCATTTCCGGTCCTGTCAGGAACCTGAACAAAGGCACCAGAGACAGAGATCAACAAGGAGAAGACCACCATATGCCCATACAAATTGCCGGAGCCCAGATCAGGAGCAGGTGGGAGGATCCACAGCAAAGCCTGGAAAAGGCGGAACAGTCCATCAGGAAGGCCGCTGATGAAGGGGCCTCACTAATCTGTTTTCCCGAGCAATACCCCACAGGATGGGATCCCCGGTCTGTCCGGCATGTCGAGGAACGGGACGGTCCGATCGTCTCCCGATTCCGCCACCTTGCACGGGAATATGGTATTGCTCTACTCGGCTCATTCCGCGAGCGCTCTGATCCCAAACCGAGGAACACCTGCATCGTTGTTGATCGCGAAGGGGAGATTGCTGCCACCTATTCGAAGTCTCACCTGTTCACCCCGGCACACGAAGACGAACACTACTCCCCAGGTACCACCCCGGGAATCTTCAGACTCTCGAAGGTCCCGTTTGGTATCGCCATCTGTTATGACCTCCGTTTCCCGGGGCTTTTCGGGACATACGCACGGGCAGGAGTCTGCTGTATGCTGGTCCCTGCAGCATGGCCGGCTTCCCGGATCAGTCACTGGGAGCTCTTACTCAGGGCACGGGCGATCGAATACCAGGTGTATGTCATGGGGGTGAACCCGACGGGAGTGACTCCGGTAGAGACGTATTGCGGCAGATCGCTTGCCATCGACCCTTCGGGAACTGTGGTTGCAGAAGCAGGGGAGGAGGAGGCGCTGATCTCTGCCGTCATCGATCCGGAGATGGTCCATCGTGTCCGCGAGGCGCTCCCCGTATACCGGAACGGTCTGTTGGATGATTTTTCCGAGAACCATGCAGGGTGAAAGGAATGGGATCAGTCTGCAGTACCGGATGCGTATATGTGCGATGACCACTCAGATCTAGAGCATGTATCGCCTCACCTGCGTGCAATGCGGCCGGTCCTATCCTCCTGATGAGATCCTCTATACCTGCCGTTCCTGCGGGCACCTGCTCTTTGTGGAGTACGATCTCGACTCCCTCAGCATCCGGCGTGAAGAATGGGATCGTCGTCCGATCTCTGTGTGGCGTTACCGTGAACTCCTTCCGGTCACCATCCCGCCTGTCACCCTGAAGGAAGGGGGTACCCCGCTCTACCCGCTGGAACGAATCGGAGAAGAGATCGGGCTCCCTCACCTGTATGCAAAACACGAAGGGATGAATCCCACGGGTTCGTTCAAGGACAGGGGAATGACGGTTGGGGTGAGTATGGCACTCCAGCTCAACAAATCGACGGTGGCCTGTGCAAGTACCGGGAATACCTCGGCAAGCCTTGCTGCCTATGCGGCAAAGGCCGGGATACCGGCGGTCGTGCTCCTCCCTGCCGGCAAGGTGGCGCTGGGAAAAGTGGCACAGGCCCTGATGCACGGGGCGAATGTCATCTCGATCAGGGGTAATTTCGACAAAGCCCTCGAGATGGTGCAGGAACTGTGCATCAGCCACGGGCTCTATCTCCTGAACTCGATCAATCCCTTCAGGCTGGAGGGGCAGAAGACCATCGGTTTCGAGGTGATCGACCAGCTCGGATGTGTACCGGACCGGATTGTCCTCCCCGTGGGGAATGCCGGAAATATCTCTGCCGTGCACAAGGGACTCGGTGAACTGCACGCACTTGGCCTCATCGAGCGCTACCCGATGATGACCGGGATTCAGGCGAAGGGCTCAAGCCCGGTCGTCAGGGCGATTCGGGAGGGACTCCCGGAAGTGATTCCGGAAGGAGAGCCGGAGACCGTGGCAACTGCGATACGGATTGGAGCCCCGGTCAACGCCGAGAAGGCACTCACGGCTATCCGGAAGACCGGCGGTACTGCCGAATGGGTCACCGATGACGAGATCCTCGCGATGCAGAGGGATCTTGCACGAAAAGAGGGGATCGGGGTTGAACCGGCATCAGCAGCATCGGTTGCAGGGGTACGCAAACTTGCTCTTGAAGGAGTGATCGATCCGAGTGAACGGGTCGTCTGTGTGGTGACCGGGCACCTGCTGAAAGACCCGGAGACGGTGATAAAGCAATGCAAGCCACCCACCGAGATCGATGCGGACGTGCAGTCGCTGCTCTCTACATTGCGATCCTGCTGATCCCTGCGTCAGTCCTGGCCCTCAGCGCCGGGTATGAGATCCTGCCGAACGGGACGGCATACCGGGCATCGGTCGAGATCGTGGATGCCGACCGTTATTCTTTTTCAGAGACGGGTTTCCTGGGAGAGAGAATTCCTGTCCAGGTAAGCGACGTCTCGCTCTCGGGCGATTGTCCCCGCAATTCCTGCAGTTACAACAGTTCTGACCGGTTCACCATCACCTTTCCGAAAGGGAATTATACCGTTCACTATACCGGACCGGTCCGGGATAACCATTTCCTGGCCACGTTTCCCGAGCCGTACTCGGTGAAGGTCATCCTTCCCCCCCCGTTCGATGTCAGGAACCGGTTCATCGGCTCCCTCAGTCCCGGGGCAGAGGTGCGTGAGGGCGACGGCGGCACGATCTTCATCACATGGAACTCGACAAAGAATGCCGAGCTCCGGTTTTATACCGAGAATAGGGTGACCCTGCTGACCATGTTCGGGCAGTTCTGGATCATCATTGCAGTAGTGCTCCTGCTCCCGTTCCTCTTTACACGGAAGAAGAAGGCGGGATAAAGGGGGTGGCTCCCCACACCTTATCCCGATTATCTTTCCTTTTTTAAATAACGCCCTGGAGGATGGCGGATCCGGCTCTGCTGTGCACCACGGGGGGGCCTCTGATCCGATAGGAAAAGGTGTCGTGGCATTTACCACGGATATATTCCCTCCATCTAAAAGAGTAACATGGCCCATGAGACTGCAACGAGCAGGTATTTCAAACATAGTTTGATGCAGGGATGAGTGGTGAAAACAGAATGAAAGGCACTCTTCATTGCAGGGACCCTGCGGAAAAAAGGCGATAATACTATTTTTTCCACCAATCTTTCTCATAAATCACGTCGGAAAATATACTGTTGGGGGAGTTCTTGGATCTATGCAAAAAAAAGTGGTACCCCATGCAATATGACCAATGAGAAATGGAGGTGCTCAATGCCGCCCTATCGCATCCTGGGGGACGCCACAGCGGCGGGGATGAGCCGAAGGCGCAACCCCAGGAGCGTTTTGAAAGAGATGAAACACGTTAAAGGATAAAAAAAGTGGGGGATGAGATCCCCCTCTCCCCGAAAAAATTATGTTTTCAGCTTGATATCGATCCCGAACTTCTCGGCGTTCCTGTCGGCAAGAGCCTGAATCTTGGCGATCTCGGCTTCGTTCTTCTTCGGCTTGAAGAGGTGGCGGAACCGCTTCTGCTCGACCAGGTAGTCTTCCACCGGCTTTCGCACCACCTTCTTCACCTTCGTGACCACCCCGTTCTCCATCTCGTAATTGACCCAGAGGCCGGTCTCGATGGCAAGTTTGCCGACTGCAATCGTCTTCTCTCCTTCGAATCCCCATCCGGTGCAGCAGGGTGCATGGACCTGGATATAACAGGGCCCCGGGGTATTGACCGCCTTCTCCACCTTCTTCTTGAAATCAGGGGGATAGGCGATGGATGCCGTTGCCACGTAAGGAGCGCCGTGGGCGGCAAGGATCATGGGAAGATCCTTTTTCGGCCGCTTGTTTCCAAACGAGCAGCTCCCCGCGGGGCTCGTGGTGGTGCTGGCATCGTAGGGAGTTGCCCCGGACCGCTGGATGCCGGTATTCATGTAGGCCTCGTTGTCGTAGCAGATATACGTGAAATCATGGCCCCGCTCGAATGCCCCCGAGAGGCAGAGGATCCCGATATCAAACGTTGCCCCATCCCCGCCGATCGCAATGACCTTCTCCTTCCTTCCCTGCTTCGCAAGAGCAGCAACAATCCCTGATGCAACGGCAGAGTTGTTCTCAAAGAGCGAGTGGATCCAGGGGACCTTCCATGCTGTTTCAGGGTACGGCGTCGAGAAGACCTCCATGCACCCGGTCGATGAGACGATGATCGTATCCTTTCCCGCAGCATCCAGCATGAGCCGGGCTGCCATGGCAGCACCGCAGCCACCACACGCACGGTGACCTGAATCAAAGAGCCCGCAGGCAGCCTTGTCGTTCATTTCAGCACCTCCTCGCGGAGCCCGTAATAGAGGTCCCCCTTGCCTTCCTCGGCGAGCGTGACGACCCGGGCGATATCCTTCTTCTGCACATCCCTGCCTCCAAGCCCGATGATGTAATCATGGACCGGGATCTGGCTCCCGTAGAGGGCATCTTTCACTTCGAGTGCCACGGCTCCCTTCGATCCGAGGGATATATTCTTGTCAAGGACCGCAACCCGGCTCACGCCGGATAAGGCTTTTTTCACCTCTTCTGCCGGGAACGGGCGGAAGGTCCGGATCTTGAGCAGTCCGACCTTTCTGCCGGCATCTCTCATATCATCGATGGCATCCTTCACCGTCCCGCAGAGCGACCCCATTGCCACCAGGGCACAATCCGCATCCTCCATGCG
>MVZQ01000097.1 GCA_002068435.1 Euryarchaeota archaeon ADurb.BinA087 | reverse complement strand
TCAGCCCGGCAAAACCCATGATAGCCCGAAGAAGGGTTGTCTTTCCGGACCCGTTCGGGCCCATCAGGACATGCGTTTCCCCCTCCCCAATCTGGAGGTTGATATCATGAAGCACCTCCCTGCCCCCTATCTCCACATGGAGATCCTGTATGTCCAGCATCTGCGATCGTCTTTAGTGTATATGCACCCCGGGATTAAACGGTTTTCACCCTGCCATACCGCCCGGCATAATAAAGGGCTGCGAACGCCCATTAGGATCTGATGCCCGGGAAAAAAAGGGAGGAGAAGGTAGCAGACAAAGCCGGAAAATCCCTGGTACGGGGAGGGACCCGGCGTTCGAACGCAATGATACCTGCAGGGGATCCGGAAGAGGTGCAGCCGTTCACCAACCGGATCTTCTGCGGCGATGCCGCGAAGATTCTGACCAGAATCCCGGACAGCAGCGTGGATATCATCGTAACCTCCCCACCCTATAACTTCGGGCAGAGTTACGCCGAGGACCCCCACGACGATACCCATGAGTGGAATGCATATTTTTCTGAACTGTATGCAATCTGGCAGGAATGTGCACGGGTCCTGAAACCAGGTGGGAGGCTCGCCGTGAATATCCAGCCTCTCTTCTCCGACTACATCCCGACCCACCACATCATATCCTCGCAGCTCATGAGACTAGGCCTCCTCTGGAAGGCTGAGATCCTGTGGGAGAAGAACAACTACAATGCGAAGTACACGGCCTGGGGGAGCTGGAAATCCCCCTCCATGCCCTATCTCAAGTATACTTGGGAGTTCCTGGAGGTCTTTGACAAGGAGACGCACAAAAAGGCGGGCCTGAAAGAGAATATCGATATCACCGATGAGGAGTTCAAGGAATGGGTGATAGGGAGATGGAGCATCCCCCCGGAGACAAGGATGAAGGAATATGGTCACCCCGCCATGTTTCCAGAAGAGATCCCCCGGAGGTTATTGAAACTGTTCTCATACCGGAATGACATCGTCCTTGATCCATTCAACGGTGCAGGGACCACGACTCTGGTTGCCTGGAAACAGTTCCGGAGATTTATCGGGATAGACATTTCCCCCCAGTACTGCCAGAAAGCAATCGAGCGGATCGAACGATCCGGGATCCCGGCCGGAGCGAGGAGACATCCAGGACTAGAATTTTTCCAGGACAGATCATAAACGCTCAATCTCCGTTTGACACCGGGTCGCCAGTCTCTGTTCGAAGACCGCGGTTTACAAAAGCCTGTCACCGATTTTTCCTTTCTCCGCGAAGATGATGGACGGAGAATTCCTGGTGCATAAAGAGGAGTAACGTAGCAAGGAGAATTCCATAGGAGTGTGATATGGTCCTTGTTGCCTTCCCGTAGTTTAGGAGCAATGGGATGTAGATAACCAGATAATTATGCCGGGATGTGCCTTCCCGTTCTCTCTCATTACTGCTCCCCAAATAAATAGCGATAGGTTCCTTTCCGGTCATGTTCATGCGAGATGATGTAATTGTACCGTTCGGCAAGACGGGAGTATTCATCAGAGATCGCCTGATATGCTTCAAGATCCTGGTTATACTCCCGGACCCTGGTATTGTATTCCGATACCATCTGGTTATATCTGAAATAGTCCCCTTCTGCCAGCATCACTTCAAGCTGGCGGTCCATGGTTTCAAGGTCTGAACGGCGGGAGAGGAGTAAGGACTCCCGACCTCGGAGGTCTGTTGCGAGTATCTCCAGGTGTGCGCTTATGTCGGACAGCTCATCATTGATCGCAAGGGTTTCATTGCAGCGTCTATATGTGGAGATCCCATTTCCAATAGGGATTACAAGCGGGTACGATGAAATCGTAATGTTCCCTTCAAGGGATCCAGCCCCGATTCCGACAAAACTCACCCTCGTGGTCTCGATATAGGCATACCCGGTATCATGGTAGCCCATTTCCTGACAGGCTACCCCAACCGCCATATGCTGTTCGGGTCCGAAATAGAGGAGGGAGACATTATAACCTTCATGAGCGAGAAGCCCTGCAAGGAGCATGCTCTTGTCATCGCAATCCCCTTCCCTGTCACGATATGTCTCGATGGGATATTTCGGGCTTGAAAGATTCTGGTTCCTGTACGAGAGGGACTGGACGAACACCGCCATCAGTTCGAGATATTCATCTGAGTCGAGATCATACGTGGCTCTGACCTGGCTGAACTCCCCGGTCAGGTTGTCAAAGAACGTATCCTGAGCAGGGTCCAGGGTCATGGCCTTATAGAGGCCTGATCGCCATTCATCATCGCCAATCGAAGTATCATAGATCCTCACCCCTTTCTCGGCCGATTGTGCCCCTGCATAGACTTCAGGGTCAACGTCTGAAGAGAGGGTGACCAAAAAATCCTCATAGGGAAAGGAATAGTCCGGGACTGCGGGGAGCGTCACTCCCCGCTGTGGTTCGATTTCAGGATAGGACGCCGCGGGAAAAAAACTGTGGATATAACTGACGCAGCCGGATGAGAGGAGGAATACTGCCAATAGAGCAATAACCACGATGACGAGGGACTTTTTCGTCATTGGTCTGGACAGAGCTCCCCTGAAGCAAGGAGGCGGGGCAGTTCGGCAATCGAGGATATGATCTTTTTCGGGGTCAAAGGGGCACTTTCAAGGGCTTCCTGCCGGAACTTCCCGGTCCTTACGAGGATTCCCCAAAGACCCGCCGCCTCCGCTCCACCGATATCAGTTTCGACATCGTCCCCGATCATGACAGTACGGGAAGGGGCCGCATTCATTGAGGCGAGGGAAAGCATGAAAAACTCGGGGGTGGGCTTTCCGATCACCACTGCCCGGGTCCCCGTGGCGTATTCAAGAGCCGCGACAAAGGGTCCTGCTGAGAGCATAAGCCCGTCATTCCCCATCCAGTACCTGTCCTTTTCCAGCGCGATAAGTTCCGCTCCTCCGATGATATTGCGAAATGCATTGTTCAGGACAGGATAGTTGAAGAGATCGCCACCATCGCCTACGATGACGAATTTTGTACTCTGCTCCCGGTTCTGTATTCCTTCACAGCCCATTTCAGCAGAAACATCAGGGGTGGTAAGGATGGCAGCTTCAGTTCCGCCTTTTCCTGCGATATATGAAACTGCTGCCATTGAAGGAGTAAAGATATACGAGGCCGGAATTTCAAATCCCATGGATTCGAGCTGCCGGGAGATGGTCATCCGGGACTTCCTTGTCGTGTTGGACACGAACCGGAAGGGATAGTCGTTCTCTCGCAGATATGAAATCGTATCGATGGCACCCGGAACCGGTGATCCCCCGACATATAGCACACCGTCGAGATCGATCAGGAAGGCTTCAGGTTCCATTCCGAAAACTCCCGTTTTCAATGGGTTCATGGAACAGACTCCAGATCTGTCGGGGTTCGTGAAGCGACGGTGCTGCCTCTGATCGGATTGAAGCCATACGGTAACTCATGACCCGCTTTTTTTCATCGCCACATTCCTCTTCTTTACTGACTGTCTCCGGACCACCAAGGATCATGAAGTGGAAGAGTTCCCTGCAGTGTACCTTTCCTGTTTCGTAGAGTGATGAGCGGTAAACCCCCGCCTGATCAAGGAGAGCCAGGAGCAACCCCGAGGTCTTTACCTTGCTACGTTTGAAGATACCGATCAATTATCTCGCCTTTACTGCTGCTCATCCCGGCAATCAGGCCGGTTCTGGTATCGAGTTACTTACTAATAGATGGCGGGGATATATGGGATTTTCGAACGCCTGGTCACTTTCACCGTGCACGCCCCGGATTAAAGGGAATGAGGACCAAGAGCCATCACAGTGCGAATGGAATCAGGTCGTGTTTATCCCTCGATAAGCAGGCAATGGCGGTCCCGGATAGGGGAATCCCATGATTATGCTGTTATCCGGAATGATTCCATATTCCGAACCGGTTTCCATGACAGGTATGTCTTCGAGTCCCTGCATATGCGGGCAACCAAGCAGCTGCATGCGGTCATGGAAACCTATAGGGACAATACGCTCGATGAGATATTTCACGGTCAGGAATGTGATACCTACGAAGGGACCTGTTACTGCATCCCTTCCCGTGTACCACTGGATATGAAGGGTATCAATAAAGCCGCAATCCGGTCCACTCTCCTCTCAGACCTTACCCTTGTCTATGGCATCGGGAGGAGAAAAGAGAGGGAGCTGAAAGCCAAGGGGTATGCTACGATTGTCGATCTTGCAGTTCACCGGAGGTTTGGCAAAGCTGCCCGTGAAACCATGGCAATACTTTCGGGAGATGAAATTCCGCCAATCGAACAGCTCGTCTCCAGGTGGCTTTCACCATCCCATCCCTCCTGCCTTACCACCGCCGGGTTCTACCATCCCGGCGATCTCATCTTTATTGATATCGAGACACTCGGCATCTTCTCGCGGCCGATCATCCTCTTCGGTATTGCAGAGATCCGGTCGGGTGAGCTGTGTATCTCACAATATCTATTGAGGGACATCAGCGAGGAGGTCCCGGCCATCTCAGCAGTCATGGATCAGCTGGATGGGGACCGGGTTCTGATCAGCTACAATGGGAAAGCATTCGATATCCCCTATCTTACAGGACGTGCTGCATTCTACGGCAGGCCGGCCGTGATAGGGAATCCTCATTACGACCTTCTCCATTTCTCACGGAGGCGCTGGAGAGGCGAACTTCCTGACTGCCGACTGGTGACCCTTGAGCAACGGATCCTCCGCACCGGAAGAGGGGATGATATCCCTGGGGCGATGGTGCCGGAATTTTACGAAGCGTTCATGACAACAGGAAATCCCGGCCCCCTCGTCCCGATCGTGACCCACAACCGGCAGGATCTTGTTTCGCTTGCCCGGCTCTTCTTCTTCCTGCAGGGGGAGTGTGTATCGTGACCGTGAACTCCCTCCTGCATGGGCTTTCAGAGGACCCCTCTTTTTCGAGGCACATATCCACCATTAAGGAATTTGCCCGGAGGGAGGGAGAATACGGCATCTGTCATCTCTCCTCCCGCACCAGTGCCTATCTCAACTCAAGGGGTATCCGGCTTTACCGCCACCAGGCCGCAGCCATGGAGGCAGCCATGCGCGGTGAGAACATCGTCCTTGCGACCTCCACCGCATCGGGAAAGACCCTCGCCTTCCTCCTCCCTGTGTTCGAGACCCTGGGTCGGAATCCCATATCGACAGCGCTGTTCCTGTACCCGACAAAGGCACTGGCAAATGATCAGCTGAAAGCAGTCCAGGAAATGGAAAAAGGTACCGGAATCAGGGTGTCACCAGCCCTTTACGATGGAGATACCCCGGCAGACAAGCGACCGCGTATCAGAAGATCGGCACGCATTATCCTGACCAATCCGCATGAGCTGCACCAGATACTGCCCTGGCACCACCAGTGGAGTTCATTCTTCAGGGGCCTCTCCTTCATCGTGATCGATGAAGCCCATCGATACCGTGGAGTTCAGGGTTCCCAGATGGCCTTTCTGATCCGGAGACTGTTGCGTCTTTGCCGGCATTACGGCTCAGATCCCCGTTGTTTCCTTTCCAGCGCAACCCTTGGCAATCCAGGGGAGTTTGCAGAACGATTCTGCGGGCTTCCGTTTACCCTTATCAAAGGAGACAGTGCACCCCACGGACCCAGGCACTTTGTCATGATCAATCCTTATGACGATCCAAATCGGCCATCGTCCCTCAACAGGGAGGCCGCTGACCTGATAACCGAATGTATCCGTCACCACATCCAGACTCTCGCATTTACCGGGTCACGGAAGACCGCCGAACTGGTTGCGCTCAGGGCGAGGGAGAGGATGGTCCGGACCAGGATAGGGAGACCGGAGGAGCTCTGTTCCTACCGTGCAGGGTATCTTCCCGAAGAGCGCCGGATTATCGAAGAACGGTTGAAATCAGGAGATCTGCGATGCGTGGTATCGACAAACGCCCTCGAGCTTGGGATAGATATCGGGTCCCTTGATGCAGTCATCATGGCCGGGTATCCGGGGACTATGATGGCGACATGGCAGCAGGCCGGGAGGGCCGGCAGGAATGGAACTCCATCGGCTGCATTCCTGATCGCCGGTGGGGATCCGCTCGACCAGTACTTCCTGCGTCATCCCGATCTCTTCTTTGGTGCCCCCCTCGAGCGTGCAATCATAGATCTGGGAAATCCGTACATTCTCTCCGGGCAGATCCTCTGTGCTGCCGCAGAGCTGCCAATCACCACGGAGAACTTCGCACTTTTTGGCACAGAGACCGGTCC
>MVZQ01000096.1 GCA_002068435.1 Euryarchaeota archaeon ADurb.BinA087 | reverse complement strand
AATATCCTCGTCAATCGTCAGAGGCTTCCGTTCCTCTGCACGCACCGAATCCTCTTTTGTCTCCCTGGCGATCTCCGTCAGCTCGCGGATGCGGGGAGCATCTCCAATCGTTGAGAGGAGGACTACGGCGGCAACAAAACTGCTCCTTACCGGGTAATCCCCGCCCCTCACTTCGACTCCGGCAATGTTCTCTTCCACCCAGCTCTTCGCTTTCTCGATCCCCTTCCGATCGAGTTCGTCGGGTGGTCCTGCAACAAGGACGAGAGCACGTTCAGCGGTCGAGAAATCGCAGGGCAGCGTGAGACGGCCAAGCATTGCCCTCCTCACCAGGGAGATGATCTTTGCAGTCCTGTCCTCCCCAAGGAGCACCTCCTCGGTCGCTTCACGTTTCTTCAGGGTACTCGTGATCCCGCCGATGATCCCAGAGAGGGGGGACTTTGACCGGTCCGTGGTGACACTGGCGATAGCATACCCGACCGTGCTGATGCCGCCTCCGCGGAGCGTGTTGATGATCTCGCTCGAATCGACCACCATCTCACCGACACCGGCCTTTCCCATCTCCCCTGCCCTGAACAGTACTCCAAATCTCCTTACGATCTCATCATTCAGCCGGGAGAATGCACTCTTGATGCTCTCTCCCTCGTTTTTCCATGCACTGTTATCAAAAACGAACGTGTTATCGGCTTCCTTGATGAGCGTCGTCAGACTCCTTGCTGCATTGAATGAGTAGAGTTTTCCCTCTTCCGGGGCAGGGAGGATACCGAGCACATAGACCGGTTCATGGTAGATGTTCTTGAGCTGCCGGACAAGGACAGGGGTCCCTCCTGATCCCGTCCCTCCTCCCAGGCCTGCGACGACCATGAAGGCATCAACATCATGGGTTCCCTTCCGATCGATGGCGCTGACAATGCTGTCAACCTCATCCATCGTGATACGGGCACCTGCCGCGTTGTCTGTGCCGACTCCGTGTCCCTTGACAACCGTCTGCCCGATAAGAATCCGGTCTTTTAATTCGATATGTTTCAGTCCCATCAGGTCTGTCCGGGCGGTATTGACGGCAATTGCCCGGAAGCTGTTACGGCCAAGCTTCCTGTCCTGTTCAATGAACATGTCGACAATTTTGCCTCCCGCCTGTCCAAAACCAATGAAAAATATTCTCATGGACCCAAAACACCAGCCGGCCGATTCTTTCGGAATACTCCGAAATGTTCTATTTATAAAGTTACTTTCAGAAGTTCAAAAACTTTCTTATACCAAACCGCCTCCAAAGGGCTTTATATGCGGCGTATACGTATGCGGAGCCTTTTTTATCCCGCTTTTCAAACCTATACTGCAGAATCCGACCATGAAGGTATGTATCATTGGGGGAGGGCTTGCCGGACTAGCTGCTGCATTGCGCCTCAAAGAACGGCACGAGGTTGACATCTTCGAAAAGAAAGGTTACCTCGGCGGATGCCTTGCCTCCCACCAGATCGATACCTACTGGATAGAACAATTCTACCACCACTGCTTCTCCGGCGATCGGCACCTGCTCGATCTCTTTTCCCGGCTGCACATCAGCGACAGGCTGGAGTGGCGGAAAGGTACTACCGGTTATTATGCCAACGGCACCATTTACCCGCTGAATACTCCCCTTGAGATACTCCGGTACCCGCTCCTCTCTCCTACTGACAAACTGAGGCTTGCACTGCTGACGGTGCGATCGAAACGGACCGATCCTGCATCGCTCGACGATATCACCGCACATGAGTATATCATCTCCGAAGTCGGAAAGCGGACGTATGAGTCATTTTTCCAGCCGCTCCTGACCAGCAAGTTCGGACCCATGAGCGAGCAGGTCTCTGCTGCATGGCTGATCGGAAGGATTGCCATCCGCTCCGACCGGGGTCTTTCAGGAGAACGTCTGGGATACCTGAAGGGAGGATTTCAGGTCTTCCTGGATGCCCTTGCCGCTGAAGTGGGGCATGACAGTACAATCAGGCTCCATGATCCGGTCAGCCACATCGCAAAGAACACGGACGGATGGCGGGTGAACGGCCAGCGGTATGATGCGGTACTCTCAACCGTTCCGCCCCAGGTGCTCACTTCCATCGGCGGCCCGGTGATCCCTCCGGTCCCCTACCAGGGGGCAGCATGCCTCACGCTGGGGATGGAGGAGGAGTATACCCGGGGGGTCTACTGGCTGAACATGAAAGATCCAGGTTCATTCGGTGCCGTTATCAGTCATACCAATTTTGTCCCTGTTGAGCGGTACGGAGAGCATATCGTGTACCTGGCCTCCTACTTCACAGGAACCCTCCCGGTCCAGGCAGGCCGTCTGATGCGGGAAGAATTCTGCACCACGTTCTCCATCCCCCCCTCCCAGGTCCACTGGGAGCGGTTTACGGTTGAACCCCTGGCAGGCCCCATCTTCACCACAGGATACCGGAACCTCATCCCCCACTACCAGGAGAAGGGGCTCTACTTTGCGGGGATGTTCTCGGCATCCAACTACCCGGAGCGGAGCATGGAGGGATCGATCGTCGCAGGATATCGTGCCGCCGAAGCGATCTCAGAGGGAGGCACGTGACCGGGGTTGAGGTGAGTGCGGTTATTCCCGTCTTCAATGATCGGGAGGCACTCAAACGAGCGATCCCCCTCTCGATTGCCCGCCTCGGTGAGGTGGCGCCACGCTTCGAGCTGATCATCGCAGAGGATGGGAGCACCGATGGGAGTGCCGACCTCGTCCGATCATGGGAGCAGCAGGATTCCCGGGTCCGCCTCTTCCACAGCGATGAGCGGCTTGGCAGGGGACGGGCACTGAACAGGGCATTTTCCGCAGCAAAAGGGGCGATTGTCTGCTATTACGATGTTGATCTGGCAACGGATATGACGCATCTCGGGACCCTGATCGGTGCCATCAGGAACGGGTATGATATCGCCACCGGTTCACGTCTCCTTCCCCAAAGCAGGATTCAGAGGAGCGGAGGGCGTGAGATTGCCAGCAGGGGATATAACCTCCTTGTCAGGACCATGCTTGGCAGCAGACTCCATGATCACCAGTGCGGTTTCAAAGCCTTTTCACGGGAGAAGATACTCTCGATCATCCCCGCTGTCAGAGACACGCACTGGTTCTGGGATACCGAGGTCCTTGTCAGGGCCGGGAGAAAAGGCTTATCGATCTGTGAATTTCCGGTAACCTGGCAGCAGGGAGGAAAGACAACCGTGAAACGGCACGATGTATGGGACATGGGGACCGCAATCCTGAGACTGTGGTGGGACCTGCATGCTGAGAAAGATTAGCGCCATTGTCGTATCCACCCTGATTGCCGTCGGAATCATCCTCTTCATGCTCTACCGGGTGAAAGATGACCTTCTTGTCGCGCTCGAACACATCGTCTGGATCTATTGCGCCCTGGCAGTGGCCGTCTGTTCCCTTGCATGGCTTCTCCGTGGAGTCCGGTACAGAATCATCCTCTCCGGCATCGGGATTCGATGCAGCATCCTCTTCTCCACCGGCTGTATCTTCATCTCACAGACCGCAAACCTGATCGTCCCCGCACGGCTCGGCGACCTGGTGCGGGTATTCATCCTCAGGCATGAATTCGGAGCAACCATATCGCAGGGGATCTCCTCCCTCGTCGTGGAACGGGTGTTCGACATCGTCATGGTAGCCCTTCTTGGCGCGGTCTCGCTCCTCTTCGTGTTCAATGTCCCGGGAGAATACCTCTGGCTCATCGTCCTTCCCCTCATTCTTGGGGCCGGTTTTTTTGTCTTCCTCTCGATCAGTGATCGGTTCGCATCCGACAACCGCTACCTCCGGATCGTGCTCACGATGCTCGACCAGATCAGGCAGGTATCACTCTCGGCAAAATCCATCCTGGCCCTCTCCTCCTCATCGGTCGTGATCTGGATCCTTGATGTCCTCGTCTGCCTCTTTGTAGCGATGATGTTCGGAGTGACCATCCCGTTTGCGGTGGTCACGCTGGCCATCGTTGTCGGCAATCTGGTGAAGGCCATTCCCCTGACTCCCGGAGGCATCGGGACCTACGAGCTGGCGCTTGTTGCCATCTTTTCCGCTGCCGGGATCGATCCGGCCGTCGCCACCCTGATTGCCGTGATCGATCACCTGCTCAAGAACCTGGTCACCCTCGGAGGCGGCGTGATCTCGATCTACTTCTTTGGCGACTGGGTGATCGATGCAATAAAATCCGCTTTTAAAAAGGAGCTCACTGAGGATGATCACCCCGGGATATGAAATCCAGCTCATGATGGTGGCAGGCTGGCTGATCCTGATCGTCCTGCTCCAGCTGGCCCTGTGGCCGCTCCTCCGGCCGGTCCTGAAAGAATTCTCATTCCCTGCGGCATTTCCTGCCTCCCTGCTCCTTTTTACCCTTGTCTCCTGGTACTGCGGCCTCCTGCACCTCCCGGTATGGATCGCTGTTCTCCCGTTTGTAGCCCTGCTCTTCTGGTTCGCCTACAAAGGATGTTACCGGCGTGACACCTTCAGGGGACAGGGGGCTTGGGCATTTGTGTTTTTCCTCTTCTTCTTCTTCATGCTCGAGCTGCGGTTTATCAATCCGGGCATCTCTTTTGCCGAGAAGTTCATGGACCATGCATTTCTGGCATCGATCATGCGGGAGCCGGTCATCCCCCCCCTCGACCCGTGGTTTCTCGGGGGAACCCTCAACGTCTATTACTACCTCGGGTACTGGATGTTTGGCACGCTTGGGATCGTCTCGGGTGTCCCGTCCCCTATCGTCTTCAATCTCGCCCTGCCCACGGTGCTCGCCAATGCAGCGGTTGGCATGTATGCCATGGCGCACCTCCTCTCTGACCGCCTCCGGTGGCTGCCCCTCCTTACATTCCTCGTGGTCAATCCCTCCTTCATCTGGCAGGTGATCCTCGGAAAAACCTCAGGGGCTGTCCTCTGGGACAGTACCCGCACGATCCCGGACACCATTCACGAATATCCGGCGTTCTCGTTCGTATGGGGCGATCTCCATGCCCATGTTGTCTCTCTCTTCAACCAGGTCTTCCTCCTTTTCCTTTGTGTATATGCCCTCACCCACTGGAGGGTGATGACCCCCCGGCACCGCTTTTTGATCGTGGTATTGTCCGCGCTTTCCCTGGGTTCCATGCCCCTGATCAATACCTGGGATGTGCTGCTCTATGCACCGGTCACCGTGCTCTTCGGACTCCTCATCTGGTATGAGAACCGGGAGAGCGCCGGGGAAGTCGGATCAGGGACACCCCCGGCTATCGGACCCTTGGAACGGTTCATGACCCGGGCATACAGTTTCCTTCTCCTTGTCCCGCCCCTCTCCCTCCTCTGCTACCTCCCCTACTACCTCCAGCTCAAGAGCGGTGGGATTCAGGGCATCGGTATCGTCCCTGCGCCGAGCCCTGTCATCGCCTTCCTCCTTGTCCACGGGTTGTTCCTCATCCTCTTCCTGGTGTACCTGAGAAAGGACATCATCCGGATGCCACTGCTCCTGCTCGTCCCCGTTCCCTTCATTCTGGGGGGGTACGCTGCAGCAGGAATCGCTGCCCTGCCGCTGGCATACTTCCTTACCAGGAGGCTCAGGACCCCCGCTGAAATCCTCGCAATCTGCGGGCTTTCCGTGATCATATTCTGTGAATTTTTCTACCTGAAGGATAACATGGGGGAGGTATACTACCGGATGAATACGGTCTTCAAATTCTATCTTCCCGCATGGATCCTGATGGCATCCTCCGGTTTTGCAATGCTTGCCGTCATGCTGGAGCAGCCGGTGTCCCACCTGAAGATCGGCAAGGGTCTGAAACGAGCGGCACTCATCGGCGTCACAGCCCTGCTCCTCACGGCACCTCTGATCATCCCGTTCGAATACAGCTCCCGCGATGCCACCCTGAATGGACTCGCCTGGCTTGATACGACCCATCCGGGCGATGCAGAGGCGATTGCGTTCCTCAGGTCGCTTTCAGGCAGCTACGGGATCGTGGAGGCTGAGGGGGGAGATTACGGGTATTACTCGCGGATATCATCATCGACCGGAATTCCTGCCATCATCGGCATGCCATTTCACGAGTACATGTGGCGGGCTGACACGTGGTATGGTGAACGGGTGAATGACATCCGGCTGATCTATGAGGACCCTGCACAGACCGTCGCCCTCATGAGGAAGTATAATGCCACGCTCCTCTATGTCGGGGATCCGGAGCGGGAGCGGTATGCGGTCAGGGCGGAGGAAGCCGGCCTTCCGCTCCTCTATAACCAGTCAGGGGTGCAGATCTACCTCCTCTCCGCCTGAACAGCCCGGCTGCCGGTACACGCTCACAAACATTTATTGCCATTCCTGTTGATTTTATATAGCTACATCGTCGTCACTGACTGATGAGTGATGAGGG
>MVZQ01000095.1 GCA_002068435.1 Euryarchaeota archaeon ADurb.BinA087 | reverse complement strand
GGGCTTTTCTTGCATCTGAAACACCGCATCATCCACTGGTTCAGGCACAGTTTCTTTTTTTTCGGCATCATGAGCATCCTCTGGGTACTGTTCCGTTCGGGAGCAAAACCTTCCCGCCTGGTCTATCCCTGCCAACAGGCAGCCGCGATGACAGGGTACCTGTGGATTGCGACTTACCTGGCATTCCCTCTCGCGGCACTCGTAGGCATCCGTCGATGGGCAACATCCGGGAAGGTAACCCTGATGGCAGGGGGATTTCTTTTCTTCGGCTGTATTCTCGCACTGATTTATATCACCAGTGGGGGTGTTGGCGCAGAACCGGCAGGGGGGGAGCTCGGATCTGAAATCATACTACCAACAGCACCATCAGATATCTTTGTTGTCCAGGGAAAAACCGGGTATAACGGAGGAGTAGCGGACCTGCTGCAGCTTATGGAATCCAATGGCCTGCACTTCTATCAGTATTCGGACACTCCAGCACCAGAAGGCCTCATTGGCAGCGATGATGTTGTCATCATCAAGGTGAACAGTCAGTGGCCGGAACGGGGAGGCACAAATACCGATCTCGTGGAGGCTGTTATTGCATCTATCCTGGCACACCCCGAAGGATTTACCGGTGAGATTATTGTTGCCGACAATGGACAGGGGAGAGGATCCTTCTCCTGGCCGCAGTCAAATGCAGAAGATCCCGGTCAAACCATCCAGATGGTGGTGGATTCATTTTCAGGGTCCCACAAGGTATCTACCTGCCTGTGGGATAGCATCAGGAACACGGCTGTCAGGGAGTATGACCAGGGGGACATACGGGACGGCTATATTGTCTCCGCATCAGAGCACCCAAGAACAAAGCTGAAGGTGAGCTACCCGAAATTCAGGACGAAATATGGGACAAACATCAGCTTTCGTAACGGAGTGTGGGAGAATGGATCCTACAACAACAGCCGGCTGAAACTGATTAATATGCCGGTCCTGAAATCCCACAGCGGATACGAGGTAACCGCAAGCCTGAAGCACTATGTTGGGGTAGTATCCGTCTCTCTTGGAGATCCACATGCCTCCATCGACCTTGGTGGTCTGGGTACAGCTCTCGTTGAGACCCGATACCCGGAGCTCAACATCCTCGACGCCACCTGGATAAATGCCGTTCCCCAGGGATACCCGGGAGCCGGTCCTGCTACTCCCTACCGTGTAGCGACACGAGCAGATACCCTCGCTGCTAGTACCGATCCCGTTGCCCTTGATTACTACGCAGCAAAGTACATCCTGATGCCCATCTCCGCCACCGCCGGGTATGACACGGTTACGATGGATCCTGATGCTCTGTCTCCCGGATATTTCGGATCCTGGTTGAGGGCTGCTGAAAGAGAGATACGCCTGGGGGGTTTTCCGGTTACCAGCAATGAAAGTCTGATGCACGTTTTCATCGCCACGGGGAATTCAATCACGATCTCCTATCCTGATGGAAACGAGGAGTGGCCTCAGGGATCCAGCCAGACTATCAGATGGAACTATGCCGGTAATCCCGGGCCGACCGTGAAAATTGAGGCACTCAGGGGGGATACCGTCATTGCAACCGTTCGGAGTACCCCTATTGGTACGGATGGATCGGGCTCATACTCTCTTGTGGTTCCCTATGAAACCCGTCCCGGAAGCGAGTTTACGATCAGGGTAACCAGCAACCGCTACCCGATGTGCGGTGATGCCAGTGACGGGGCCTTCACCGTCACTCCTGCTATCACCCTGGTTACTCCAAACGGGGGTGAGCAGTGGATTCCTGGATCCAGCCAGACCATTCGGTGGCACTACACCAGCGATCCGGGAAGTACGGTCAGGATAGAGGCACTCCGTGAAACAAGAGTCATAGCAACCATACCCCAGCATCCCATGGGAACTGATGGCACCGGCTGTTTCAACCTGATCGTCCCGCCAAAGATGCTGCCCGGGAGTAGTTACCGTATCAGGGTGACCAGCACGAGATATCCTTCATGCACAGATGTGAGCAATGCACCCTTCACGGTTGGTGGAGAATCTCTCACCCCTTTGATGAGTGACAGGTAGCCGGACGGTTGTTGGAATCATGCTCCCGGGTGCAACAATACTCACCAGCTTTAGATTTCCTTCAGTGAAAAAAAGTATGAACCGGTATCTTTCTCTGTTGGTTTCTATAGCGGATATCCATAGACCCGTTTTATTTTCCGTGCAATCCCTTTCTGGCCTTCATGTCGGAGAGCGGCGCCATCGCGCATCTTCATGTGGGCGATCCGGAACCGGCGGTTCCCGACCCGGTACACCTCTCCGACCACAAACGGCTCCTCTCCGCTGACACGGATGGCGAGCGGGACGGTCGATCGCCCGTCGTGGACCGATACCCTTACCAGAACCTCTTCGATCTTCCGGCTCCACAAGGCAGTGATATCCTTTGCCCGTGCTTTCCTGACCCGGTGCAGCCCCCGTTCGATTGCCGTGACCTCTACACCGATATACTCCTCGTCACAGACTGCGACATGGTGGTCACCGATCTGGCATGGTTCTTCGGGCAGGAGCTCGATGGCACAGATGCGAGAGGTGCCTTCTTCCGAGACAATCGTCTTTACGCGGAGCGGAGGCTGCTCTTTTTCCCGTGCCAGCTGGTGTACAGTACCGCAGGTCGTGCACCGGACCCGTGTCTGCCTGGACTGGGAAAGGACGATGTGATCCTGCTCGCCCCGGCATTCAGGACAAAATACTCTCATCTCCATCTTCAAGAGCCGGTGTACCTGTCTACCCTTCTCCATTATTAGGATTGGCCTGGAAGGAGCATGGGCATTATCATGAACGGCGTTCCACTGAGATCAGGACAATTCCGATCCGATATGACCCTGACAGAGCGCACGATCCTCACAGAGACAATACGGTGCCGGGGCCACCGGAATGTCCTCTCGCTGCATCCCGGGACCTTCATGATCACCAAAGACCTGCACCTCACCTGCAAGGGAGACTGCATTATCGCAATCGGTGCTGACAAGGGTGCCGCAGATCTCTCCCCCGCATTCAGGAAGGCGCTCTCAACGGACGATGCCATCCTCTTCACGAAACTCACCTGCCGGGGCATCTCGGTCACCGCCCTCTCATGCGGATCGGCCGGAATGACCCTGCTCCACCCGACGGACCTGGTCTGGCGGAAGAGCACGTATGTCTGCGGGCGGACGGTCGGGATTGGATCGGACCTGGCGGCAAAAGACCTGCCCTGCGAGCTGGTCGACTACCTTAGGAACGGAGAAGAACTCCTCGTTGAAATGACCGTGTCAACAGGGGGCTATGAAGGGCACGATCAGGCAACAGCAGCCCTTAATCCCTTCCCAGCATCGTAATCTTCAGTTCCGCTGAAGCGAGCAGGTCCTCGCACTGCCTGATGATGGCAGCGCCGCGTTCATACAACGCGATACTCTCATCAAGACCGGTCTCGTTATCCTCGATCGTTTTTATGATCTCTTTTAACTCGTTCACCAGTTCTTCATAGGTCTTTGTCATGCGTCACGCTCCTGACGAGCAGGTCGAGCCTTCCTCCCTTCATCCGTGCCTGTACCTCATTCCCCGGTTCGATCGCCAGCACTGATTTTACTCCCCTGCCGTCCTTTTCGATGATTGCGTATCCCCGCTCAAGCAGCCGCAGCGGATTCCTGTTCTCGATCTTCTCCAGAAACCCGCTCATCACCAGCCGCTGGATGGCAATCTTCCCTGAGAGCGCCCTTGAAAGCCTCTCGGCCATGACCGCCGCATCCTGCTGCCGGTCCGCTATCCGCCGCTGCATCCTTCCCGGGGCAATCCTTGTTCGGAGGTCGGACAGCTCCCGTGATGCCCGGTCCAGTTTCCCGATAAGATCGGCCCCCAGCTTCCTCGCGTAAAGAGTGAGGCCTTCACGGAGCACCGCCTGGTCCTGCACGACGAGTTCGGCTGCTGCGGACGGGGTTGGAGCCCGGACATCGGCAGCAAAATCCGCAAGGGTGATATCGACCTCATGCCCGATTGCGCTCACGACCGGGACGCTGCATTGTGACAGTGCCCGGACTACGTCGGGATGGTTGAACGGGAAGAGATCCTCGAAACTGCCCCCTCCCCTCCCGACAATGATAACATCAGCCAGGCCGTCTATCCTCCGCAGGGCAGCAGCGATCTCCAGGTGGGCTGAGTCTCCCTGGACAGCGGTCGGTGAGACGATGATCTCAAGAGGGAACCGCCGGGCAATGATATTCCTGATATCCTGGAGCACCGCCCCCGTCTCTGATGTCACCACCCCCACTCTCATGGGAAACCGGGGGAGGGGTCGCTTCCTCTCTTCAGAAAAGAGCCCCTCTGCCGCAAGTTCGGCTTTCCACCGCTCAACAAGGAGATGCTTCTCCCCTACCCCCGCATGCCTCAGTTCCCTGGCGATGAACTGGTATTTCCCCTGCGGGGCGTAATGGGTGATGGATCCAAAAGCGATCACGTCCATGCCATCCCCGAACTCACCCCCGATCCGCTTTGCATCGCTCCGCCACATGACGCAGTTGAGCATTGCGCCACAATTCTGTCCCCGTTCGCTCAGGGAGAAATACCGGTGGCCGGAGACATGGGGCCTGAAATTGGTCACTTCCCCCCGTACCCAGATGTCCTGGAGTCGGGTATCATCGAGGATCGAGGATATGACCGATGAGATCTCGGAGATCGAGAAAACGGCGACTCCATGCTCCTCAGGTGCTCCGGGGAGTCCCTTCTGGGGGTATACCATCAACAAATATTATGGCACCGGCGGAATATGAAATAGGATCATGATACGCCTTGCCGTGTCAAGCATGTTCTTCCATGAGTATACCCTAGACGAGATCTTTGATTTCGTCGCCGAGGCAGGCCTTGACACGCTGGAGTTCTGGGTCGAGACACCAGATTTCTGGCTCCGGGGACAACCTCTTCCCGAGCTCATCAGCTGCCTCTCCAGCCGGCCGGCACTGCACCCCCTGACCATGCATGCACCTATCCTTGACCTGAACCCCTGTTCGATCAATCCGCGGGTGGCAGAAGCATCTGTAGAATACGTTCTGGCCTCCCTGACGATGGCCGAACGGATCGGTGCCGAGGTGCTGACCGTGCATCCTGGGAGGAGGACGGCAAAGCGGCCTCCAGGTGCGGCTGATTTCAGGAGGTTTGATCACTACCTGTCCCTGCTCAGGAGTGCTGCCCTGAAAACCGGTGTGCAGGTGTCGATTGAGAATATGGAGAAAAAGGTGAACTCGCTCCTCTGCACCCCTGAAGCAGTGAGAGAGATTCTCGACAGGGAGCCCTGGCTTTCGTTCACCCTTGATGTCTCCCATGCCCTTGGCGTGTCACTGGGCGAGGTGAAGGCCTACATCGATCTCTGTGGGGAGAGGCTGGGAAATGTTCACCTGTCGGGAGCAAATGGCGGGACCATGCATCTGCCGGTCGAGAACGATCCCGATATCATCACCATCCTTCACCTGCTCTTAGATGCCGGGTACCAGGGGGTCATCACGTTCGAATTCGAAGACCGAAATTTTAACCATGATCTCTCCAGCGAGGAGAAGATCCTCTTCCTTGCAAGGCAGGTAGCCGTTGTGAGGGAAAGCCTCGGATAAACGCTGGTTTTATAAAAAGGGAATGCGATTACTGTATAAGTTTTCTTATCCATGAACCATAGAGCGTCGAGGGCCGTATTGGCGGCGTGGCTTCAATGATCGAGTATGTTCTGCCGGTTCTGCTTTTCGTCATCTGTCTTGCACTCTCGGCATTCTTCTCAAGCTCGGAGATAGCCCTGATCTCGCTGACCAGGGCAAAGGTCCGGACCCTGTTGAATGAAGGCAGGAAGGGATCGGAATCCCTTGCAACCCTGAAAGAGACCCCCAACCGGTTCCTGATCTCCATCCTGATCGGGAATAACATCGTCAACACTGCTGCTGCATCAATCGCAACAGCAGTAACCATCGCCATATTCGGTGACATAGGCGTCGGGATCGCCACCTTCGTCGTCGTGATCCTTCTCCTTTTCTTCGGGGAGATAGGCCCGAAGGTCTATGCAACCCGGAACAGTGAGAAACTCGCCCTCTGGGTTGCATCTCCGATACTCTATCTCTCCCGCATCCTCTCGCCCGTCATCTGGGGAATAGAGAAGATTACCGGGAAGTTCGGGGCTCCAGCAGCAATCGGTGAACCGAGCGTCACGGAAGAGGAGATCAAGGAATGGATCGAGGTAGGAAAAGAGGAGGGGACGATCGAGCAGGAAGAACGCGAGATGCTCTACTCCGTCCTCGAGTTCGGCGACACCAACGCCCGCGAGATCATGACTCCCCGCGTGGATGTCGCGATGATCGAGGATACCCTCACCCTCAACGAGGCGATGCAG
>MVZQ01000094.1 GCA_002068435.1 Euryarchaeota archaeon ADurb.BinA087 | reverse complement strand
ACCTCCCTTCCCTCGCACTTGGTAAAAAGTGTTCTATTTTAATTGGCTAAATCGGAAAAATAGCACGTTCTCGAACATCATTTGATTCTCCCTGCACTTGATGAGGCATCCGTTTCGATTTGCGAGATCCATTCTGGGAACTGGATCGTGATGGAACAGTCATCGTGGAATGATGGGGAGTATAACCAGAGTCTGAATTGGAGGAGTATATTCTTCTTTGTGGCATCCTCTCGAAAAATGACGGCACAAATGACGACACTATGAGGTTAAACACGAGGTCGAACACAAGAAGAGCGAGATGGACCAGAGCAGAGGAGATTACCTATTGGTATCCAGTAGTTCCTTCAGCCAGCGGACTTCATCCATGAAAAAGTACGGGAGGGGGCAGTCAGAAACCGGTCTGCAATCATTCTGCAGATTTTTTCGCTTTCCGGAAGATACTGCCTGCTTTGTGCAAGGAGGGATCCCCGGCTTTCAAGTGGCAGGAATGAGACCCAGTCCTGTATCATTTCGAGAGTGAGTTCAGGGTGGAATTGTAAGCCAAGCGCACTGCCAATACATATAGCCTGGTTCGGCACCTCTTCTCCACGGAATACCAACATTCCCGCTTCCGGAATGTCAAACGTCTCGCCATGCATCTGGAACACATTAAAGATGCCGGGTAATTCGGGGAATAATTCATTCTTGGTGGTATTCACCGATGTCCATCCCAGTTCTTTTTTGCAGGGATATACAGCGGCTCTAAAGGAAGATGCAATCAATTGTGCACCGAGACAGATCCCAAGAATCGGCCGCCCCTCCACTACCCACTCCCTGATGATCTGCTTCTCTGTAATCAGCCAGGGAAACTCCCGCTCATCATTGACACTCATGGGGCCTCCCAAGATGATCAGGTGGGTTGCGTGAAGGGGAGGAACTTCATTTGTCTCATAAAGGGGGAGCTGCAGCAGGTCTATCCCGCATTCCCCGAAATAATCCGCTAAAAGACCGCCTGGTTCAGTGCGTTCATGCTGAAGTATAGCTACACTCGGCTTGTCTATAATCATCCCATCCTAACCATTATTCAGCATGGTAAGAAGAATAATAATCCAAGTATAATCGTTCTTGTCATGAACCATCCACCGCCACATTCTTTTTCCCGGTCACCTGTCGAGGAGGTCTTCTGTCGCTGTATGTGCACATCTGGCGCTGAAGCACTGTCCCTGACAATTCCTTCACCCTATCCGGGCTGGCCGCATATCAGGGAAAAAATCAAGGATATGGTCATGGGGGCAGGAGAGATCTCCTACATCAATGGGTGCCTGCTACGGTATAGCGACCTGATACCTTTCTCTGATGGAAAAAACCTTCCCGGAACCGAAGAAATCGCACACCTGATCTCCGGGATATATCAGTGCTCCTTTGACAGTACACAGAATGAAATCATCCTCATCGATACGAAGATCCCAGACACCAAAGGGGCAGTCCAATCCATTCATGACAGCCCTGGAAAACCCGGATGGACCCTGATCTTCACTGTGAACACTGAAAGACCGGTCAGATTTGGTTCCGTTAGCAGTATATTGAATTGGTTTGATGATGCCCGGGCAGGGATCCATGAGATATTCGACCTTATTGTTCCTGAGGAGATCGTGCAGGCGCTCAAGTGATGCTCATCGAAATTTTAATGTTGAGGAATTAATGGAAAGAAAAGTCTTTTAATGTAATGATGAAAATGGAACTAACTTCCTCTCGTCACACCAGCGGTTTTGGTAACGTGTCCGATCCAAACGGCAGCTTCGCACCCGTCACGAGGAACTGCCCCTCTGTTACCATGACCTTCCGAAGGATCAGCTCTTTTGCCTTCTGGGTCATGGCAAAGACCGGGACGGATGAGCCGGCCTGCAGGAGGGCTCTTGTTGCGGCGACCTCCCTGACTGCACGGGAAGCACAAGCGGTCACGATATCCGCGTAATCTGCAAAGAGCAGGGCTTCTTCATCAGTTATCCCGGTGGTGTGCACGGCTATGATGAATACATCAGGGAACTCTGAACGGATATTCGGGGCATCATCGGCACGTGCAATCGTGACGGCAACCTTTGAGTATCCGGCTTCATAGGCTATCCGGGTCCCTTTCACCTGGTCAAGCCGGGCATCTTCCCGGAAGGGGACGATCCCCCCGTTCTCTTCTATTGCTGCAATGACCGGGGGATAGGGGCAGGTAGACACAAGCCCGGACATCCTCCCCCCGATACCCTGCACGAGATCCGGCTTTGTGGCGATCACCGTTCCGGCTCCGTCGCAGGCGATGACTGCAGCATCGAACACCCCGGTTGACAAACCGTAGCTGATCAGTTCGGAGGCGCCAAACCCGACATACTCCCCTGACATCAGGACCTTCCGGTCCGGGGTGCACATGCCGAATTTCCGGATCCGGTGGGCGATGTTTTCCCCGACTGTTTCTGGGGTGATCGGGTGGACGGGGAGGGCAAACTTGCGGGCGAGCGGGCATTCACGGATCAGCGGGTGTCCTACTTCGACGACCGAGCCGTTCCGGACGATGATCCTGCATCTTCCTATCGCCTCGATTACGTGCTCGTCAGGGTTTATGGTCATAAATAAGAGTCACCTGATATCGTGAATACTAATTGAAAGTGAGGGTAATTATCGGTTTCCTGGCGATCAATTACCCCGTTTTTTCCTGTATGCAATGAGTATTCCAGCGAGCAGGAGGCACCCCAGCGGAATGACCGGGCTCATCGGGGCCTCGGTCGTGGTCGGTATCACGGTTGTTTCCGGGACCGTGGTGGGCTCGGTGGTCGGGATGGTGGTGGATTCCGTGGTCGGGATGATCTCGCGGTACGTATGCAGTGTCACGTTGTCGATGAAACCGATCGCATTGTTCTCAAGCGTGTAATCCCCCTTGGTGGTGATCGCAAGCCTGTTCAGGGAGAGAAGATCCTGGCCAAGCGGGACATAGAATCCCCAGAGCAGTGCTTCTGTTGGATCCGTGACCTTGATATTTGCCTGCCTGAGCTGCTTGTTGTAGCGTATCTCGACATGGTAGGTGACATTCTCTTCGTACTGCTTCGTGTCGCAGTCTCTCATATCGCCACAGTACACGCTGTAAAGGCTCTTTGTCTCGTAGATGTGGTTGTTCTGATCGATGACCTGGAGCCCCATCAGCCTTCCGTACTGCCCGTTATCAAAGACCGAAAGAACGCTTGCAGCCTTTGAGATGTCCATGTCAGTCGTGGTGAGCCCGAACCTGACCGCCCCTCCTTTCTGTATCGAGCTGATATTGATATCATATTCCAGGGTGAAAGGCCCGTTGTCGAGATCGACCGGGATGAAGCTATAGCCATTGGTTCCCCCCTCAGTCTCGAAGTGATAGGTCTGGTTTGCGACATCCCAGTAGTACCGCGAAGGATTATTGGTGGTAAATCCCGGATCACTTGAAAAATCGGACGAGTAGACTAAAACCTCGTCAAGGACAGCCGATACCGGCATCGCAAGGAGGGAGCAGGCGAGCAGGAGCACTGAAACGCTGAATAGTGGGATTTTTTTCACGGGGCACCTCAGGAAAGATACTCTTCATCAGGATGGAATATAGCCTTTCCCCTCTGCTATTGCACGACGGAGAACTGTTATACAGGAACCGCGGTGGAGCCTTTTTTCAGCAACGGTGGAAAGAGGAGAGTTCAGCAGCTGATGCTGGGGATGATACCCATGCGCCTGCCGGTTTGTAAGTAAGCATCTTTTACCGCTCATCAGTCCTCCCTGCACGGATCCTTGCCAGCGGGGATTTCCGGACGATGAAGCCTGAAAGGAACGTGGCACTATCAGGGGACCAGCAGTCACCCCCGGAATATACCTCCCAGTACAGCTCCATGGACTGCCGCACGTGCCGCCCCAGCCCCACCTCAAGGACCTCAGGGGACCGGAGGAGATCGGCAGCATCCGTGTACTTTCGCTGGATCTCGACGACATACCGGCCGTTCTCAATGAAGGGTCCGCTGGAGAGACCAGGGATCTCTCCTGCACTGTATTTTGCAAAGAACTTGTCTGCATTGGTCCGGTTCCAGAGGGGCGGTCCGATATGCCTTCGCGCATCCGGGACCTTTTCGGCGGTCAGTTCAAAGAGGAGGAGACAGCGATCTTCGAACATCTCGCAACCGGCTGAATGTACGGCAAATCCGTTCCGCTCCAGGAGCCCCTGGACCGAGTCCATGCTCCGCCGCAGCTGGGGGACAACCACATCGGGAATGAAGGGAGGGGTGGCAAACGATATCGTATAGAGAAAGGTGCCCTTGTCTTTTAGACGGGAGACCAGTTCTTCACGGGTACATGCGGGTCGCTCTGGAGGGAAAAAGAACCGGCATGACGGATCCTCCAGATAGCCGCGTGCCAGTTCCACAAACTCATACATCCGATCGAGCGATACCGATGCCGAGACGTTTCTCCCCCCGTCCACCGGGTCGACCACCACGAGCGGCTCGGTGAAGTCCTTTGTCCGGTGCGCTTCGAGATCGATCAGGGTCCCGGGTTTCCAGTCTGCAGCGGCCTCGAGAAGTGCGGAGAATCCCCCGTAATAGAGGACGAGGAGCTCGCAGAGATATCCCGAGAATCCCTCGGTCATCTGGTCAGATCCGTAGACACCTCCCCCCTTTGCAAACTGTTTTGCCAGCAATACCTCGTCCGCGAGAGGGGTGATCCGTGCAGAGATATACCGGGTGTGAAACGGGGTCCGATCGACTGCCGATTGTATCGCCGATGCCGATTCCACCCGGAAACAGGGGACGAGATCCACATCGAATCCCTCGATGGTTGCACTGATGTAGGGATGCTCCGCATACTTCTCGCAGTACCGTTCAGCCAGATCCTCTGAAATGCTCCGCGCGAGGAAGAGCCCTTTCTCTTGCAGTTCCTCCCGGGAGAGGGAGGGATCAAAGAGCAGGAAGATATCGAGGTCCCGGTCGCCATGGATGAAGGTTCCCCGGGCAACCGATCCCACGATCATGGGCTCAGCCGCGATCCCCTTCCCTGCTACGGCTTCCATGATCCGTGCTGCAACCCGTGCGATGTGGTCCTTCTCGGCAGGAACCGGCCTGATTGCGGACAGCACCGACTCCTCGATTGGGCTTCTCATGATGCAGGAACCTCCAGGAGCGTCTCGTATATGGGTCCCTCTGGAGTGAGGGTGCTCTTCTTCAACAGAAAACCGGTTACCTTGCATGCACCCAGATCCCCTGGAGGGATCGATCGTATGCACCCCGGGAGGGTGGGATCCCCCTGTTTCACCCGTGCAAGGGTGGCATGAGGCCTGAACGGACGGTCATCCCGGGAGAATCCGAGCGGAACAAGGGCGTCCTCCACCTTCGCATGGAGCGCGGCACTTCCTCCTCCGTCCTCGATAGTGCACCAGATGACCCGGGGCTGGCGGGGATTGTTGGAGCCGATGCCGGTCACCCGCAGGTCAAACGGAGAGAATAGTATCCCTGAGAGCGCCGCCATGATCCTTCCGACGGCGTCCTGCGGCACCTCCCCGATAAATTTCAGGGTGATATGGATCAGGGCCGGATTTACAGAGGTCAGCCGGGCGCTGCTCTTCTTCAGGTGCTCCTGCGGACCTTTCAAGCGTTCCCGGATATCGGCGGGGAGATCGATTGCCACAAAAAGACGAACCATGCACGTACTGCTCCTTGATGCTGCAGTCCCGGTACCGGCCATGAGTGCCGGATAAAAAAATGCCCGCAAGCTGCTTTCCGCATCAGTCTCTCTTATCTTCTTTTCAATGTATAATCAAGACAGATCAACAAATATTTTTTCACGGAAAACAAGTACTGGTCTGAATGCAAACGGGGGGCTGAAATTGGCAGATACACAAAAGCTGGTTATTTATACGCTTGAATATTGTCCGAACTGTGAACTAGTGAAGGACTACTTGAACCGGAACGATATCCCGTTTGAAGAGAAGAATATGGCAACGGCGGAGTCGCTCACCGAGCTCAGGATCAACGGGGTGTTCGTGAGCGAGGCGCCGGTGCTCCGGGGCCCCGGCGGATTCCTCACCACCCGGGATCTCTTCTCCAAGGGGGACCTCCAGGAGGAGAGGATCCGGAGATGCAGCGAGGGTCCCTGATGCCTGACCACAAGACCCAGCAGACCACCCTCGATGGCATCTTTGTCCCCCGGATGCCGCCAGTCAGGACCTCCGATGGTCATATCGTTGACTGGGACCGGCAGCGGATCATCCGCCAGATTGTCGAGGAGACAAAGCTGGTAGAGACGTTCTATGGCTACGAGAGTGCAAACGAAGATACCGCCCGGGAGATAGCGCGTCTCGTTGAGGACCGTATCTGCTCGCTCCGCTTAAAAGCCCTCTCGGGACCCCTGATCAGGGAGATCGTGAACATCACCCTCCTCGAAGGGGGGATGACCCAGTACCGGAACGTCTGCACAAGAGTGGGGACCCCGGTCTTCGATGCCCACCTCATCGAT
>MVZQ01000093.1 GCA_002068435.1 Euryarchaeota archaeon ADurb.BinA087 | reverse complement strand
CTGCGCCAGGCCGATGCCATCCTCCATATCGTGGATGCAAGCGGCTCGACCGACAGTGAGGGAAACCCCGTCGATATCGGCAGTCACGACCCGAGAAAGGATGTCGTCTTTCTCGAATACGAGATGACGATGTGGATCTACGGGATCCTTGAGAAACACTGGTCCAAGATCCAGCGCCAGGCCCAGTCAAAGACCTACCCGGTTCACCGGGGGATAGCCGAAGTCCTCACCGGTCTCCGCATCACTCCTGAAGATGTGAAGGATGCTGAGGAGAAAGCAGGGATCGATCTCGTCCATGCAGATCCCGATGCCCTGATCAGGTTCTGCCGGGAGATCACGAGGATCAGCAAGCCGATGGTGCCGATCGGAAACAAGGTGGACCAGGCACCCGGGGAGATTATTGCTGCCCTGAAGAACGAGGGGTTCCTCTTTGCCTCTGCCGCTGGTGAACTGGCACTCCGGAACGCGGCCCAGGCAAAGCTGATCAGGTATCTCCCGGGTGATCCCGGGTTTTCGCTCGTCAACGAATCCGCCCTCTCCCCTCCCCAGAAAGCGGGCCTGGGAAAAATCGCGGAGGTCATGCAGAAATACGGCGGTACCGGTGTCCAGCAGGCAATCGACTACACCATCCGCAGGCTCCTCGACCTGATCGTGGTCTATCCGGTGGAGGATGAACATAAATTCTCGGACAGCAAAGGCCGGATACTCCCGGATGCGTTCCTGATGAAGCGGGGATCAACTCCCCGCGATCTTGCGTTCATGGTGCATACTGATATCGGTAAGGGATTCCTGTATGCCGTTGATGCCCGGACAAAGATGCGGGTGAAGGATACCCATGAGCTGCAGGACGGGGATATCATCCGGATTGTCAGTACGGCTAAATGACCGGGGGCACCCATCCCGGTCTTGCTTCTCCCCATGCCCATCCCGTCTCCCTGGTAGACGGGATACCGATGCGGAGCGGGGTAAGGAGAACAGTAAGCGACTCAAATACTGCCTGCTCTGGGAGAGCATGGTAATCGCGTCAGACACGTTTTTTCCGCGATTTACGTGCAAATAATGGCTTTTATCAGATAACTTTAAATACTCATATACAATACCTCAATATAATATGGGTGGAGAGGTCTTCCAGGCTCAGGTCATCAAGAACTTCTTTGATACCATCACCGGCACAGACCGGAACTTGACACGTATATACCTGTGCGTGATCAGCCTGGCAAAGCTCCGGATGGAGAACCCGGAAAAGGTCTCGTTCCTCGTGGACCAGATCCGGAAGAGCAAGCAGCAGCGTGAGCTCTCGGTTGATATCCTCGATTACATGGTGGATGCTGCCATCCAGCTTGACCTGAACGTGGTGCAGACAGCGTTCGGGGTCAAGACCATCGGGGAGGTCATGCAGGACTTCAACGGCATCAGCCTCGATTCTCTCTGATCCCTTCTTTACTGAGGCACTGGGCAGGGGTGCCGGAATACCCTTTTTATCCGGGGACAGAGTATCACTGCTTTTCTCTTATGGGCAGATTTTTATTGGCAGATGAGAACCTTCCTCTCTCTATTTACTCCCTCTGCCTTTCTTTCCCGGAAAATATCCCTGGCAGAAGGGATGAGGAAGGAAGTATCCCCAGGAAATCGATCGAAAAGGGAGGAACCCTCCCTCAAAGGCCAAGGAGTTCCTTGTACGGGTTCAGGATCTGCAGGATGAAGTTCTGGTGTTCATCGAGCATCTGGCCGTCATCAGGGGAGTACAGGTAGGCAACAGCATAGCAGAGCACCATCGAATTGTCAAGGGTGAGATCCTCAGGATTTTCGACCTGATCCGGGGTGAGATTCAGGGCAAGGTAAGGATCATCGCCTTCGCCGAAGGTCTCTTTTGAATACTCCCTGATCTCAAATTCTTCCAGGCTTGTGGCACGATCCCGGAGGATCCGGAGCGCCTTTTTCAGGGTGGCTATCGGACCCTCACCGGTCAGACGGGTGATGGCCTGGTCGGTACTGGCGATGGTGTTGGGATAAAGTCCGAACTTGAAGGAAAGTACTGCCGAGGCGATATCGTGGGCGATCTCCCGATCGATGCCACGATACAGGGGGGTTATGCGGTGCATATAATCATACAGGTATTTTTCCATAGGATCCTCTCCGATTGTGTTAACCGGAGTACTGAACCGGAGGTTCAGCCTCACGACCAGGATGGTCAGGCTCGCTCCGAACAGGAGCTGCAGGAGAACGGTTGGCTTATTTTCGAGTGGTAACAGGAAGATGAGCACTGCGTACAGGGGTGCGAGGAGTGATACAATATCCCGCCTGGGTTTCAGCCAGGCCAGGTAGGCAAGGAGGATGGCACCTGCAATGCATCCCCAGTAGAAGGCACCCGGATCACGGATATATCCGGCCCTCTCAAGGAGGATGCCGAGTGCCGTACCTCCAAAACAGAGAATGGGAACTGCGATAGAGAGATATCGTTCACGCGGTGTCAGGGGGTTTCTTGTGCTGTTATGCAGTTCCATGGTACGGTTTCCGGCATACTATTGGAAAGAATCCCATAAATTAGTTTCAATCCGATCTGACAGGCTCTGCTCCATATGGTTAAAACCGATCGGGTTGAACAGAGACGTATGAAGGTGTGTATTATGTGTGGGGGGGAAGGCACCAGGCTCCGCCCCCTCACCTTTGACCGGCCAAAACCATGCATACCGATAGTGAACCGCCCCTCGGTCGAACATCTGGTCTCTCACCTCTCGAACCTCGGATTTTCCGAGATCGTGATCACTCTTGGGTACATGGGTACCCTGATCGAGCAGGCCCTGGGTGATGGCTCACTCTTCGGGGTCGACATCACCTATGTGCATGAAAAGACCAAACTCGGGACCGCAGGGAGCGTCAAAAATGCCCAGAAATACCTTGACGGTCAGGACTTCCTCGTGGTGGGCGGGGACCACGTGACCGACATCAACCTGCTCGAATTTTACCGGGTTCACATGAAAGAGCGCCCTATTGTGTCGATCGGTCTCATCAGCATCGATGAGCCATCAGAATACGGTATTGCCGAGATCGATGTCCACTACCAGATCAGTCGTTTCCGGGAAAAACCCGGGCCGGGGGAGATCTTCTCAAACCTCGCAAGCACCGGGATATATGTCTGCAACCCCGAGATATTCGACTGGATTCCCGGAGGGACCAAGTTCGATTTTGCCCGGGACCTCTTCCCCCTCCTGATGGAGAAGGGCTACGGACTGAAGGGCTGGCTTGCCAGGGGCAACTGGACGGATGTGGGAAGTCCTGCCTCCCTCCGGCAGGCAGAACGCTGGAAACTAGACGACATCCCCTACACGAGCATACGGGGGAACATCTCGATCCGGGGTGGCCAGATCCTTGGTCCCGTTCTGCTGGGTGATTCGATCTCGGTCGGCAGGAACTCCCAGATCATCGGTCCCGCCTCGATTGGAACCGGAACCACGATCGGGGATGAAGTCCTGATCGGCCCGTACACCAGCATCGGGGAGCACTGCATCATCCGTCCCGGGGCAAAGATCTTCTCCTCATCCGTGTACAACCACGTGATCCTTGGGAAAAACAGCACCGTGAGCGGGAGTATCATCGACAATGACACGGTGATAGGAGATGATTGCAGCCTCGAACATGATACGGTCATCGGACCACGGGTGGTGATCAGGAACCGGGCAGTGATCCATTCAAAGACCAGGTTGTGGCCCGAAGTGGTGGTGGCCGATGACACCATCGTAAAAGAGCATCTCCTGAATGAAAAATTCGATGGCAGGTGTGAAGGCTCCTAACAAAGGGTACAGTGGCATTTCATCCCCTGTTTTTTCACATCTGGTACGAGGATGCCTTGCATCAGAGGGCATCCTCAGCGAGCATCTTTAATTTTTCCCAGCTGTTGTGCATCCCCCGCGATCTGATAGGGCTCACACAAGCATCCCCTTCTCTTCATAGTTCATGGAGAAAGGGGCATCACTTTCTTAATAGAGGTGAGAGTTCCGACTACTGTTTGTTTTCGGATGTGATTTATGAGAAAGGGTGGTGGTGGAACCACCATTATCCAAAAAATAATTACATGATTCCCTTGTGGGGCACAAGCGTACAAGATGAAACTGCCGGATGCATTTTCAGATAAAAATCAAGGTCAAATAAAATCAAGGGTATGATTCACAAGAGGCCCCGAAACATCGGGGAACCTCCTTTTCTGTCCCGCGCTCTCCTCATCAGGCCCTGCGGACGAGCCGGTGGGTGATGGCGACCAGGGGATGGCGGGCATAGTCGAGGACCTGGATATCATCAAGATTTCTCAGGTTCATCGCTTTTGCGGTCCGTTCCATGCCGAGCTCGATATTCTCGTTCACTTCGATCACATAGGCATCCAGGGTTTTTATCCCAAGTTTCTTTGCGGCAATGGCCCGGTGATGACCGTCAACGAGGATCAGCCTGCCCGGACGTCGGATTACGATCAGGGGTTCTGCGAGCCCCTTCCTGATTTCGTACATCCTTCCTTCCAGTTCATCCTCGTATATTTTTGACTGGGTGGGGATGAGCTGGTCGATCGGGACCACCTCCCGTTTCAGTTCAGGATTGATCCCATGCAGCTTGTTCAGGGTGGTGATGAAATTGAAGACTTTCTCCGGCGATACATGCTCGATCTGGGACCTGATCACATCGGTGTTCGAGATGATGCCGAGCAGTTTGTTCTCCTGGTCGACCACCGGGAGTTTCTGGATCCCTGACCTGAAGATGACCCTGGCCGCATCGTTCACGCTCATGTCAGGATCGGCAACGATCAGGTGCTGGGACATCACCTTCTCAACCGGCGTGGCAGGCGGGACGAAGAGCAAATCCCGGGCAGAGACATACCCTACCACTTCTCTGTCATTGATGACAGGAAACCCGTCATGACCGGTCTTCTGGATCTTCTCCATGACCTCGCGCGTGGTCGCGTGCACATCGATGGTGATCACATCGTAAGTCATGTAGTCCCTGACCTTTTTCTTGTCCATTGCATGTAGGTTCCGGTTCAGATCACTTCAAGCAATCGGAAAAAAGGGTGATGCAGGAGGGATTACTCTACTTTTATGGGAGAACCACGTTCTGTCATGCTCTTCTTCAGTCTGATCTCGAGAACGCCGTTCTTGAATGTGGCCGATGCATCAGCATCGGTGACATCGTGCGGGAGGGCGACGATACGGCTCATGGTACCACTCATCCTCTCCTTCATAAAGTATCCTTCCTCTTTCTCCTCCTTCTCGGCCTTCCGCTCTGACCGGATCTCAAGGGTTCCTGGATTGACGAGCGAGACCGAGAGATCGGCCTTTTCTACCCCGGGAAGGTCGGCTACTACGATGACCTCGTCATCATGGTCGCGAACATCGACCCTGAACTCGCCCCGGATTGCGGGCATCATGCGGTCAGCGATCCCCCCCGGAGGAAGGAGCCGGCCTGAAGGGCCCCAGAACCGGTTCTCCATCTCAGTCATCATCTCATCAAAGTCTCTCCAGGTCCATCCGAAAGGATATCTCCTGCGATACATTCTTGGCATTCCTCCACACCCACCCGACACGGGTGGACTACCCTTAAGTTAAGGTTAATTACATATAAATATTTGTGTATTTACATGAACTAAATGGAATGTTTATCTCCCAAAGAATTCCATTAAAAATGAATGAAATCGGATAAAAAAGGAAAACCGGTTGGTAAAAAGGGCGACAGTACCAAATCATGGGCAAAGCTGTTCCTGGTGATGGGCTGTATTTTATTCGTCGGTGTTATGATCATCACCTCTCTCGGGACGAACTGGCTCGTTACCATGAATCCTGCAAAAACTGGTGATACCGCGATCATCGATCTGACGATCCGCGACTCGCAGGGGCGGCCGGTGCTCACCACCAATGCGCGGATTTTCAATACCAGCTACGAAAAAGGAGAGGTGGTGTGGTATACCAATCCTCTCACGATGGCGGTCAATTCCACCTCCACTGAGATGATCTCCCCCCTCCCGGTCTATCGCTATGATTATGGGGAGGCGAGTTTTGCTCTCTTTGGCGATGAATTAAGCCAGATATCTTCAGCCCTCGAAGGGATGAAGCAGGGAGGATCCGAAAAGATCGTCTTTGAAAATTCCGACCAGCTCCAGCGGGATATGACTCCTGAGCAATTCGCCCAGATGGGAGGAAACAGTACCACGGCGGTGCCGGGAGACCAGCTACTCCTCGCCTTTACAACCAACCCCATGCTCAATATGGATGACAACTCGACCCCGCAGTATGCCCTCCGCACCTCTGTCATTACTGGAAAGACCAGTGAGAATGTTACCGTGAATTATGGGTACCCGAGCGCCGATATATCGATCGTCCGTCTGAACCATGCCTGATGTCCGGGCACGCCTATTTATAGCCCGGCCCCCTTTTTTACAGTGTATGCTCAGGGTGATATCGTTCTTTCAGGAAGGATGCATGGCCTGCGATGAGCAGGATCCAATAAATAGGGAAGTTGAGGAAGCACTTGGAATACGATTCGAGGTGATCAATCCTTTGCAGGAAAGGTCCTATATCGATACCTACCATCTCCAGGTGACTCCGACTATTCTCATCGTGAAGGATGACAGGGTTGTTGAACGGTTTGAAGGAGTGGTGCACCGGGAACAGCTCGAGGAAGCGATCCGGAAACAC
>MVZQ01000092.1 GCA_002068435.1 Euryarchaeota archaeon ADurb.BinA087 | reverse complement strand
CTGCCAGAAGCAGGACATCCATCATGCTCTATCATTCGAACATGAACCACAAAAGGATATCCTTGGATCCCTCCAGGATCCGGTTACCTTCCCCTTCAGCGCGAGCGAACCAAGCAGGTGGGAGAGCTCAGGGATGAGCGGAACCGGGCTGGTCTTTTCGAGAGGAGTTCCTGGTAACGGGAGAAAGAGGTGCGCGTGGACAGTCCCGCATGAGCTGATCCAGCGGATCAGATCGGCCGTTGCGCGCTGGTCTTCGCCCGTCTCGAAAGGAAATCCTACTATCACGTCGACCACCGGCTTGAGACCAGCATCGCGGCATAACTCCACCGCATGTATGACATCATCGACCGAGTGCCCGCGCTTCAGAATCTCAAGCACCCTGTCACTCCCTGACTGAGCGCCAAACTGGAGACTGGTGTTGGCACAATACCTGGTGATCAGGGAGAGTGCCTCTTTGGACACGAACTCGGGCCGGACCTCGCTAGGAAACGTCCCGAGATAGATATTGTTCCGGAGCCGTTTCAGGAGCCGTTCCACTTTGGCGAGGCAGGGACTTCTGCCGTCGGATCCATAGGCGAGGGCGTTCGGGGTGACAAACCGTGCATCCCGGTATAGTGAAGCGTACCGGGCAACCTCATCGATGCTCCTGTGCCGCATGGTATGGCCGAAGATCCTCGGGGTCTGGCAGTAGGCGCAGGAGAACGGACATCCCCTGGATATCTCCAAGTATCCCTTCATACGCGAGAACGGGGGCCAGGCATCAAGACGGACCATGCTGTCGGCGGGCCGGAAGCTGTGGCGGGTGGCGACACCCGGCACCATGTCCGTGGTACCCTTTTCGATCGCAAAGAGGAGTTCCGGCAAGGTACGTTCGCCTTCCCCGACAACTACATAGTCCGCCTTCTCTGCCACTTCCCGGTAGCATGCCGTGGCGTAGGGTCCTCCCGCAACGGTGATACCGTCCGCCTCTTCAATCTCTGGTAAAAGGGAAGGGGCATTCAACGAACTGAGGCTGTAACAGGTGATATCAGGGGCTGGGGCACTGACAGGCGAAAGCAGGATCCCCTCACGTTCGCACGCCGCATAGAGGGCGGCGTAGGTATTCCTGGTCCCGCTGGTGAACCTCCAGTGTACCTTCATTCCTGTGGTATGTTCTTGTCCGGGATAAAAAAAGGAAGGGGCCGCTATCCCCGGGTCCGGTATGGCACGAGCTGGTCGATGATCTTATAGGTCTTGCCGGTATTCAGTGTCACATACACCTCGATCCGGTCGGACTCCTTCGTCCCCTGGATCTCCACCTCGTCCTGCATCTCAGCCGTAAGGTGCTCGATAATCACCTCTCCATCCGGCCGCGTGAGGCGGACAAGGATATCCCTGGTGGCGATCTGTCCTTCTCCACCGGCAAAGATGACTTTGATGGTCGCTTTGATGGGATCTTTCTCGTTTATCTGGACTGTGACTGACTGGCCGGGGGGCATGGTGACGGTCGGACCCGGTGTCATACTGTCTGGTGGGCTGCCAGGGGGTACTACGGGGATACTTTCCGTGCAGCCTGCACAGAGGAGAGCCATTCCCGACAAAAGGATGAAAAACAGAACCTGGTTCTGCATAGCAGAGACTATGTATACCGAACAGGTTTAAAAAATTGTTCAACCTGGGGGTTCAGGATATGCCATCCTGATCGTATTCGATCGTCCCCGTATCGCCATCTACGGTGATGCAGGTCCCGTTTCGGAGCCTCATGATGTCCTTTTCAGGCTGGTCTACCATGGGGATCTTGCCCATGATCGCGCCCACAGCAATGATGGGATCCGCCCTTATATTGATGATGGCCGCAGGGGCTTTTCCGTTCCTCTTCAGGGCATAGAGGACATACGAGCCAACGGTCGATCCTTTCCCGTGCGGGAAGGCGAGGACCGTTCCGGTGATGCTCTCCCCTTCGAGAGGATGCCCCTTCTCAACGATGACCCCCTTATCAGGGTCAACACCGGAAAGGAAGGAGATGGGAGCGGGGCTGACAAGGAGCCTGCCCGTTCCCCTTCCCCTCGATATCCCACGCCCATGGACTATCAAAATCACACCTAATAAATGGTAGGAATCCGAATATAATAGTATAATGGAGGAAACCATCCTCACCCCATCGGGTGAGACTGAACTCAGCTGGCAGCTGAAGGCACAGGACCTCGAGTCCCAGCTCCTCGACCTCAAGGTGAGGTATGACGAGCTGGCCCGGGACAATGCCCAGCTCAAGCGGGAGAACAATCAGCTCAAGAGGATGCCCCTTTTTGTCGCCGCAGTGATCGATCTTTTGGGAAAAGGCGAGGTATACCTCAGGCAGCAGGGGAATAACCAGGAATACATCACGCATGTGAACGATGAGCTCTTCAGCCAGCTCAAGCCGGGGACCAAGGTCGCGGTCAATAACGCACTCTCCATCGTCCGTATCGTCGGGAATATCTTTGACTCCCGGGTCCGGGTGATGGAGCTTGAGGAGTCGCCGGACATGACCTTTGATCATGTTGGCGGACTCGAGAAAGAGATCGAGGAGGTTCGTGAGGCGGTGGAGTATCCGCTCACCAAGCCTGAGATCTTCGCACGGGTCGGGGTGGAACCCCCGAAGGGGATCCTGCTCTACGGTCCACCGGGAACAGGAAAGACCCTGATTGCAAAGGCGGTTGCCCACGAGGCGAAGGCGACGTTCATCCGGATGTCAGGGAGCGAGCTCGTCCACAAGTACATCGGCGAAGGGGCACAGCTGGTCCGCGAGCTCTTCTCGCTTGCCCGGGAAAAAGCACCCACGATAGTCTTCATTGACGAGATCGATGCAGTCGGGAGCACCCGAACCAACGACGGCACCTCTGGAAGCGCCGAGGTCCAGCGGACCCTTATGCAGCTCCTCGCGGAGATGGACGGGTTCGATAACCGGGGCGACGTCCGGATCATGGCTGCCACTAACCGCGTCGACATGCTGGATCCAGCCCTCCTCCGCCCCGGCCGTTTCGACCGGGTTATCGCAATCCCGCTCCCGGACAAGGCCGGCCGAAAAGCAATCCTCGGGATACACTCGAGGAAGATGACCCTGATCGATGTGGATATCGACCGGATTGTCGACATGACCGAGAATGCGACAGGGGCCGATCTCCAGGCGGTCTGCCGGGAGGCTGGCATGATGGCGGTTCGCAGGGAAGCGGACGGGGTCTCGGAAGAAGACTTTGAGAAAGCCGTCCGGAAGGTGAAGGCCGAGGTAGTCACCGATCTCCGGATGTATACCTAACTCTTCCCCCTTTACTGTCCTGGAATCTCACCTGACTAGTGAGTCGCTCCCGAAAGAAGCCGTCGCCATGCAGGATTGTGCGGATCGAGGCTTCGGGGGCTCTCCTTATAGTGAATCCTCGACTGCACCCCCTGATCAGGGTACGGCACCCGGGAGCCAATGTCGAGTCTACGGATATATATTCAGAGCTAATAAATGCCGGATTCCGTCATTTGACTGACGATGCTCCCCCCCTGGCCTGCTCGTGCCTCCCGGAAAGGGATTTAACCGGGGAGCCTATAAATCTCCGGTAACCATAGTATCAGCAACTGATCCATGAACGTCCTCTTCCTCCCCAGGGATGGCGTCGCCCTGTTCCACGAACTTTCAAGCTCCGAGACGAGCAGAGATGCACTCCGGTTCTACCGCCCGGTTGAGACCCCTTCAGGGATTGCCATCTCGGTGGCATCTCTCGGCAGTGCACTCTCCCTTGTTGCTGACCTCAGGTGGTACGTCAAACGGTACATGCGGGGAGTCCTGTTCGAGATCTCCCCTGCAATATACTGTTCCTATGGTCTCGCCCGGGAGGTTTATTTCAACCGGGCGATCACGCTCGGGGACACGTGGGAGTTCCGGCTTGTCTACCGGATGAAGAACGGGCAGGTGGTCCGTGAAGAGCAGGTGGTTCCCGGGCGTGAACGACCCCTTGGGGGGACGCCCGAATCGCCCGAGATCGAGGTCTGGTGCACGGAAGACGAGTATCATTGTGGGATCAGCGTGCCGGCCGGGGGCGATGATGCCGATGAGGGCGGGGAGAGTGGCGGCCTATCAGAGTGATGCGGGGAAAGGTAATCCCTTATCATCGTCGTATGTTTTTCAAACAGGGGTGGTTCCAGAAAGATCTAATCATCCATGGGATTTTATACCGACGAGGTTAACAGGGCAGTCACGGTGAAAAATCACTGGCTTGCAGGGGTTATGCCAGCCCAAAAACCATTGCGATGAATATCACATAGGAGACGAGGAGAACAAAGGCCCAGACACGGGTCTGCATTCTGCTCCCGAAGTAAAGCCCGAAGATCGCGGCGGCAAATCCCATCATCACCAGGGTATCATTGTATTCCGTCACCGGAACGGTGGTAAACAATGAGTTTATCCCGAGGATGAAGAGGATATTGAAGATATTGCTGCCGACAATGTTCCCGACCGAGATGGCCGGACTGTTCTTTACGGCGGCAATGAGTGAAGTGGCAAGCTCGGGGAGAGAGGTTCCGACGGCCACCAGTGACAGGCCTATCACATACTCCGGAATACCGAGGATCGCTGCAATCTCGACCGCGGAAGTGAGGAGGAGGTGTGAACCGAGGATGACTGCCCCAAGCCCAAGGACCGTTTTGACCAGGGGATATTTCGTCTCGGCAGGGGGATCCTTCATATCATCGTGGCGGTTCTTTCTTATGAAAAAGAGGATACCGAAGAAAAGGACGAGAAAAGCCAACCCCGTGATCCAGTCGATCACTCCCCTTAAGGAGAGCACCGCGTAGAGGATGGTCGCAGCAAGCATCAGGAGCGAGTCTTTCAGGAAACGGGGACGCAGGTGCCTGGAGGCTGTAAGGGTGGGGTTGATCAGGACGCAGAGGGCCAGGATGAGACCGATGTTTGCGACATTGCTCCCGGTGATGTTCGCAAGCCCGATCTCGTAGGTGGCGGTGAGAAACGCCTCAGTGGTGACAAAGAATTCGGGGAGTGAGGTACCGAATGCGACCACCGTGAGCCCAATCGTGGTCGCTGACACTCCCATCCGGAATGCGAGACCTTCTGCTCCACTGACCGCTACCTCCGCCCCTTTCAGCAGCAGGATCAGCCCGATAATGAAGAGGACGAATACCAGGATCATTCCAGTGATTGGATATTGCGCTGATGGGGAAGATGGTATCGGCATGAATAATCAGGAAAAGACTGGTAGTGACCTGGTCTTCCCGGAGTGCGGATCAGGTAACGATCCAGGACCGGTTCTGTCTTTCAGCGGATCGTCCCGTTCATGAGCCATCGTCCCATTGATTCCAGGACCCGCGATAGTTTGGTACTAATCCCGATTCGGGCAGACCTGCACACCTCCCCGGTTTGGTGCCTGTCCCGACAGCATGCTTGTCCGGTTGTGGCCGGGTGCCCGTATCAGGGCACGTTCTATCGCGCCCCCATCGCAGGATGCATCATATTGTGATCGTAATCCCCGGCAGTTCCCCGATACAATCTTCAGGCAAATGGTATGATATCAACACAGAAAGGTCCGGATCAGAGAAGGAGAGGGTACCCGGGGTTTCAGCGGTTCTCCGGGTTGACAAAACAGAAGGGATCTTCATCAGAAAAATTCCCCAAGGCAGCATACGCCCGTACCCTGCATCCCCCGCCACACAATTCAAAATAGGGGCACGTGCTGCATCTCCCGCCGATGGATGCTTTTTTGTTCCGGAACCTGGACAGGACCAGGTTCGTATCGTCCGACCAGAGCGAAGAAAATGGTCGTTCACGGATATTTCCGATGAGGAACTCCGGAGCCCTTGCAAACTGGCAGGGGTAGACATTCCCCCTTGGATCGATATTTGCCACCCGGATGCCGGCACTGCAGCCTCCGTGAAGGGATTCGAGGAGCCGCTCCGCATCCGGCAGGTCCGGGGATGAGTCCTTCTCCATCGAACGGAGAAGATGAATGCAGTCCTGCGGGGCATCAACGGTCAGAAATTCCATGGCACCCGGGGCTGTCTCTTTCGCGTTCCAGTAGAGCAGGTCGAGGGCATCCTGTACTTCCTGCCTGCCGAGCTGGAGGCGTGCATACCCTTCCCTGCCCCGGCCACTCGGGACGAGCCAGTAGAGGCAGAACCGGGAAGCCCCGATATGCCTTGCAAGGTCGATTAGGGGACCCAGTTCGCCAGCGTTCTCCCTCGTCAACGTCACCCGCACCCCACACCGGACGCCTGAGTCAAGGCAGTGGGAAAACGCTCCGATCGACCGGTCAAATGCATCCGGGATCCCCCTGAACCGGTCGTGGGTGGCTGCGGTTGCACCATCCAGCGAGATACCGACGTATTCAATGCCGCTCTCATGTATTTTTTCCGCCATTTCCTTGTCAATGAGGGTACCATTGGTGCTGAGCGCGGTCCTGATCCCTCGATCCCTGGCATGACGCGCAAGCTCCCAGAGGTCATGGCGCAGGAGTGGCTCTCCCCCGGAAAAGAGGATGAGGGGTACCCCCGATCCCGCAAGGTCATCGATCAGGTCCAGTGCCTCCCCCGTGTTCAACTCACCGCTGGTGTCATGACCAGGCCCCGAGCGGCTGTAGCAGTGCACGCACGAGAGGTTGCAACGGTCGGTGAGGTTCCAGAATATGACTGGTCGTGGCATACCGGAGAATGCAAGGTAACGGCTCGGGACCTCACCGGACCGTCCCTGCCGGTGTTTCATCACATCACTCACGGTGCCCCTGCCATGCATGCACTGCGTGATCCGGTTCACCCGATACCTCCCCCGTTTTCCCTGATCC
>MVZQ01000091.1 GCA_002068435.1 Euryarchaeota archaeon ADurb.BinA087 | reverse complement strand
ATGGATCTCCACGGCACCGGCCATCACGGTCTTGCCGGAGGCGTCAATCACCTTCGCCTTCGATGAGAGTTCCGAACTCTTGACGATCTTCCCGTCCTTGACGGCAACATCCGCCTTGTCTCCCTTGATCCCCTGGACCGGGTCAAACACAAACCCGTTCCTGATCAGGTACTCGGAGGCGGTCATCACGCCACCCCCATCAGTTCGCCAAGCCGCTTGTTGACCCGGGTCAGGAACTCGGTGTCAGTCAGGACACCTTCCGGCGGATCAACGACCTTCCGGGCATCGATCGGCACGTTGTCCATCCGGTAACAGTTCCCTCCCACTTCTACGCCGACAAACGCCACGGGCACATGGAGTTTTGAGATCTCGCTGGTTGGCGTGATGTGGGGATCAACGCAGACGGAAGGCAACTGGGAGATCTTCTTCACTGAGCTGATCGGGAAATGGGCGCCCGGATCGCTCCCGAGCACAAACACCGCATCCACTTCACCCCGCCGGAGCAGGTCGTTTGACGTGGTCTCCCCGGGGTTGTACCGCGCAAATCCTCTCGAGAGGTCGACACAGAACGGGTAGCCGAACTGCCAGCCGAGCACCTGGCCGGAGCCGGTGACGTTGTAGTGACCACGCATGGCCATGATGCTGAACTTGGTAAATTCATTCATGTCCTTCGTGAGCATGATCGCCTCGTCGATGTTATGGTTCTTCGAAAGGGTCTGGGTGACGCCCATGCCGAAGAAGATGATCCCGAACCGGCCGCTCTTCAGCAACTCCGCAGCCTCGTAGATCTTCTCTTTCGGGATGCCGGCAACCGTGTCAGGCAGCGGTTCGTTCCGGACCGCAACACGGAGTGCACTCAGCAGTTCATAGTCCCGCCCCTGCTCGATCTGGAAGTGGATGTCCGCCATCTTGGCGGTATCCGTGACCCGCGGATCCACTACGATCACTTTCCGGTTCTTGTGCCCTTTGTTCACGAAGAATCCTCGCGGGAAGATCGAGTATCTCGACTGGTGACGCGGATGCGCATGGGTCGGGTTGCAGCCCCAAAACAGGATCCGGTCCGCACGGTTCTTGATCTCCCCAAGCGTGCAACTCGGTATCCCCACGTCCTGAACGGCAATCAGCGTCGTGCCATGGCAGACGGTCGCGGTGTTATCCACGATCGCCCCCGCTTTCTCGGCGATCTCATGCCCGACACTCTGCGCCTCGCAGCTGGTCGAACTCCACCCATACATCAGCGGTTTTCTGGCTTTCGCAAACATCTGGGCAGTATACTCCACGGCCTCGTCATAGGTGACTTCCTTGTAACTGCCGTCCGGCTGCTGCATCCGCGGGCGCTTGACCCGGTCCTTGGACTGGGCGTGCATGAACTTCTCTGCACCTATCGCACACGCATTGTATACATCAACGATTGTCTTGCCGTCATCGGAGACCTCCACCTCAAGATCGTCACACAGCGTCCCGCAGAAGGGACAGACCACATCGGGGATTGTCTTGGTCATCAGATCTCACCCCGGCATTTTTTTTGCACAAGCTCCACAGAGCTCAGCACCTTTTCGTTCATCGCTATCTCAACCTCGATCGGGACACCCTTGAATGTCGGCATTCCGGTAGAGTAGGTATTGGGGTCCGTGACAGAGTTTGCCCATGGTCCCATGGGAATGTAGGCAAGGCCGGGATGGGGGCCCTGGGTAGCCTCCACTGCCTTGACCACCACACTCCCGTGTTTACTGGTCACGCGGACGTTGGTGTTCCGCCAGGCACCGAGTTTCTTGAGATCGGAAGAGTCCATCTCGATGATGCCGCAGGCCTTGGTATAGGCGTCTTTCTCTTTCCCGCCTTCCATGGCCACACCCTGCTGGATGGTACGCCCACTGATCAGATTCAATGCAACTTTGGTCAATTGATCCGACCCCCCTTACGGTGCGAGCTCTTTGAGCGGATTAGGGCCAAGATCGGTGACCGTCTTAACAACGTCCTCAACAACTTTTGCCCATTTTGCACCCTCGGATGCAGATACGAATGTCATCCGGAGTCTCTTGTCCTCAAGACCTATGTTCTTGAGCAGGCTCTTTACCATGAACATCCGCTTTGCACCCTTGTAGTTTCCTTCGAGGTAATGGCAGTCCCCGAAGTGGCACCCGGAGACAAGGACCCCGTCAGCCCCGTCAGTAAATGCCTTGAGGATAAAGAGGGGATCCACACGCCCGGTGCACATGACACGGATGATCCTGATATCCGGAGGGTACTGGGTCCGGGCGCTGCCTGCAAGGTCAGCGCCGGCATAGGAGCACCAGTTGCAGATGATCCCCATGATTTGGGGCTTCCATGCATCTGCCATTACTTTGCACCCCCGATGAGGAATGCATCAATCTGAGCGATGATCTGGGGGGTAGCAAAGTGCTGCATCCAGATGGCACCACCCGGACAGAATCCTCCGCAGGTTCCGCATCCCTTGCACTTCGCCTCGGTGACCTCCATGACCTTCCGGCCCTCTTTCTCAACGAGAGACAATGCCTGGTACGGGCAGAGGTTCACGCACATCCCGCATCCTGCACATTTCTCTTCGATGCACTGGGCAAAGTAGGGCTCAAGCTCCACCTCTCCTTTATGGATGGGGATACTTGCTGCAGAGGCTGCCCCTTCTGCCGAAGCAACGGTATCAGGGATATCCTTGGGCCCCTGGCAGACCCCTGCAAGGAAGACTCCTGCGGTAGTTGTCCCGCATGGGTTCAGCTTGGGGTGGGCTTCGAGAAGCCATCCATCCATCGACCGTGAGACACCGAATAATTTTCTCGTACGGTCAGTCTCGGCTGAGGGCTCGACTGCAGCAGCGAGCACGACCATGTCAACCTCGAGTTTGATGGGGCGGTTGAGGAGGGTATCCTCGGCATTGATGAGGAGGTTCTTCGTATCCGGATCCTCAAGGACGTTTGCCACCCTTCCTCTCATGAACTTGGTGCCTTCATCCTGGATGCGGTAGTAGAACTCCTCGTACATCTTCCCAAAGGACCTGATATCCATGTAGAATATATAGGGCTGGACCCCTGGGATCTTTTCGATGATCTGGTGGGCGTGCTTGAGAGAGTACATGCAGCAGAACCGGGAGCAGTATGGCTTTCCAACACCAGTATTGTCACGGGAACCTGCACAGAGCAGGAAAGCGACCTTTTTGGGTGTCACCCCATCACTTGGACGGACAAGGTGCCCGCCGGTCGGCCCTGATGCACAGATCAGCCGTTCGAACTCGAGGCTGGTCACCACGTTCTCGTACTTCTTGTAACCCCATTCCTCCTTCTTCTCGATCGGGAAGAGATCATATCCCGTTGCGAGGATTGCGGTACCAACCTTGACCTTGACCAGTTCATCCTTCATCTCAAGGTCGATGGCCTTCTTCTCGCCACACACCTCAACGCAGAGCCCGCACTTGATGCACGAGTCCCAGTCGATGGTATAAATGAGGGGCACGACCTGGGGGTGATAGATATAGATTGCCTTGCGGGGTTTCATGCCCATCTCGAACGGGTTCGGCTTTATGACGGGGCAGACTGCTTCACAGTCTCCGCATCCATTGCAGCCGCCACCCACAATGCCTTTTGCTTCGGCTTCTGCAGGGGTGAGCACGCCACGGGCTTTCCTCCGGATGGTAACATCGAAATTGCCGATATATCCTTCGACATTCTCAACCTCAGCGCAGGTCATCAGCTCGATGTTTTCAGCCCTCCCGACATCCACCATTTTCGGGGTGAGGATACACTGGGAACAATCGAGGGTGGGGAATGTCTTGTCCAGCTGGGACATACGCCCGCCGATGGTCGGGTTCTTCTCGATAAGGTAGGTCTTTATCCCGGCATTGGCGAGGTCGAGTGCGGCCTGCATGCCTGCAATCCCTGCACCAACCACCATGGCTGCATGCTCAACGGGAACGGTCTTCGGGATGAGGTCCTGCAGGAGCGACGCTTTCGCAACGGCGATCCGGATAGCATCCTTGGCTTTATCGGTGGCACCTTCACGGTCATGCATGTGCACCCACGAGCCCTGTTCGCGGATATTGGCCATCTCGAACCGGAACGGGTTGAGCCCTCCTTCCTTGGTGGCTGTCCTGAACGTTGGTTCATGCAGACGTGGTGAACAGGCTGCCACCACAATGCCGGTCAGGTCGTTCTCTTTGATAGCGTCAATTATCTTTGACTGACCCGGGGTGGAGCACATGTATTGATAGTTGTCTGCAAATGCAACGTTTGGCAGGCTCTTTGCATACTCCTGTACATCGGGGATGTCAACTGATCCGGCAATATTGGTACCACAGTGACAGATGAATACACCGACGCGGGCCTTTTTCTGCTCAGTCGCGGGAGCTTTTACGGCGGGTGCCTTCTCAGTCTTTGCTGGTACGGCAGCCTTGGGTGTTTCCTTTTTCTTGGAAGCAGTCTCTTTCTTTGTCTTCTTTTCTGCCATCTTTTCTCCCTCCTTTACAGGACCTTCTGCAGGAATGGTTCGCAGCTGATACCATGGAGGTCAAGTGCAAGCTCCTGCGGGCTCATTCCCTGTGCCAGTCCCAGCAGCTCACAATAGTGGAGTACCGGCAGGTTGTATTTCACACCAAACTTCTCCTCAATCTCGATCTGTCCCCTGTCAAACTGGAGCTGGCAGAACGGACATACTTCGGTGAGGGCATCCACGCGGGCTTCCTTGAGGTTTATCATTTTCTCATTGGTGATATCCAGTGAGTGGACCAGATCGTATCCTCGGACCCCGCCACCTGCGCCGCAGCAGAGCATCTTGTTTCGGTATTCGACGGGTTCTGCACCGAGTGCTCCAACCATCTCTTCCAGCCAGGTAGGATGTTCGGTGGTGCCAAAGTGCCTCTCCTTCCTTGGTTTCATCAGGTGGCATCCATAGTGCACGGCGATCCTTGTCCCTTCCAGCGAGACTTTCACGCTGTCCCGTATCTTCTGGACACCGACAATTTCAGGATCGTAAAAGAGTTCCGCAAGGTGCCAGACATCGATGGTCCCCTTGAACTCCATGTCGATGGTCTTGAGAACCTCATTCACCTTCTCCTTCAGTTCCTTGTGGTGCTTGAGCTTGTGGTTGACTTCCCAGATTGACTTGTAACAACCATTGCATATCAGGGCGATATCCTTGTTCATCTGTTCGGCAAGGCAAAGGTTCCGTGCGGCCATTGCATACCAGATTTCAAGGGATATTGAACCGAATGCGCCCGGAGCCGGGCAGCAACTGGCACCCTCAAGGTCAAGCAGCTTGATTCCAAGCTTTTCTGCGGTCTTGTAGGATGCAGATTCTGCACCAGGGTACCGGTTTGGTGCGATACAACCGAGGAAAAATGCATATTCACGCATCAGTCATCATCCCTCTCTCTCTTTGACAATTCTGTCGGCGTTCTTCTTGAGTTCATAGTAGTCGATGATCTTCTGGATTCCTTTGACATACTGCGGGAATGCATGGGTGGTTGGCGGTTCAGGGTTCATCCCAAGCTTCTTCCGTGCTGCACGGTTCACATCGTTGTTCGGGACACCATGCCCGGTGGTGTAAATGGCCTGGACGGTCTTTAAGAAGTTCACCGGGATGATGTCTCTCTTGAATGCGAGGTTCCTCATCGCCATGATCACATCGGTCGGAGCGATATCCCTGGGGCAGCGGTCGGTGCAGCTGTAGCAGGTGGTGCAGAGCCAGAGATCAGGGTCGGTGAGGGCTTCGTCTTCAAGGCCGAGGAGCGCTCTCCTGACAAACTTCCGGATCCGGTATGAGCTGCGGGGAGCTGAAGGGCATGAAGCCGTGCACGTCCCGCACTGGTAGCACATGTGGGGGATGCTCATTGAGAGTTTTTCAACGGTTTTTGTGAATTCGGGGTGGCGCTCATCTTCATAAAGACGGGTGTCAGCGAGTTTCTTATCGAGTGCTTCAGGGTATCCTTTCGTTCTTGGCATGTCTTATCCCCTCACGCCTTCTCCATCATTTTCAGCTGTACGCTTCCCGGGGTCTCCTCTTTGACCTTGGAGGTCCTGGGGGTGCACAACTTCTCCTTGATTTTATTGAAAAGATCGGTCTCCTTGCCCTTGACGCGGATGCCGGTCCGGTGGAGCCTGATGATGTCCTCACCGGGGCAGGCATTCACGCATGCACCGCAGAGGATACAGAAGTCCTTGTTGACCGCGATGGTCGGCTCAACTTTGCCCTTTAACTGGCTTGCTGGCACGGAAGATGGCAGATATATGGCATTTGCCGGGCAGATCTCGACACAGGTGGAACATCCACCAGGGCATTTCTCCGGGAAGAATTCGATATCCCCTTCGAAGAGTTTCTCGACGGTAATGGCCTCGGTCGGGCAGCTCCGCGAACACCAGGTACAGGTACAACACATCTTCTGGTCGATGTCAACCTGACCCTCCAGTTTATCACTCTCGACCTCACGCTCGACGGTGATGCACTCCTCGGGGCATGCCTCCACGCAGACCTTGCATGCATCGCACTTCGTCTCGTCCCAGACCACTTCACCTTCGACCTTTCCTGACTCTGCGGTGAAAGGCTTGTGCTTGACGGTAATTGCCGGGCAGAGTACCCCGCAGATACCGCAGAGGGTGCACTTTTCATCGTCTACCTTGAAGGTGGTCTTGGATTTGATGGCCAGCTGACGTTCTTTTCCATCAGCCCGGGTTCCTTCAAATTCGGTCACATCCCGATCGATGGCATCTCTCGGGCACACCTCCTCGCAGATGGTACATCTGACGCACTTTTCATCGTCAATATCCGCCACCATGTCATATGTCGGGAAGCCCTCTTTTTCCACAATGGGGAGACGCTCCTCACCGTCAATCTTCAGTGTCAGTGCATTAAACGGA
>MVZQ01000090.1 GCA_002068435.1 Euryarchaeota archaeon ADurb.BinA087 | reverse complement strand
TGCTCGGGATTGTCGCCGGTGTCGGTTTTGCGATTGACCCGTCCATTCCGATCCAGACGAGCGAGGACTCGTTCGTCCCTGGGGATATGCCGGCAAAGATCAATATTGACAAGGTTACCCGCATCATCGGGTCGACAAGCACGGCGGATTTTTACGTCAGGGGGTACGGGACTGATCTCGACACCATCCGGTGGATCCAGAAGTTCCAGGACTATGAACTCTCCCGCCACCCGGAACTGACCGGTGCACGCAGCATTGTCACTGTACTCCTCTCCTATAATGGGGGATCCCTGCCTGAGTCGCAGGCAGACCTCGATGAAGTATTCGCCTCTATCCCGGAGGAGACGAAAAACGAGTACCTGGGTGGTTCTCTTGCTGGCGTGGTGAAATTCAGCACGATCGACCTTGACATGACGCAAAAGGACTCTCTGAAGCAGCAGATGATCGATGACATCACCTTCCTCGAACCTCCGGCAGGGATCAGCGTGGCCCCGATAGGCAGTTTCGATCTCTTCACCACGTTGTTATCATCGCTTGCCGATTCCAAGGAGGCCATGACCTATCTTGGGTTCATCTTTATCTTCCTCTTCCTGGTCATCGTATACCGCCATCTCCATGCAGTCACTCCCCTGATCCCGATCATCTTCATCGTCGGGTGGAATGCAGTAGCCATGTATCTCCTCAATATCGCGTACACCCCGCTGACAGCGACCCTCGGGTCGATGACGATCGGGGTTGGAGCCGAATACACCATCCTCGTCATGGAACGGTACGCGGAGGAGAAGGAACGCCTTGGCGACAACCTGGCAGCAATACAGGAGAGTGTCCGGAAGATCGGGACTGCCATCACAGTCTCGGGCCTTGCAACCTTCTGCGGATTCTCGGCACTCTGCCTTGCCACGTTCCCGATCGTCAGCAATTTTGGATACACAACGCTGATTGCAGTCGGGTTTTCCCTCTGCGGGGCAATCTTTGTTATGCCTGCAGTCCTCTCGGTGATGGGAAGGTTCGAAGACCGGCTCCATCACCAGGCCAAAGACGGTTCATCTGCTCCAGAGTCGTGAAGTGGCAGGGTGGGAGTGCAGGAGACCTCTCTTTCTCCTCATGCCGCCACGAGTGAAACCGGGAATACCGGGTATATTGCGGATATCCTCCCATTCGTGATCCTGAAGATGGCCGAAAAAGAAAACCAGGCACCCGCACGGCGTTCCGGCATATCGGCCGGGAGGGTGGGTACCGGGGAGGACTACAGAATTCTGGTCCGGGAATGCGGATTAATCCTTTCTTCCAATCACCATCTCGCAGAAGGGATCGCCCCTGCACCTGGCCTTGGTGACGGTGATGGTGTATCCGGGATTGAGCCCCTGGATCGCATGCTCCACATAGGCGTGGCAGATGCTGCTCACCTGGTGATGCGTGACTTCACGCATTCGCTCCTCGCGGAACATTGCGCAGCCGGTCAGCCGTATCACTGCCTCACCGGGAAATCCTTCGATATACCGGGTCTCGAACTCCGGTCCGAACAAGATGACCGAGATGGCCCCAAGGGTCTGGACAAGGTCGGATGCGTTCTCCCGTGGCATCCCGTACCGGTCTGCAATGGCACGGATCTCGCGGGACATGGCTGAGAACATGCTGTTCCGAAAGGAGGGAACTTTTGTACCGCTCACCGGTTCATAGCCGAGGGCCACCACCAGCCTGGTGAGCACGTTTGTGGCCATCGTCCAGCGGGTGGCGACCGGGATGTCTTTTACTCGTATCATGATATTTCCCCGTAAGGATAAACGTCAATTGCCGGTCAGACCGGCAACCAGAACTTTCTCTCTGCACTATAAAGCATTTTCGAGGGCTGCCATTGTGCCCCGGTAGTGATGAATGTCACCGTCTTCACTGCAGGAAACCAGAAATCAGTCAATGGTGATGCCGTTGACAGGGAAGTTGCCATCGTGAATACCATGGCGGTTGCTGCAAGCATATGGATAAAAAGAAATTCAGAACCCCACTTCTGCATCACCCGGGAAAAAACGGGTAACAAAGCCTATATCGGTAAAGAACCCACCAGCATTGAGGAATAGCCCACATCGCCGATATCATGATCCCTGCCGGACTCATGCTCCCGCTCACCATCTTCGTTGCACGGATAGTCGAGACGAGCCTCGAGACGATCCGCACGGTCTATGTTGCACGGGGGCACAAGTACCTCGCAGCCGGGATCGGGGTGGGAAAGATCGCAATATGGCTCCTCTCCACCGGGCTGGTGCTGACAAACCTGGACAATATCGGGGGCATTATCGCCTATATTGCCGGGTATGGCATCGGGACCGTGATCGGCATGGAGATCGAGGACCGGATCAGCCTCGGGGATGTCGTGGTCCGGATCATCAGCGCAAAGGATCCCCAGCCCCTCATCACCCGGCTTTCAGGCATGGGATACGGAATCACCCGCCTCGAGGGATCCGGGGCGTTCTCCTCTGCAGTGGCCGTCCTGCTGATGGTGGTGCCGAGAAGAGCCCTCGGTCGATTGACCATCCTCCTCAGGAACGAATATCCCGACCTCCTCTATACCATCGAGGATGTCCGGAAGGCCAGTGAAGGCGGGAAGATCTTTTTCGGGAAGGAGTCGGGCTGGATCTCCAGGTTCTTCGGATGGTGACCCTCTTCCTCCTCCCCTTTTTCCTACACTCCTGCTTTAGCAAAATTGTCCTGATCGGGATCCCTCACCGTTATGAAGGATTCCGTGCATGAGTACGAATCGGAAATGAGTGGGTCCGGGGGAATCTTCCTTCACTCAGGGAGGGTGACCATGATTCGCTCCCGGGAGAGGAACCTGGTGAGCCAGGCGGTGACCATGATGATCAGCAAGGCCAGCCCTCCCGTTGCCGCTACCACCCCCCAGGTCACCGAAAATCCCGGGCCTGCAAGCTCACGGACGAACGTGATCAGGAATATGATGCCAAAGATGATGCCAAAGTTGAGGATCTGGTTCTCTCTCATGCCAAGCATGAACTGCGTGAAGCCTATCAGGCCGCTCGTCGCAGCGATAAATGCCGGGACGACGATAATGATATGGAAAAGGACCGGGACCGAGGGGAGGAGGGTTTCCCCGGTGAAGATGGAAGCGGTTCCCGTGATAAGTACTGCCGAGAAGTAGGTCAGGAGGGTTGCAGGGATCGTGACCCCGGCTACTTTACCGGACCAGAGCTCCCGCAGGGAGAGTGGGGTGCAGAGCAGGGTCTCGATCACACCGGACTGCTTCTCCCGGAGAAAGACCTGTGCGGTGAAGAGATACCCCATAAAGATACCCAGGGTGAGCACAAGGTAAAAGCCGAGGGTATCCATCGCATTCCCCGCCTCTCCCATGCCCCCAAGCGCCGCCGGGATGGTGAATATCCCGAACACTACCACAAAGATCAATGCAGAGAGCATGACGTTGCGCGATTTTACCAGCTGGCGGACCTCTTTTTCTGCCACTACCGTGATCCTGCTCATGCCACCCCTCCCTCTGCCTGTCGCATCACGTCAAGGTAGATCTCTTCGAGCGACCTCTTCTGGATCCTAGCCTCCTCCACCCGTATGCCGTTTCTTACGAGTCCAGCCACAATCTCGTGGGGCGGGACGGTCACAAGCATCATCCCAAGGACATTCTCGTTCCGGGCGACCTCGTCGATCCCTTCCATTGAAGAGAGGATGTCCATTGCCTTGCCCGCCTGGCCCGGGTCAGCAAGAGTCACTGAAAAACCGGTCTTCCTCCCTGCCGAGGTGAGGTGCCGGACGCTGTCAAGGGCGCGGATACGGCCCTGGTGCAGGATTGCCACCCGGGAACAGGTCCGTTGCACCTCGTCAAGGTTGTGGGAGTTCAGAAAAACAGTCATCGACTCTGCCTGGGAGAGCCGGAGGATGAGCTCTCTCACCATGTGCTGGGCTTCGGGATCGAGCCCCGATGTGGGTTCATCGAGAAAGAGGATCTCCGGCCGGTGCAGGAGGGCCCGGGCGATCCCCAGTTTCCGTTTCATGCCGGTGGAGAAATTCCCGACAAGGTCCTTTTCCCGGCCGGTCAGTCCCACGAACTCCAGGAGCTCGGTCACCCGGTCTGCTGGCCGGCCTACCTCATAGAGGCGTGCATAATACACCAGGTTCTCTCTGGCAGTGAGCTGGTCGTAGAGGCCGTTGTTCTCCATCAGGACCCCTACCCGGCTCCTCGTTGCGTCGTCCTTTGCGAGATCGGCATCCAGCACCGTTGCCGAACCGGACGTGGGTGACAGCAGTCCGAGGAGTACCCGCAGGGTGGTGGTCTTGCCGGCCCCGTTTGGACCAAGGTACCCGAATATTTCCCCCTTCTCCACGGAGAATGTTATTCCGTCGAGTATTTTCCTTCCTGAAAAATTCTTGGACAGGAGAGATACGTCAATTACCGCCAGGGATGCTCACCCCTTTTCCCAGGAAGAGCGTGTCTTTTCGGTGTTGCTCCGCCGGATGTGACCGTGTTGATAGAAAGCATCGTGATATCCCCGATCTCAGATGTACGTCAGCAGGACAGGGGAGGGAGGAGGAGGGACCTGCTTTTTCCTATGAAAACGCCCCTGGCATTTTCATACTTCATGATTGCCCGGATGGCGGTCAGCGGCTGTTGATATGACCCTGACCCGGCATTTTTCGTCGGGTCTGCCTGTAGCCCTCCGGGTATCATGCCATTTTTTCAGGGCATGCATCCAGGAGAGAGAGCCATCTTTCCCCTTCCTGGTCCCGTCCCGGTCATGGTTCAATAGATTTCCCTGCTGGCGGTATTACTTTATTGGATCGGCTCTCCCACCTTTTTTGCGATCAGAACGATCATGTTTGACATCATGCACAATCCTGGTCCGGTTTGGGGAATCCTCATCCTCACCCTGCTTGCTGCGGTGATTCTATCAGGGTGTTTGGCTCCCTTCCCCTCCCCTGCAACGGACGATCCCGGTCCTGGGACGGAAATCTCTTCAGATATTGCACCCAGTCCGGCTGGTGATAATTGCAGCCTGGATCACCTTGCTGGTCGTGGAGATGAATACCTTTCGACCGGGGATTCCTGCTATTTCAGCACCCACAGCCCCCTGGATTTTCTGGATGACCTTCGTATGCATCCCCACCAGCCGGTCATGGTCCTTGCGGTCCCTGATGGCTGGATCACGCGTGATGACGCAGTGATGCTGATGCAGGAGATCGATTCAGAGGAACCTGCAGCCCCGGTGGTGTCCCCGATCAGCTCGTACTGTCCCTTGGAGGAGACCTCAACGGTGGGGAACGAGGCCCTCTTCCTCATTGAGGGATACCGGACCGGGCAGTATCCTCCCAGGCTCTGTTCCCTGTATTATTTCAAACCGGACAGGTCCGAGGTCCGCTTGTGGTGGGAGACCGATGGAAGAACGGGAAGGATTGATGAACGCGATGCGATCCGGATACTCCAGCAGATGTACCCTGATCTCTCTTCATACCCGTCGGATAGTATGCCGCCACGATCGATAAGAACAGAACAGGCTGATGATGGCTGGTACGTTGCGTTCATCCAGGAAGGCTCCGGGCTTCCCATCTTCTCGGCCCGGTGTTACTATGTGGACAATAGCGGAACGATCCAACTCACCGGTGTTGTAAATCAGAGCATTATGGTGCTTCCACAGGATTTCTCTCCGAGACGGTGTGGGTGATCGAACTGTTGGTCTGGAGACGGACACCAACCGGACCGGCGGGTCATACAGGAGCGGGAAGGGAGAACAGCTGCCGGCAATGATCGAAGCAGAGCATGGAGTAAACAGCAGCGCATAGAGCATGGAGTATCTTGATCCACGGTCAAACGTGGGAGAACCGGGCCGGCAGGTGCGCAGGGACGAATATCCGACCCGTCTCTGTTCCAAATAATCCTTCCCCTGATAACCACCTTTTTTTAGGATCTTTCCCTAATGATGAATAAAACGCGAGGAAGACGGCACCAGCCTGCCCAAAGGCCTGGATGCGGTATTCCCCAACGGATCTTTTGAGGCAGGAACGACTGATGCAACCCTCCATTGAATACATCCTCCTTGTTATCGCGGTACTGATCATAGTCAGTATCCTTGCCAACAAGGTGTCCGGAAGGCTTGGCGTCCCCGCTCTCCTGATCTTTCTTCTGGTGGGGATGCTTGCCGGGTCAGAGGGTCCCGGGGGCATCTACTTTGACGATCCCTGGATAGCCCAGGCTGTGGGGGTCATTGCCCTCACCTACATTCTTTTCTCCGGAGGGCTCGATACCCGCTGGTCTGAAGTCAGGCCGGTACTACCCCAGGCGGCAGTCCTCTCGACCATCGGGGTCCTGCTCACCGCGCTCCTTATGGCAGGTCTCGCGATTGTCGTGTTCGAAGTATCGCTGCTCGAAGGATTCCTCCTGGGAGCCGTTGTATCATCAACTGATGCGGCAGCGGTCTTTTCCATTTTACGGACAAAGAGGGCGAGCCTGAAGGGAATGCTCCGGCCGCTCCTCGAACTCGAGTCTGCAAGCAACGATCCGATGGCGGTCTTCCTCACCATCGGGGCCATCACCCTCCTCCTGAACCCGAACCTGTCACCCCTCATCCTGATCCCGCTCTTCATCCAGCAGATGGCAGTGGGTGGACTCATCGGATACGGTATGGGCAGGGCGATGGTCTATCTCATCAATCGGCTCAAGCTCGAGTTTGAAGGGCTCTATCCGGTGCTCACCCTGGCTCTTGTTATGATGACCTACGGGGTGACCGCATCTCTCGGTGGAAGCGGATTCCTCGCAGCATACATTGCAGGATTGGTCCTCGGCAACAGCATGTTTATCCATAAAAACAGCCTGATGCGGTTTCACGAGGGGATTGCCTGGCTGATGCAGAT